>CP154795.1:920048-1226731 GCA_039565995.1 Propionibacteriaceae bacterium ZF39 | reverse complement strand
CCCAGACCGCGATCCCGGTCAGCAGCAGGCCGTTGATCATGGCGGCCAGCACCTCGACCCGCTGCAGCCCGTAGGTGTGGGCCGGGGTGGCGGGCCGGGCGGCCAGGGTGGCGGCGATCAAGGCGATGATCAGCCCGGTGGAGTCGGTCAGCATGTGCCCGGCGTCGGCCAGCAGCGCCAGCGACCCCGACGCCAGTCCGCCGATCACCTGGGCGACGAACACCGCGGCGGTGATGGCCACCACCAGGACCAGGCGGCGGCGGTGCCGGCCGGTCGCGGTGACCGGGGCGTGGGAGTGGCTGTGTCCTCCGGTCATGACCGACCCCCGGAGGGGTGCGGTGTGGATGGAGCCGTGACGTCGCGGAGGCGACCCGCACCGGGCACGAACCGGCCGGCCGCTGTCGCGTAGGCCCGATAGGCGGTGTCGTGGCGGGCCAGCAGGTAGGGCTCTTCGACCAGCCGGGTCTGCACCTGGCAGGCGGCGATCATTAGCCCAGCGCCGATCAGGGAGAGCCAGGTCGGGGCCATGGTCGCGGTGCCGGTCTGGATCATCATCAGCGCAGTGAAGATCGGGTTGCGGATCAGCCGGAAGGGTCCGTCGGTGACCAGCTCGGTGGTCTCGGTCTGGTCGACTCCGATCCGCCACGAGCGGCCCATCGCCTGTTGCGCGGTGACGCCCAGGCGCACGCCGGCAGCGGCGACCAGGGCGCCGACTGCGGCTACGAGGAGCGGGACGTTCCAGACGGGCAGCAGTCCTGCCGTGGCCAGCCAGGGCGCCACCAGCCCGATCAACACGGCCATGGCGAACCCGATCCCACCGGCCCGGGCGGCCGGGTCTTGCGCCGCGCCGCGGAATCCATTGAACCCGGTCGACCCGGTCAGCCGGTACTGCCGCCAGCTCCGCCGGATCAGCAGCAACACAACCGCGGCCGCGTACACCAGGCCGGCGGCGGGGGCAGCTAGCTCGCTCATCGGAGGGTCGCTGTCGCATCGGCCGAGTCGCGCAGCGTCGGGTCAGCCGAGGCTGGGCCGTGGTTGCTGGGGCACAGGGTGACCGCGTCGCCGGTGACGGCCAGCAGCCGCTCGGCGGCCGCGAGCAGCCCCATCAGCTCGCCCTCGACGGCCAGGGAGTACATCGAGGCCCGACCCACGGTGCGGGAGGCGACCAGGCCGCAGTCGCGCAGGCAGGCCAGATGGGCTGAGGTGGTGCTCTGCGCCAGACCGAGGTGCGCGGTGAGGTCGACCACCCGGTGCTCGCCGAGAGAGAGATGCCGCAGGATGGTGAGCCTCGCGGGGTCGGCGAGGCTGCGGAATAGGTCGACCGCAGCGGCCGGCCCGGCTTCGGCGGAGGCATCGGCTTCCTCGGCCAGTTCGTGCACCAGCGGGTGCGCCCAATTCATCGTCATTAGACGATGACATCGGATCTAGACGGATCTGTCAAGATCGTCGTACGACGATGAGACATTCCGGGCTGATTCAGTAGCGGCTGTAATCTGCCCGGCATGCTTGTCGACGCGGTGACCAGACCGACCGTGGTGGGTGGACGCGGACGCGCTGGGTCGGGTGGGGACGGCTCTGGCCGATCCAACCCGGCGACGGCTGCTGCTGAGCTTTCCGTCGGATCTGGCTGACCGGTTCGGGTTGACTCGGGGGAACGTGTCGTGGCTGACACCCTGCTGCGGACCGGACGAGGATGCCGGGCTCGCCGGAGGCATGGTGACGCCAGACGGCGCATCCGGGATCTGCAGCTGCTGCTGAGAGGCAACCAATCGACGGTCGCAGCCGTTGAGCACTAGCCGCATCTGAGAACGAAGGAGAGACGACTCACCCCATGACCAGCCGACGCAAGAACTCTCGACCTCCCCGTGACCAGTCGAGCAGGCGGTCCCAGCTGGCCGCGCAGCAGCAGGCCGCCGCACGGTCAAAGAAGCGGAACCGGATCGTCACCGCGGTCGCCGCCGGGGTGGTGGTGCTGCTGATGGCGGCCGTTGTCGTCCTACAGGTGCGGTCGCAGGGAAACGAGCCGCCGACAGCGGCCTCGGCGGCGAATGTCACGGTGCGCGACAACTCGCACCGGCTCTCGGATGCGCCTGACGGCAAGGTGACGTTCGTGGAGTTCCTCGACTTCGAGTGCGAGGCGTGCGGGGCAGCGTTCCCCGCGGTCGAGCAGCTCCGCGCCGCCTACGGCGACCGGGTGTCGTTCGTGGTCCGCTACTTCCCGCTGGATGGTCACTTCAATGCGCAGCGGGCCGCACGGGCCGTCGAGGCGGCCGCGCAGCAGGGCCAGTTTGAGGCGATGTACCAGAAGATGTATGAGACGCAGTCCGAATGGGGTGAGCAGCAGGTTCCCAGGGACGACCTGTTCCGCCAGTTCGCCCAAGAGCTCGGCTTGGATATGGGCAAGTGGGATGCCGACTACGCCTCCGACGCCACGATGGCGCGGATTCAGGCCGACATCGACGACGGCCGGGCCATGGGCGTGACCGGCACGCCGACGTTCTTCCTCAACGGACAGCGGCTGGAGCCGAAGTCCTACGACGACCTCACCACTGCCCTCGACCAGGCCCTGGACCAGCAGTGACCCGCACCACCCCCGCCGACGTCATTGATACAGGGGGCCTCGACTCTGACGGCAACGGCTCGGTGGTGGCGACTCGGACGGTGGCCTGGGTGCTGCTGGTGGCGGGACTGGTGGGGTTCGCTGCCGCGTTCGTGTTGGCGGTGGAGAAGTACTGGCTGTTGACCAACCCCTTCTACACCCCGTCGTGCAGCGTCAACGCCGCGATCTCTTGCGGTCCGGTGATGAGCTCGCCGCAGGCGGCGGTGTTCGGGTTCCCGAACCCCTACCTGGGGATCGCCGGGTTCGCCGTGGTCGCCGCCACGGGGGCGATGCTGCTCGCCGCCGGCCGGCTCGCCGGCTGGTACACGATCGGCCTGCAGATCGGCGCCGTGCTCGGGACGGTGTTCGTGGCCTGGTTGATGGTGCAGAGTCTGACCGTCATCCACGCCCTCTGCCCGTACTGCATGGCCGCTTGGGCGGCGACGTTCGCGACCTTCTGGTACGTCACCCTCACCAACCTGGGCCTGATCCGTCACCGCCTCCCCGGCACCCTCGATCGGGCCGTAGGGGCGGCGGGTCGCCACCACAGTGCCATCCTGGCCGGCTGGCTGCTCATCGTCGCCGTCCTCGTCACCGTCACCGCCTGGGGGTTCTAACTAAGCTAGTCCGAGAATGGACCCAGCCGGGCACGCGGTAGCACCCGGCGGAGCCGGGTAGGGCTTGAGTGGTGCTCAGGCGGCGGGTTGCAGGGTGACGGTGTAGCCGAGTGCTTCGAGACCGCGGATATGGCTGCGGCGTTTGGCGGTGGTCGAGACTCGCTTGTCGTAGTGGTCGGGGCCGAGGTCGTTGAAGCGGGCTTCGGGATCGGCGAGCAGGTGCCACACGATGATTAGGATCGAGCGGCCGACTGCGACCATGGCCTTTTTCGTCCCACGTCTTCGGGCGATGCGCCGGTACCGGACGCCGAGGAAGGTGTCGGTGCGCCCGGCAGACACTGCGGCTTCACCGATGGCGCGGGCTAGGTACCGGTTGCCGTGTCCGGTGGACCCGTTGCCCGTCGACTTCCCGGCTGATGACTTGATCCCGGGCGCGAACCTGGCCCACGAGGCCAGGTGGCCCGGTGTGGGGAATCGGGTCATATCGATCCCAATTTCGGCGATGATGACCGCGGCCGCTTTCGGGCCGATCCCGGGGATCTCGTCGAGCTGGGCGACCGCGTCAGCGAAAGGGGCCAACAGCACCTCGATCTGCGTGTCCACGGCGGCGATATCGGCGTTGTCACGATCGATCCGTTGCAGCATCAACCGCAGACGGAACCGGTGCTGGGCATCGAAGGTGCCGACCTTGAGCCCAGCGAACGCGTCCTCAAGGAGGTGGATCTTGGACCGCATCCGTGATCTGGCCATCTCGGCGAGGACTTTGGGGTCGCGTTCTCCGGCGATCATCGCGTCCATCATGGCCCGTCCCGACACACCATGGATATCGCTGGCGACGACTGAGAGTTTGATGCAGGCCTCCTCCAGGAGCTTCTCGACCCGGTTCTTCGTCGCGTTGCGGGCGTTGACCAGATCGACCCGGTCACGCGTCAGTCCGCGCAAACGGCGGATGTCGGCCGGAGGCACGAAGCTCGGGCGCAGCATCTGCCGTTCGGCGACCTTGCACAACCACACCGCGTCCAGCACATCGGTTTTCGGGCGGCCCGGCAGGTGGCGGACGTCCTTAGCGTTGACCAGCCACGGCTCCAGGCCGTGTGCTTCGAACAAATAGAATGGTGCCCGCCAATAATCCGAGGTGGCTTCCATCACCACCCGCTCGATTCCGAGCGTCACGAGCCGGTCAGCCAACTCACTCAACGAGCCCACCATCGTCGAATGCGTCGTCACTTCCTGAACCCGGCGGGTCTTGCCTGCCGGTGCGGGCAGTCGGACACAACACACGATCTCGGCCTTGCCGATGTCCAACGCCGCGACCCGTTCGATGATCTGCTCCTCATCTTCTGACCCTGTGAACACCTCGATCCTCCTCCGGTTCGCACTTCGGGTGGAAGCGCGACCGCCCGGGGGAACCGTCAGGGCAAACAACGAATCTAGTCCTCGCGCTCACACCGTCACCACCTTCTGGTGGCCCAGATCGGCAGCATTGAAGGGCCCACCACACGGTTCCCCCACCCGGCTAGACGACGGCCTCACAGGACCATAGGAACAACGGCGTCACCGGGCGGCCGCACCACCATTCTCAGCCCCGAACGGGCGCCCCGACAGGGCCACTTTGAACCGTCCCAGGTTTGATGCCGCTGCTGTTTGAGTCCGGAAGGATGGACAGCATGCCGAAGAAGATTGATCCTGCCCTGCGTGAGCGGGCGGTGCGTTTGGTCACTGAGCATCAGCAGGAGTACCCGTCGTTGACCGCTGCCGCGGCGGCGGTGGCCAAACAGCTCGGGGTCGGAACGGAGTCAGTGCGTCGCTGGGTGATCCAGGCCCAAGTCGATTCCGGTGAGCGCGAGGGTCTGAGCAGTGAGGAGCAGGCCGAGATCAAGCGGCTGAAAGCCGAGAACCGGCAACTGCGCGAGGATGTCGCGATCCTGAAAGCAGCGACAACTTTCTTCGCGGGAGAACTCGACTCCCGCAACCGCTGATCGCCGGATTCATTGACCAGATGAGGGCTGAGGGGTATGCGGTCGAGTCGATCTGCCGGGTCCTGCGCGAGCAGGGCTGCCAGATCGCCGCACGAACCTACCGGTCCTGGAAGAGGCCGGCGGTGGCGGCCCGGACCGTCACCGACGCCCACGTCACCGACAAGGTCCGCGACCTGGCCTGGGCCACCAACGAGGCCAGAGGGCGCCGGCTGACCCCTGAGGGCTTGTACGGCCGGCGGAAGATGACCGCGCTGGTGCGCCGCCAGCCCGGCTTCACCGATACCTCCGCGGGCAGTGTGGATCGGGCCATGACCGTCCTGGGGCTGTCCGGGGTGCGCCGCGACAAGGGGATCCGCACCACGATCCCGGCCACCGATGGCCACCGGGCCGGGGATCTGCTGGACCGCGACTTCACCGCCCCACGACCCGATCACACCTGGGTGATGGACTTTACCTACGTCCGCAGCTGGGCGGGATTCTGCTACGTCGCGTTCGTGGTCGATGTGTTCTCCCAGCGGATCGTGGCCTGGCATGCCCAATCCAGCATGCACACCGATCTGGTCCTGACTCCGTTGCGGATGGCGATCTGGCAACGCAACCACGACGGCCACCCGATCCCCTCAGGGCAACTCCGGGCGCACTCCGATGCCGGCGCCCAATATACGTCGGTGCGCTACACCGAGCGGCTTGCGCTGGAGGGGATCGCGCCTTCCATTGGCACCGTCGGCGATGCCTATGACAATGCGCTGATGGAATCGGTGAACGGGTTGTACAAGGCCGAGTGCATCCGCACCACGGTCTTCCATTCCGGTGCCTACAAGACCCTTGCCGATGTGGAATACGCCACCGCCGGCTGGGTCGATTGGTATAACAACCGCCGCCTGCATTCCAGCCTGGGATACATTTCCCCGGTGGACTACGAGACCGCCCACTACGCGACTCTCAACCGAGAGCCGCAACCCGCATAGCAGCGGCAAAGAACCTGGGGCGCTTCACTTTGGCTAGACGGTGCTTGTGTTGGGGGTGCGTGCGGCTCGTAGTCCGTTGAGGATGACGATGACCTCGGCGATCTCGTGGACCAGGACCACCGCGGCCAGTCCGAGGACGCCGATTAGGGCCAGTGGCAGGAGCACTCCGATGATCAGCAGTGATAGCACGATGTTTTGGTTGATGATGTGACGGCCCCGGCGGGCGTGGTCGAACGCGCGGGGGAGGAGCCGCAGATCGTGTCCGGTGAAGGCGACGTCGGCGGATTCGATGGCCGCGTCGGAACCGGTCGCGCCCATCGCGATGCCGATGTCGGCGGCCGCCAGGGCCGGGGCGTCGTTGATGCCGTCGCCGATCATCGCGGTCGGAGCGGTGCCGGTGAGCTCGGCGATCGCGGCGGCCTTGTCCTCGGGGCGCAGCTCGGCCCGCACGTCGGTGATCCCGGCCTGGCCGGCAAGCGCCCGGGCGGTGCGGGCGTTGTCGCCGGTGAGCATGGTGACCCCGATGCCCTGCCCGGTCAGGGTGTCCATGACTTCGGGGACCTCGGCACGTAGCTCGTCGCGTACGCCGATCGCGCCGACCGGCTGGTCGTTGCGGTGCACGATCACCACGGTCATGCCCTGTTCTTCCAGCGCGGCGACCTGGTCGCTGAGGGTGCCGGGGTCGAGCCAGCGCGGGCTGCCGACGGTGACCTTGGCGCCGTCGATGAGGCCCTGGATGCCGTGCCCGGCCAGCTCGGTGACACCTGCAGCAGCAACCGTGGCACCGGCCGCGGTGGTGATCGCGGCGGCGAGCGGGTGGGTGCTGTGCTGTTCCAACGCGGCGGCCCAGCTGAGCATCTTCTCCTCGGCGATCTGGTCGACGGCCAGGACGGCGGTGACGGTGGGCTGGTTGCGGGTCAGGGTGCCGGTCTTGTCGACCGCGACGTGGCGGATGCCGCCGAAGCGTTCGAAGATCGCGCCGGATTTGATGACCACACCGAACTTGCTCGCCGCGCCGATGGCCGCGACGACGGTGATCGGCACCGAGATCGCCAATGCGCACGGCGAGGCGGCCACCAGCACCACCAGTGCGCGGGTGATCCAGAGCTCCGGGTCGCCGAACAGCGATCCGATCAGGGCGACCAGGACGGCGAGGATCAGCACCCCGGGCACGAGCGGGCGGGCGATCTGGTCCGCGAGCCGGGCCCGGTCACCCTTTTCGGCCTGGGCCTGTTCGACCAGCTCCACGATCGTGGTCAGCGAGTTGTCGGTCCCCGCCGCGCTCGCCTCAACCTCCAGGGCGCCGGCGGTGTTGATCGCGCCGGCAGAAACCGCATCGCCGGGTTCGACCTCGACCGGGATCGACTCGCCGGTGATCGCGGAGGTATCCAGGCTGCTACGCCCGGACCGCACGACCCCGTCCGTCGCGATCCGCTCACCCGGACGCACCAGCATCAGCTGACCCGCCTCCAGATCCTTGGCCGCGATCTGCGTCGACGCACCCCCGGTCAGGACCGTCGCGGTCTCCGGCACCAACTTCAGCAACGCCCGCAGTCCGCCGCGGGCCCGGTCCATCGCCTTGTCCTCCAGCGCCTCGGCAATGGAGTACAAGAACGCCAGCGCGGCCGCTTCCTCGACGTAGCCGAGGATCACCGCGCCGATCGCACTGATCGTCATCAGCAGGCTGATGCCGAGCTGGCCCTGGACCAGCTTCCGGATCGCGCCGGGGGTGAACGTCGACGCGCCCAGCAGCAGACCAGTCCAAAACAGCACCAGCGCGAGCGTCTCTACCCCGGACCACTCACAAATCAGACCCGTCAGGAACGCGATACCGGAGAACACCGGCACCAGCACCTCACGGTCCCGCCACCACGGCCGGTCATGATCGTCGATGTCGACCTCATCCACCTGCGACCCCGTGACCGCGCTCACGCTCCCGCTCCGGTCTCACAGCAGCCCGGGATCGAGCAGGCGGGGTCCATGCACGGCGCATCCTCATCGACCGCGAGCGTGACGTCGATCAGCGCGTTCAACCCCGCAGCCAGATGCGGATCAGCGATCTCGTACCGGGTCTGCCGGCCTTCCGGCTCGGCCACCACGATCCCGCAATCACGCAAGCAGGTCAGATGGTTCGACACATTCGAGCGTGTCAACTCCAGCTCCCGAGCCAGCACCGCCGGATAGCTCGGGCCCTCCAGCAGCATCATCAAAATCCGCGAACGCGTTGGGTCCGCCATCGCCCGACCCAGCCGGTTCATCACATCCAACCGCGAAACAATAGTCAGCATACGCTGACTATACAGTGAAAGCTGAATATCAGGGAGCCCGAGTCCCTTCCAAGAACACCATCAAGGCATCCGCAGAGTGGATGGTGCCCTGGTGACCGCCAGACCGCCCAATCACTGCCCAGGAACGACATCGACCAGTCCTGGGTGGCCGTGCCACCCGCGACGAGCGTCTATACATCCGTGTCTTTGCCGGAATCGTCGATAGCGTTGGCCGGCTTGTGGACCGGCACGCCGGGCCTGTGGCCTTCGCTGCTTTATGGCGGTCGGCTTTGGTTGTTGGGTGCGGTTGCTGATGCTGAGCGGATCCGTGCCCGGCACTGCGCAGCTGCTCGGACGTCGGGGACCAACCAGGGCGCTCCGGCGGATACCTCCGAAGCGGCTAAGTGAGTCGGGGTCGCCCTTCTCGTCCGGCACGATCCCACATTGGCCCTGCTCGACTTGATCGTCGGAGCGAACTTCCCAGCCGACGTCCTTGTCCGTTGCGGCCGGATCTGCGGCCCGGGGACGTCAGCAGTTCGGCGTTCCTTCCTCGGCGGTCGGGATGAGATGACATACCTGCGACGGGTGGCACTGGGCAGGGTCCAGAGTCGTTGCGCAGTCACCCAATCGCCGCACCTGCTTGAGGAGAGCGGTTAGCTCGGCGATGCGGCGCTCGAGGTCGGCGGCGTGCTGCTCGGTCCCGGGCCGGCAAGACCGGCCACGGCAACCCCTACCTCAAAGGCGTCCTCGGAGAAGCGGCGGCGGCTGCCGCCAAGACCCCGACCTTCCTCGGCGCCCGTTACCGGCGCCTGGTGAAACGACGGGGCAAGCTGAAAGCTCTCGTCGCGGTCGCCCGCTCCATCCTCACTATCGTGTGGCATCTGCTCGCCGACCCCACTACCCGCTATCACGACCTGGGAACCGACTATCACACCCGCCGCCTGGACACCGCCCGTCGTACCCGTAACCACGTCCGCCAACTCGAAGCACTCGGCTACAAAGTCACCCTCGCGGCCGCCTGACCATGGTCACCAATAGCTTGACCGTCCAGTGTTTTCCGATCAGGGCGAACCACAGCAGCGGGGCGTCGCGCAGGCCCACCTTGATCGCGACGAAGCACGCCCCCCAGGCCGCGGTGATCCACCAACGACTTCGCCCCCCGGGGTTCCTCGGTTTGTGACGTACTCAAAAACTCGGCTCTCCTCCCGGTCTCACCGGCCGTGATGGTGTCGACGGCAAGCGCTGCCTCGGCGCCCGACGGTCGTCGGGTGTTTCAGTCGTTGGCAAGGACGGGACTGGGGCAGGAACGTCAGACCCGGTAGTTCATGGCAATCATCATTCCCGCCTCGGCGTGGTAGATGTTGTGACAGTGGGCCGCCCAGTCGCCGGGGTTGTCGGCCTGCAGCTCGACCGCCATCGTCTCCATCGGCCGCAGCAGCACGGTGTCTTTGCGCAAGCCACTATTGATGAGACCGAACGTGTGACCGTGAATGTGGACCGGGTGGGTCATCATCGTCATGTTGGCCAGATTCAGACGAACCCGCTGTCCCTGGTTGATCATGATCGGATCATTCTGGCCGAACTTGGCTCCGTTGATCCCCCACTGGTAGGGCGCCATCTGGCCGTTGAGTTGGAACGCTACGACGGCGTCAGGCTTCTTGCTGGCCAGCCGGGCCGACTCCGCGGGCATCAGCTCGGCGCCGAGCAGGACTGGGCCGGTCAGCTCGGCCGGGCGTACCGCGGCGGCTGGGACGCTGCCGGCGCCGGTGCGGATCAGGGCCATCGCCTGGCCTTCCTTCCCGAAGGGCGCAGCGACCAGAGGGAAGACACCATCCTGCAGGGTCACGACCACGTCGTACCGCTCGCCCATCCCGATGTAGAAGGCACCGGTCTCGGTCGGCTGCACGGGGAAACCATCGCTGTGGGTCACGGTCATCCGGTGACCACCCAGCGCGACGGTGAAGATGGTGTCGGATCCGGCGTTGATGATCCGCAGGCGGACCCGCTGGCCCGGCTTCGCCTCGAAGACATCCGGCGCGGCCGGCACTCGACCGTTGATCAGATAATGCGGGTAGATGACGTCGCCGGCGTCGCCGAACGGGGCCGTGCCCGAGCCCATGCCCATCGAGCCATGGTCCATTCCGCCCATCCCACCCGGCCCGGCCGTGCCGCCGCCGGCGATCAGCTGCTCCAGCACCTCATCAGGTGTCCGACCGGTGCCGTCCACCCAGTCGTCCAGAACCACCACGTACTCGTGGTCATAGTCACCCGGCTCGTTCGGGTCCTCCACGATCAGGGGCGCATAGAGTCCCCGATCGAGCTGGACACCGACGTGCGGATGATAAAAATAGGTGCCCGGATCCGGCGCAACGAACTCGTAGGCGTAGCTGGTGCCCGGTCGGATCGGGTCCTGGGTCATGCCCGGGACGCCATCGGCCGCATTGGCGAGTGCGATGCCGTGCCAGTGGATCGACGTGTCGGCTGGGAGCTGGTTGTTCAAGGTGACCCGGATGAGGTCGCCCGCTGTGGCCCGGATGATCGGGCCAGGCGCGGTGTCTCCGTAGGCCCATGTCGCCACCTGGGGTCCGCCCAGGTCCAATGTGGTGCGTTGCGCGACCAGGCTGGCCGTCGTGACGCGCTGACCGGGCGTGGTCGGCACCGGTCCCGGGGTCCCGAAGGTCGTCGCTGTGCCGGTCGGTTGAGACACGGAGCAGGCGCTCAGGAGGCCGGCTCCGGTGACTCCCAATCCGGCCAGGAGCAGGCTTCGGCGGCTGAGGTTTGTCATGCTTCCCTTCTGATATTGATGAGTGTGCCTCGCGCGAGGAGCCGCCGGGCATTTGGCCGCGTCAGCGGGCGCCGGTCAGCAGGTTCTTGGTGCGCTGATATTCCTCCGCGTCGATTTCGCCTCGGGCGAGCCGCTCGTCAAGCTGTCCCATCGGGTCGGAACGGGACAGGGAGCGTGGTGGCGTGCCGGCCGGCCTGCCTTGAATCAGGGCACGTACGACCACGACGACGAGCGTCCAGAAACCCACCGTGCCGAGGATCATCACGACCCACATCAACCAACCCATCTCAAATCCCATCCCGCTGCCCCACATGGCCTTTTCCTCTCACCTGTGCGCTCTGTTCCTGGGAATCACTCTCGTCGTCCCGTGTTTGCTTCCAGGCGAGATCCGATGAATGTTTGACGAAGATCGACCACCGAGCGGCACCGCAGGCCTGAACCTCCCCAACACCGAGGCCAGACTGGACGATATGGAGAAGCCTGCGCCTGTTTGGTCGGCAAGTGGAGGCCCGCGCGTCCTGGTCGTCGATGATGAACGCGACATCACCCGTATGGTGAGCGCCTACGTCACCAAGGCCGGGTATAGCGCCTCGCAGGCGTACACAGGCCCCGATGCAGTCTCAGCTGCCCGCAGGCTCGATCCCGATGTCGTCGTGCTCGATCTCGGCCTGCCCGGCCTCGACGGCGTGGAGGTCTGCCGTCAGATCCGGACCTTCTCGGACTGTTACATCCTCATGCTCACAGCCCGCGACGATGAGGTGTCGCGGGTGGTCGGGCTGTCCGTTGGCGCCGACGATTACATCACCAAACCCTTCAGCGCCCGCGAGCTCGTCGCGCGTATCCAAGCGGTCCTTCGCCGTCCTCGGAACCGCGGCGCGGCGGACCCGCCCAATAGCGTGGTCGAGGAGCCACCGCGCGAGTTCGGTGACCTCACCATCAACCCCGCCAGCCGAGAGGTCACCGTGGGCGGCGAACCCGTACACCTGACCCGAACCGAATTCGACATCCTGGACGTGCTGTCCGCACGACCGCAGTTCGCCTTCTCCCGACGGCAGCTCCTCAACGATGTCTGGGACACCGGCTGGGTGGGCGACGAGCACATCGTCGATGTGCACGTGGGACACATCCGTCGCAAACTCGGCGACGACACCATCTTGGCCCGATACATCGAAACCGTGCGCGGCGTCGGCTACCGCATGGGCAAGGGATGAACACGTGGTCGCACCTGGAAGTCTCGCTTCACGGCTCATGCTCGCCCAAGTCCTAGTCTTGGTGGCGAGCATTCTCACCGCCGGTCTGGTCGCGCTGTTCGTCGGCCCACCCTTGTTTCATCAGCATCTGCTGGAGGCTGGGCATCCTGCAAACTCCCCGGAGCTGACACATATTGAGCAGGCCTACCGAGACGCCTCCGTTGTGTCCCTCGGGGTAGCACTGCTCATCGCGCTGGTCTGTGCAGCAGGCGTCACCTGGCATATCACCCGCCGCCTGCAAGCCCCCCTGCTTGTACTCACCGACGCGGCCCGAGAACTGTCCCGGGGCCATCTGGCAACCCGGGTACCCGAGTCTGGCTCCGGACCCGAGTTCGACACCCTCGGCAGCGCCTTCAACCGCATGGCAGGCCAACTGCAACAGACCGAGGACACGCGCCGACGACTGCTCTCCGACCTTGCCCACGAGCTGACCACCCCGATCACCACCCTCAAGCTCTGCTGCGAAGGTCTTCGTGAAGGCGTCACGGTCTGGGACGAAGACACCGATCGGGTAATCACCGAGCAGACCGATCGACTCGCCCGACTCACCAAGGACATCAAAGACGTCTCCCGGGCCGAGGAAGGCCGCATGGCCCTCGAGCCCGAGGTTGTCCCAGTCAGCGAACTCATCCGGTCCGCCGCACACGCGCAGCGCGAAACCTTCTCCAGGCACCACATCAACCTCGTGACCGAAGCCGACAGCGCATCCGGCCTCGCGGTGAACGTCGACCGCCGCAGGATGGGACAAGTCCTCGACAACCTGTTGGACAACGCCCTGCGCCACACACCACCGGACGGTTCTGTTCGACTGTTCGCCCGGCAGTCCGGCAACGAGGTCGAGATCATCGTCGCCGACACCGGAGAAGGGATCCCACCCGACCAGCTCGCCCATATCTTCGAACGGTTCTACCGCGGCGACACCGCCAGGGATCGTGACCGAGGCGGCTCCGGCATCGGCCTGACCATCAGCCGCGCCATCATTGACGCTCACGGCGGCGGCCTGACCGGCGCGAGCGAGGGACCCGGCCGAGGAGCGACCTTCACCGTCGCACTGCCAATCTCGCCCAAGACTCCGCATAGGGCGCCTCCGCCCCCGACGCAGCATTGATTGCCTAGCAGGGTGGTGTCAAAGACCCCCGCCTCGGTCGGGATCGTCAGCACGATGTCATCCTTCAGAAGACCTGACGCTTGGACCAGGGAGGAATCGACCGCCACGGGCGGCGGCCCGTTTCGGTCCTTTCGGTTCGAGTCCTTCATCGCCGGCCATCCCGAGCTGCTGCACGTGCGCACCCGGGTGAAGACCCCGGGACAAAACGGCTCGCGCGAGTGTGGTTTCGGCACGCTGAAATACGAACGGCTCTACCTCGATGAAATCGACGACGCGCTCATGCTCGCCGAGCGGGCCGAGGACTACCGGATCGAGTACAACGAGCTCCGGCCGCACGAGGCCATTTCCTGGAACCGGCCCAAACAGGGTGCACGTGGGCCTGGCCGACCCCACCGTCCCGACATTCAAAACCAAGAAAACCCTGCCAACTAACTTGACGCGGGACACTCGGGATTGGGAAGGGGCGCTGCGTTCTTTGAAGGTTTGGCGAAGATTCCGGCCAGTTCCTGCTTGCGGTGAGGTTGCAGGCGGGGTGCAGGGTCAAACTGAAGGGATGAACCCTGGCATCGATTCGGCGTGTGGTTGATGATGAGAAGCCGTTGGCAGCGATGGTGGCCACCTACCTCACCCGGCCGGCTATGACGCCGCCCAGTTCCACACCGGATGTGGTGGTGCTGGATTTGGGGCCTGCCGGGGCTGGACGGGATCGAGGTGTGCCGGCGGCTGCGGGGATTCTCGGAGTGCTATGTGCTGATGCTCACCGCCCGCGGGGACGAGGAGGACAAGTTGGCCGGACTGACCGCCGGGGCCGATGACTACATCACCAAGCCGTTCAGCGTGCGCGAGCTTGTGGCCCGGGTGGCTGCGGTACTGCGCCGTCCCCGCACCACGCTCGCGCCCCGGAGCCGGCACGGGTTTTCGGAGATCTCGTCGTGGATGTGACCGCCCACCAGGTGCGGGTGAGCGGGGTCCCTGTGGGGTTGACCCGCACCGAGTTCGACCTGCTGGCCGCACGGTTCACCCCACCCACCAGCGCGCCGCCCGTCCGTGGCTAGAGCGCCGGACCACGAACTTGCCTCCATACCCCCTCAGGGTATGGAGTGGGGGACATAGTCCTCGCTCTCCCACCGCACGATCCGAAGGAGCCCGTCATGAGTAGCCCGCACCATGATGATCACGGCCGCCCTGGCGCCCCCCAGTCCGTCGGGGAGGGCCCGCACACCGGGCATCACGGTGATGCCGCTACGCACGGGCAGGCGATGCCCCATGAGCATGCGCATTCGGGCCTGGATGAGGAGCATGCGGTGCACACCCATGGGGAGCATGCCGGGCATTCCACAGCGATGTTCAAGAACAAGTTCTGGCTCTCGTTGGTGCTCTCGGTCCCGGTGGTGGTGTTCAGCCCCATGGTCGGGCATCTGCTGGGCTATCAACTCCCGCAGTTCCCGGGTTCAGCCTGGATTTCCCCGGTGCTGGGCACGGTGATCTTCTTCTATGGCGGGATGCCCTTTTTGAAGGGCGGGCTCACCGAACTGAGGTCCCGCCAGCCGGGGATGATGCTGCTGATCAGTATGGCCATCACGGTGGCGTTCGTGGCCTCGTGGATCACCACCTTGGGCATCGGCGGGTTCGATCTGGACTTTTGGTGGGAGCTGGCGCTGCTGGTGGTGATCATGCTGCTGGGGCATTGGATGGAGATGCGCGCCCTGGGCGCGGCGTCCTCCGCGCTCGACGCCCTGGCCGCCCTGCTGCCTGATGAGGCCGAGAAGATCCTCGATGGCGACACAGTAACGGTCCCGATCGCCGAGCTGGCCGTCGGCGATGTGGTGCTGGTCCGCTCCGGGGCCCGGGTGCCCGCCGACGGGCAGATCGTCGAGGGAACAGCAGAGTTCGACGAGTCCATGATCACCGGCGAATCAAAGGCCGTCCCGCGCACCACCGGGGACAAGGTGGTGGCCGGGACGGTGGCCACCGACAACACCGTGCGGGTGCGGATCGAAGCAGTCGGATCCAACACCGCCCTGGCCGGGATCCAGCGGATGGTCGCCGATGCCCAGGCGTCCTCTTCTCGCGCCCAAGCCTTGGCCGACCGGGCAGCCGCCTGGCTGTTCTGGTTCGCCCTGGCTGCTGGCGTCCTTACTGCGATCGTGTGGACGCTGCTGGGCAGCCCCGACGACGCGGTGGTGCGCACCGTGACCGTGTTGGTGATCGCCTGCCCGCACGCCCTGGGCTTGGCGATTCCGCTGGTGATCGCGATTTCCACCGAACGCGCCGCCCGGTCGGGGGTGCTGATCAAAAACCGTCTCGCCTTGGAGCGGATGCGCACGATCGATGTGGTGCTGTTCGACAAGACCGGCACCCTCACCGAGGGTGCGCATGCCCTCACCGGCACCGCGCCGGTCCCCGGGGTGAGCGAGGGACAGCTGTTGGCCTGGGCGGCGGCGGCCGAGGCAGACAGCGAGCATCCGGTGGCCCGCGCCATCGTCACCGCCGCCACCGCCCATCCGGAGGCCGCCCGGCTGGGCCTGCGCGGTACCGACTTCACCGCCGCCACCGGCCGCGGTGTGAAAGCAACCGTCGACGGAGCGGAGATCCTGGTGGGCGGACCGACCATGCTCCGCGAGCTCGGCGTCGCCACCCCAGCCTCGATCGCCGCGCAGACCCAGGCATGGAGTGACCGGGGCGCCGGCATCTTGCATGTGCTGCGGAACGGGGAAATCATCGGCGCGCTGGCCTTGGAGGACCAGGTCCGGCCTGAGTCCCGCGACGCCGTCCGCGCGCTGCAGGCCCGAGGGAAGCGGGTCGCCATGATCACCGGTGATGCGCGCCAGGTCGCCGAGGCCGTAGGCGCTGAGCTGGGCATTGATGAGGTCTTCGCCGAGGTGCTCCCCCAAGACAAGGACACCAAAGTCACCGAACTCCAGTCCCGCGGGATGACGGTGGCGATGGTCGGCGACGGCGTCAACGACGCCCCCGCCCTCGCCCGCGCCGAGGTCGGAATCGCGATCGGCGCCGGCACCGACGTAGCGATGGAATCCGCCGGGGTGGTGCTGGCCAGCAACGACCCCCGGGCGGTGTTGTCGATGATCGAGCTATCGCAGGCCAGCTACCGCAAAATGGTTCAAAACCTCGCCTGGGCCACCGGCTACAACATCATCGCCGTACCGCTGGCCGCCGGCGTGCTCGCCCCCTGGGGCATCCTGCTCTCCCCGGCCGTCGGAGCGGTACTGATGTCGGTGTCGACCATCGTGGTCGCCCTCAACGCTCAACTCCTACGCCGCATCAACCTCGACCCCGCCCACCTCGCCGGCACCAGCACCGACAACGACCGCCGGGCCGTCGAGCAGCCCGCCACCGCTACCGCCCGCTAACCCTCACTGCCCACCAGAAGAAAAGGACACAACCATGCAGCGATCCACCATCCTGGCCAGCCTCGCCCTCGCCACCACTCTCGCCGTGGCCGGCTGCGGCACCGGCGGCCAGGCAACCCCCGACTCCGCCACCCCGGCCGCCTCCAGCCCAGCGACCACAAACCCAGCCCCCGCCTCCACCGCCGTGCCCGGCGAGCCGATCTCGGCCGAGCACAACGATGCCGATATGATGTTTGCCCAGATGATGATTCCCCACCACCAGCAGGCGGTGCAGATGAGCGACATCATGCTGGCCAAGGACAACCTCAACCCCCAGATTCAGCAGCTGGCCGAGAAGATCAAGGCCGCCCAAGGTCCAGAGATCGAGCGCATGAACGCCATGCTCGACACCTGGCGTGAGGAGTCTGCCGGGCCGATGGATCACGGGTCGATGGGCCCCGGCTCGGGGATGGATGGGATGTTGAGCCAGCAAGACCTCGACCGCCTCACAGCCGCCCAAGGCGATGAGGCTGCCCGGCTATTCCTGACCGGGATGATCGCCCACCACAAAGGTGCGGTGGCCATGGCCCAACAAGAAGTCACCAACGGCCGCAATCCCCAAGCCCTAGCACTCGCACGCCAGGTCATCAACGACCAGCAAACCGAAATCACCGAAATGGAGCAGATGCTCCAACAGCTGCCCAACTAAACGTCCTGGGGCCCCACCAACATGATGGTGGGGTGTCCGAGGGATCGCACCGGAACCCTCCGCAAAGGATCTCCCGAGCCCCGGGGCGCATGCCTGTGGAGGTGGGCTGCGGCTGTCGGAGGGCTAAAGGGACTCTGCCAGGCCCATGTAGATGATCGAGGACGGCGATCGAGCCCCTGGCCGAACCCGGTGGCAGGACGTGGAGCTCCCGGCGGCCCGCGGGAAGGTGCGACGACTGCGATGGCCGCACCATCTACCACTGCCACATCCTCGATGAGGATGCGCTGAGCATGATGGCCACGTTCCTGATCTGCCAAGGGGTGGCCATCACTGTGACCACGACGCCTCGATGTGCCCAGCGCGAACGCGTCGATGAGCACAGATCGGTCGGCGAAATTCCCGGCGATCAATTCGGCGCCCCACTGAGGCCGGCACGAGGCGGGCGTTAGCCCAGAGATGCGATGAGATCGGCGCAGGCCTGCTCGCAGCGTCGGCAGGCCTCGGCGCAGATCCGGCAGTGCTCGTGCATGTCCGCGTGCTTGTTGCACTCATCAGCGCAGGCCTGGCACGCGGTGCGGCAGGCCTCCAGTACGGTGCGGGTGAGGTTGGCGTCATAACGGGTGTGTCGGGACAAGATCTTGCCGGTGGTGGCGCAGATGTCGGCGCAGTCGAGGTTGGTGCGGATGCACTTGGCCAGCTCGGCGACCATATCTTCAGACAGGCAGGCATCCGCGCATGCGGTACAGGTCTGGGCACACTCAAAACAGGCTGCGATGCACGCGGCCAACTTCTCCTTGTCCACCCCACCCAAATCCTTTGGATAAGTCTTGAGCATCGAAGTCACATGATCAGTCATCGCTGGGGCTCCTTGTTGGGGTTGGGCATCCTGTGCTTACTGAGTACCGGAACATGAATGAGACGGGCCACGACGAGGGAGGCTGCGGGCCCCGTGATCGACGCTACCCGCACCCGTCGGTGAGCTGAACCCCTACAGCTGTGAAGCTTTCATGAAGAACCCCGACGCTGAGGCGTGGAAACGAAGCAGGCAATCACGTCAGGGGCCCGGACGACTGGTCAGTTGTTTCGACGGTTTCAGTGCGCGTGCGTTGGCGTTGGATCTGTCTCGGTTGGTCGGCGGTCAGCACGCCACTGGTTGATAAAGGACGTTATCTGCCGGTTGTGTCACACCCCTCGTCAGCGTGGCCCCCATTCCTGTGACACCTACCCCCGACAACGACGGCTCCGACGTGATCACCGGCGAGGTCGTCAGCCACGACACCGCCCGGGTCGGCGCCGCTGAGTACCTGCCCCCTCGCGCAGCGGCCGCCTTGGGTGCGCGTGCCCGGGGCAGCCTTCGATCCCTCCGAGCGCCTCGTCGAGGCCTGGGCTGCCACCGCTGCCGCTCATGCCAACTGCACGGACCAGCGCTGCAGCGCGTCAAAACGCCATGTGATATGCGTCACATTACGAGTCGGCTAATGCGCTCACCACATTTGTCCGGGGACGTGCGTATATGTGCGGGTAGTTCTCGTTGATTGCTATTGGCTCGCGTTCGTGTTGCTGCATGTGGCTCCCCGGGGCCGCTTTCCGGGCGCTGCCTGCGGTCGGGATCGTTGGGCGTGGTCGGGGCGGGTGCTATAACTGAATGCAACGGAGATTCCGGGAACGGCAAAAAGCTGATGTGCCTTATATGGGTGCGGCGAGTCGATTCCCGAGGAAAAAAGCAAACACCAAATCACTTTGAGCTGTGACTCCGCTTCTGATTGCTGTATTCGTGCACCGGGTAAGCCCCTGTCGGTGTTCGGAGTCGTTGGTGTTGGCGTGACCCACTGAGACTGGGTGTGCTGTCAGGCAAGGGGCTCTTGGCTCGACAGCACACCCTCAGAGGGTGGCTGGCCATGATCCCCACACAATCGCACCTCGAGCCCGGCGTGCTCCCCGGACCTCCATCGCCGTCGGCGGCATGACCGTCACGGACCGGTTCAGCGACGAGGCGCCCTCGGGGTCGGGGTTTCCCGGGCACGGGGAGAGCGCGCCGCTGGAACTGCCCGCCCACCTCGCCGCCTCGGTCCTGTCCCGGCTGCTCGATGGCACCCATGAGGCGTTCGCCGACACCCTCGCCGCCGTCGGCAACTGCCAGCAGCCGATCCGGCTCACCGGCTCCACCATCACCCTCGACCGAGCCACCGGCGAGGTCTTGTCGTCCTGGTCGTCGGACCAGGCACCGCTCGGGGCGCTGTACCGGCCGTGCGGAAACCGCCGCGCCGAAGTCTGCCTGTCCTGTTCCCGGGTCTACGCCAGAGACACCTTCGCCATGATCCGCGCCGGAGTCGCCGGCGGCAAAACCATCCCCACCACCGTCGCGACCAACCCGCTGCTGTTCGTCACCCTCACCGCGCCCTCGTTCGGCCTCGTCCACGGCACACGGGAGAACAACAAGCCATGCCGCCCCCGATCGTCGGACCGGGTTGAAACCTGCCCACACGGGGTTCGGCTCTCGTGTACGGCGCGGCATGCCGAGGATGATGCGGTGGTGGGGTCGCCGTTGTGCTGGGACTGCTACGACTGGACCTCCGCAGTGGTCTGGCAGTGGCACGCCCCCGAACTGTGGCGGCGCACCACCATCACCCTGCGCCGGGCCCTCGCCGCTGCGCTGGGGGTGCCGCCGTCCAGGCTGAAGGAGCGGGCGTCGGTGCAGTACGCCAAGGTCGCCGAATACCAGGCCCGCGGCATCGTCCACTTCCACGCCCTCATCCGCCTCGACGGCCCCGACGGCCCCGGCTCCCCCGCACCCCTGGACGCCGACGCCCTGGCCGAGCTCGTCGCCACGGTGGCCCGTTCGGTGACGTGTCCGGCGCCGCCGACCTCCGAAACAGACAGCCCCCGGGTCATCGCGTGGGGCCGCCAGCTCGACGTCCGCACCGTCCGCCACCACGCCACCGCGCGCAAGTCTGAGACGTTGTCGGCGGGGCAGGTCGCGGGGTATCTGGCGAAGTACGCCACCAAGGACGCCAGCAGCGGCGGCCTCTCCCAACGCCCCCACGTGAGGCGGCTGGCACAGGTCTGCCGCGACCTCGGCGCGCTCGCCACCCGACGGCATGTCCTGGGGCACCACCGGAAGGGTTCCACGATCGTGCCGTTGGATCCGAAGACCGGGCGGGATCACTACGCGCTGCTGGGCAAGTGGGCGCACATGGCCGGCTTCCGCGGCCACTTCTCCTCCAAGTCCCGCCGCTACTCGGTCACCCTCGGCCAACTCCGCCGGGCCCGGCAGCGCTACCGCCGCCTCCTCGACCAGGCCGCCCGTGACGGCGAGGCGCTGGACACCCGCGACCTCGAAGCCCGCCTGCTCGCGGCCGAGGACGACGACACCACCCTGGTCGTCGGCTCCTGGGCCTACGGCGGCACCGGCTGGCCCCGCATCGGCGACGAAGCCCTCGCCATCGCCGCCGCCGCGAGGGCCCGGGAGTACGCCCAATGGAAAGCCGCCCGCCGCAAGAACCGCTGACCCACCCGCCACCGAAAGGACACGAACGATGGAAGACAGGCTGTCGACGAAGGGTGCCGCCTCACTGGCAGAGCGCCGTTTGGAGCGGGTGCTTCGCCATGGATGAGTTGCTCACCTCTGATGAAGTTGCGGGTTGGTTGCGGGTGTCGCGGTCCACCTTGTGCCGATGGCGCCAGGAAGGCAAAGGCCCGCGCGTCGTGTGGCTTACGCCGTCGTGTCCCCGTTACCGCCGCCCGGACGTGCTGGCCTGGCTGGAAAGAGTCGCAGCATGAGCGTTGTGAAGCTCCCCAGCGGGAAGTTCCGAGCCAAACTCAAGGTCGGTCGTGTCGACGTGGCCTCGCGTGCCTTTCCGACGAAAGCGGCGGCTCAAGCGTGGTTGGACCGGGAACGGGCCGCCATCGATGGCGGGATCGACCCTCGGGCGGGGAAGCGCCTGGTCAAGCAGCTCATGACCGAGTGGCTCGAGGTGCGGCGGCACACCGTGGCCGTGAAGACTGCGCGAGCGGATCAGGACGTGCAGCGGCTCACCCCGACATCGGTGCTGAATCTGCAGGTCAAGGCCGTCACCGGCCGAGAGATCGCGCGTGTATACGTGGCTCTGCTCTCCGACGGGCTCGCGGAGTCGTCGGTGCGGCGGTATCGGGCGTCGCTGTCATCGTTCTTCGGCTGGTGTGTGCAGGAGAAGATCATCGCCACCAATCCGGTGACCGGCGTACAGGTCCCGAAGTCGTCGGCTATCGCCACAGAGATGCTTCCGTTCTCTGAGGACGAGTTGGAGGACCGCCACGCGGTGTGGTTGGAACGCGATGAACGGTTGGCCGATGTGCTGTTGGTGCTGGGCTGGACCGGCCTGCGCTGGGGTGAGGCTCGCGCCCTTCAGGTCCGCGACCTGGTCGAGGTCCCGGCACCCGCACTGTTGATCCGGCGTTCCGCGCCTGAAGGCGTGCCGGTCAAGGCCACCAAGGGCCGTCGCTCCCGCCGAGTGCCGATTGCCAATCGCGTACTCGACATCGTTCGGTCCTTGGCCGAGAGCCGTGCGCCGGGTGATCCGCTGTTGACCACCGCCGGGGGCTCGCTCCTGCATCGCTCGGCTGTCCTTCGGACTTTGGATTGGCGAACCACCAGTGA
The DNA here is from genome assembly GCA_039565995.1 of Propionibacteriaceae bacterium ZF39. GTDB lineage: Bacteria > Actinomycetota > Actinomycetes > Propionibacteriales > Propionibacteriaceae > Enemella > Enemella fulvus. The sequence continues at coordinate 1,204,463 of CP154795.1, read as the reverse complement.
CGGCCGCCGCCTTCACGACCTGCGCCACACTGCGGCATGTCTGTGGCTGGCCCGCGGCGTCGACCCGGGAACGGTGCAGGCCTGGATGGGGCACGAGTCCATCGCAACGACGAATCGATATCTGCACCACCTGGGCACAGGCGCTGACATGGCGGGTCTGGCAAGGCTCAATGAGGCGCTGGGGGGCACCAGGGGGGCACATTCGGGGCAGAAGGCAGGGTTACAGGCTGGTGATCTAGTCCCAGAAATGAGTAAAGGACCTAGTCAGCGCTAGGTCCTTCGTGGTGGAGCTAAGGGGATTCGAACCCCTGACCTTCTCATTGCGAACGAGACGCGCTACCAACTGCGCCATAGCCCCTTGCGTTTGAAGCTCGGCTAGCCTAGCACAGCTCAAACGGCGATCGCGATGTGGCTTCGAGACACTCGTACGTCGCCCTCAGTCGGCGAAATTCAGTCCCCCACGGCCGGCCGCAGCTCGACGACGGGAACGATGCTGTGCTCGGGCGCATCGGCGACGACGGGCTTGTTGTCAGCGACGATCGGCTGGGGTGCGGTGAGGTCGATGGTACGCACGGTGCGCGCCACCGGCGGCGCTGACACATAGGTCGGGCGCGTGATGGGCAGGGGGTCCCAGAGCGTCCCGGGCCGCCCGACCGGCGCCCCCAGCTCGACGGACGTCACCGTCGGCTGCGGCTTGTTGTCCTGCTTGGCGAGGGTCTCCTCCTCGCCGACGACGATCGTGTCCTCGGCGGCGTTCTCACCCGTGTGGATCTCCTCCAGGCGACGGTCGAACGTCCGCTGCATCGTGCGTACGCTCACCCGCGCGATCCCGAGGAACACAGCGATCAGGCCGGCGGGGATCGCGATCGCCCACCAGGGAGTGATGCCGGGGATGGCCAGCGCGATCAGCGTGATCAGCGCCAGGCCCAGCACGACGAGCACATTGCGTCGGCGTCGCGCCGCCCGTCGGTCGGCGCGGCGGATCTCCTCGACGGCGGCGCGCCGGGTCAGCGGGGTCGAGATCCGGACCCGTTCGCCGGCCTCACGTGTGGCGGTTTCGTTCACACCGTGTCGCACGATGCGGACCGAAGAGAACCTGGTCTCGGGGTCCGCTTCTGCTTCGTGCGCCTGATGACGGCGGACCATCATCGGCACCAGATAAGCCAGCCAGGCCGCCACAATCGCGCCGAAGATAAGTCCAGTCGTACCCACGCCCCTGAAGGTACGCATGTGGCTGCTGTTAACCGGGGACCCACCTCGGAGTGTCGTGATCCCGCCGTTATCGGGGCGTTCGGGAGGCCTGCCAGCGGGCCAGCATGCCCTCGGGCACCTCCTCAGCATTCAGCGCGAACACCTCGTGATCGCGCCAGTCGCCGTTGATGTGCAGGTAACGCGGACGAAGTCCCTCATAGCGGAAGCCCAGCTTCTGCACCACGCGCAGGCTGTTGCCGTTCTCGGGCCGGATCGCCACTTCCATGCGATGCAGCCGAAGATCCCGGAAACAGAAGTCCGTCGCCAACGCCACCCCGAGCGGCACGAGTCCTCGCCCCGCGAGCCGCCGGTCGATCCAATAGCCGATCTGCGCGAACCGCGCCGAACCCCGGGAGATCCCCGTGACGGTGACCTGCCCGACGAGTCGGGCCCGGCCTGGATCGCCCCCGGCAGGGTTCCAGCACAACGCCCACGGCAACCCCTGACCCTGCCTCGCCTGGCGGTCCAGCAACTTCACCAGCGCCCCGAACGTCGCGGGCCCCGGCTCGCCGCCCGGGGGCATGGTGGCCTCCCAGGGATGCAGCCAGTCGCGGTTGTAGGACCGCACCTCGTCCCAGTCGCGTTGATCCCGCCGCCGCATCGGCCGCAGGACCGCCTCGCCGTGCGTGAGCTGCACGGGCCACTCGGTCACGGCTGCGCTCCGGGGAGCCGGGTGATCAATGGTCCCCGCCGCGGATCTGCTCGACCGCATGCACGAGCACCGGCCCAAGCACCGCCATGGCGTCCTTGACTCCCCCGCGGGATCCGGGGAGGTTGACCACGAGCGTACGCCCGGCCACCCCCGCCAGCCCGCGGCTCAGCACCGCGGTCGCGACACCCTTCGCCACCCCGTGGGCCGCGATCGCGGCAGCCAGCTGCGGGACCTCCCGGTCGAGCAGGGGTTTCGTTTGTTCCGGGGTTTCGTCGGTCGGCGACAGACCGGTACCGCCGGTGGTCAGGACGATGTCGTACGCCCCGATGGCACCGCGCAGCGCCTCGCCCACCGGGTCGCCGTCGGGCACGACGACGATGGGCCCGACGTCGATGCCCAGGGCCTGCAGCCCCTCGGCGACCAGGGGACCGGACCGGTCGGCGTACTCCCCCGCCGCCGCCCGCGTCGACGCGGTGATCACACACGCGCGGATCGGCGTACCCGCAGCAATCTCACTCACGACGCCAGTCTCCGCTGCGCCCACCCGACTTGGCCAGCACACGGATGTTGTCGATCACCGCCAGCTTGTCGACGGCCTTGACCATGTCGATCACAGTCAACGCGGCGACGGAGACAGCGGTCAACGCTTCCATCTCCACCCCCGTGCGCTCAGTTGTCTTCACCGTGGCGGTGATGTCGACGCCGTGATCGACGACTTCGAGCTCGACCGCTACGCCGGACACCATGAGCGGGTGACACAGCGGCACGAGATCGGGGGTCTTCTTGGCTCCCTGGATGCCGGCGATGCGGGCGACGGCGAGGGCGTCGCCCTTGGGTACGCCACCCGAACGCAGCAGAGCCACGCACGACTCGGACAGCTTCACGGTGCCCGCCGCGGTCGCCGTACGCGCGGTGACCTGCTTGGCCGACACATCGACCATGTGGGCATGGCCGGCCGCATCGAGGTGGGTCAGCCCACTGCCCTGGGCGTCGTCACTCATCAATCAGCCAGGCCTTGACCTGATCGCCGGCGGCGATGACCTCGGTCTCGGCATCGACCAGGAGCAGGGCGTTGGCCTGCTGCAGCCCGCCGAGCAGGTGTGACGAGGAATGCCCGATCCACTCGACGACACGACGGCCGCCGGCATCGGTCCGGATGCGGGCCCGCACGAACTGCGCCCGACCCGGCTTCGACCGGATGATCGTCTGTGTCACCGCGGTAACGACCTCGCGCAGCTCGGGCCGGACGCCCATCAACTTGCGGATGACAGGCCGCACGAACGCCTCGAACGACACGAACGAGCTCACGGGATTGCCCGGCAGCATGATCATGGGGACCTTGTCCTCGCCGATCAGGCCGAACCCCTGCGGCTTGCCGGGCTGCATGGCGACGGCAGCAAAATCGACCAGGCCGAGCTCGGGTGCGACCGCCTTGACGACATCCCAGTCGCCCTGCGAAATGCCGCCGGAGGTGATGATCAGATCGGCCCGGACGAGCTGGTCGGAGATCGTCTGCTTCATCGTCTCCTCGTCGTCGCCGACGGCACCGACGCGGAAAACCTGTGCCCCGGCCGCGCGGGCCTGTGCGGCGAGCATGAACGAGTTGGAGTCATAGAGCTGCCCGAGGTCGGTCAGCGGCAGCCCCGGTTCGATGAGCTCCGAACCGGTCGAGATGACCACGACGCGCGGCCGCGGCCGTACGAGCACCTTGTCGATCCCGATCCCGGCGAGCAGCCCGATCGTGCGGGCGTCGATGACATCGCCGTCGCGCAGCAGCTCGTCGCCCTCCTCGATGTCGGAGCCCTTGCGACGGATGTTCTTGTCCTGGTCGATCTGGGCGAAGATGCGGACATCCTCGGTGCCGCGGTCGGTCAGCTCATATTGCACGACCGTGTCGGCACCCTCCGGCACCGGAGCACCGGTCATGATCTTCATCGCCGTGCCGGGTGCGAGCGGCTGGTCGGCTACGCCACCGGCGGCAATCTCGCCCACGACGGCCAACGTCGCGGGTGCCTTCTCGGAGGCGTTCCAGGTGTCGGCCGCCTGCACGGCGTACCCATCCATCGCCGCATTGTCGAACCCTGGCAGCGACACATCGGAGCTGATGTCTTCACACAGGCAGAGGCCGAGGGCGTCGAGCACCTGCATGCCGAACGGTGGGAGCGGTTCGACCTGGTCGAGGATCCAGTCGCGATGGTCCGCCCACGATCGCCACCCGTTGTCGTCCACCTCAGGCAACGCAGGCAGCGTCGGAGTCGGTTCTTCGACGACCGGCTCCGGCACGACTTTTTTCTTCCGGCCGAACAAACCCATGGCGCCTACCATAGGCGAATGACATGGCTGAGCGAGGCCGACCACGCCGCCCTGCGCGAGGCCAAGAAGACCTTGCGCAATGCGGTGCGGACCCGGCGTACTGCCCGATCACCCGAAGACACCGCCGCCTTCGATCACGCCCGCTTCGAGCGGATTGCGGGGTTCCTGGGCGATCTCCCCGCCGACTCGGTGGTCGCCTGTTATGTGTCGATCGCCCCCGAGCCCGGAACCCTGGAGCTGATCTCCTGGCTCCATGCCCGGCAGGTGACGGTGTTGCTGCCGATGCTGGGCAAACGCGCGGATGGTACGCCCAGGCGCGAGCCCGACTGGGCCCCCTATGCGGGTCCGGATTCCCTGCGCATCGGACTCTGGGGCATCCCGGAGCCGGCCGGAGAATCGCTGGGGGCCGAGGCCCTGGAGCAGGCGGGAGTCGTCATCTGTTCCGGGCTCGCCGGGACGGCCGACGGCAAGCGCCTGGGCATGGGCGGGGGCTGGTTCGACCGGGCTCTTGAGCACGCCAGCCCCGATGCCGTGCTGGTCATGCTCCTCAACGACAACGAGCTCATGCCCGACCTGCCGACCGAGCCGTGGGATCGCCGCGTCGATGTGATCATCACGCCGAGCCAGTCGCTCAACACCACCGGCGACCGTTGATCACAGTCCGGGCAACAGCTCCAGCCGCGCGGCCGTGGCGGCCTCGACGCGCTGGCGCGTGAACGCCCAGGCCGGAAGCGTGTTGCCGGCCATCAGCGGCAGCTGATCCGCATAGTTCGGATGGAAGGCGTGCCCGGACTGCCCGGACAGATTGACCCAGCGCGAATTGTCGAGGTCGTCGAGGTCGACGACCATCTTCATGACGGGCCCCACGGTCACCTCATAGCCCCACTGGCGATCGTCGAACGACCAGGCCAGCACCACGGCAGACCCTCCGCCGATCGGCTCATCACCCCTGTTGAACATCGACTCCACCATCCCGATCCCCGAGCTCCCCAGGGTTTCGTGACGGAGCCGCAGGCGGTGGGTGTGGCCCCAACGCCACCCCTGGGGGTCGCGGCTGCGCAGCTGCGTCGCGTCGCGCCGGGCATGCGACAACGCGCGCGCCAGGATGGTGTCGCGATCCTCGACGACGGTGGTGTGCTTGTCGTCCCACCATTCGTTGTGGGGTTCGCGCAACAGATCCGCCACCACGGCGTACCAACGGTCACCGGTCGCCGTCCGCAGCTCCTCGGGAATCTCGTCGTCGAAGGTGAGCTGCACGATCTGGCGCATCGTGAGATGGAAGAAGAAGGCCCCCGCCGAGTCGGGTGGGGACGTCCGGTCCCAGTCGGCCAGGACCTGTTGGCCCTCGCGTACCCATTCCTCCTCCGGCTCGATCTCCAGGAGCGCGGGGACGATCAGTTCGGCATACCGCACCCGCGTGTCGGCAAAGATCGCTTGCGTGCTTTCCGGCGTGAGGGGCGCGGGTTCGGTGTTGAGGCGGTCGATGATCTGCTGGCTCCGCCAGCCCATCGAGTAGTTCGAGCCGAGCACGTGGGGATAGTCGGCGATGATCTGCTGGTTGGCGGCGACGATGTGCCCCTCGGGCGGGTTGTAGGCCCACGGCAACTCCTCGAAGGGAATCATGCGATCCCAGCCGTACGCCGGGTCCCAGCCCGGGATCGGCATGGTCCCGTCCCCCTGGCGCCGCACGGGGATATCGCCCGGAAGCTGATAGCCGATGTTGCCGGCCGTATCCGCATAGACGAGGTTCTGCGACGGTGCGCCCAGCAGCCTCGCCGCTTCGCGGAACTCGTTGAAGTCGCTGGCACGGTTGAGTTCGAAGATCGCCTCGACCGACCTCGACGGCAGCAGCGCCGACCACTTGAGGGCCACGGCGATCTCGCTCGCCTCGGCGTCCTGCGGATCGGGTGGGTGACCGACACGCTCGCGGGCGAACTGATGGACATCGGAGAGCAACGGACCGTTGGAGGTTTCGCGGATCCGGACCATGCGCGGTGCCTCACCGGCGATGCGGATCTCCTCGGTGCGCTCCGTCACCTCGGCCCACTCGCTCTCCCCCCTGCGGACGCGGTTGCCCCGGATCTCCTCCAGCACCAGATCCTGGGTGTCCGCATAGGGCGTGGTCAGGCCCCAGGCGATGTGGGCGTTGTGGCCGATGATGACGCCCGGCATCCCCGAGAGGCTGAATCCGCTCACGTCGAACGGGCAATCAGCGGTCACCGTCCGGCAGTGCAGGCCGACCTGGGTGAAGACGCCGGGGATCGAGGTGCCGAGGTGGGGATCGTTCGCCAGGATCGGCTTGCCACTCGCCGTGCGTTCGCCGGACACCACCCACGAGTTGGATCCGCCCGAGCCATCGGCCACCCCGAGCCAGTCGGCGACGCTGCGCGTGCCGATCATCGTGGAGCGCAGCGCCGCCTGCGCCTGTTCGTCGGTGACCGCGGGTGCGACACGGGCTGCGCCGGTCTGTACGCCCGGGTCGAATTGGCCGTCGTTCACCGCCCCGCTGTTGACGATGGGGGTGAACACCTGCGGGTCGTAGGGCGGCGCGATCGACCGAGCGCGCTGTTCGCCGATCGTGGCCGTCAGGACGGCGAGTTCGATCTCGTCGGTGAAATTCGCGCCGGTGTCCCAGGCCAGGGCTTTCAACCAGGCCAGCGAATCGGCCGCTGTCCACGACCGGGGCACATAGGACAGGCCCTGCAGGCCCAGCACGGCGTACTCCAGCGACAGGTCGTTCGCCGATCGGGACCGGAGATAGGCGTTGACACCATCGGCGTAGGACTCCAGATAGCGCCGGTTGCGCGCGCTCAGCAGTTCGATCTCCTGCTCGGCCACGCGGCGCCAGCCGAGAGTGCGCAGATAGACATCGGTCTCCACCTGCGCCGGCCCGAACAGCTCCGACAGCCGTCCGGAGGTGATGTGGCGGCGTACATCCATTTCCCAGAACCGATCCTGCGCATGCACGAAGCCCTGGGCGGCGAACAGGTCCTCGGGCGAGTCGGCGTAGATCTGGGGGATGCCGTGTGCATCCCGCAACACCTCGACCGGGCGTTCCAGCGGATCCACCTGGATCACACCGGTCGTCTGCGGGAACGACGCGCGCACGGTGACCACGGACAGACTGGCAAGTCCGGCCAGAACGAGAGCGAACGTGAGCAGGACGACGAGAGCCCAACGTTGGGTCGGCGTCACCTCGTCTCCTCCCATGGCCGGAACGAGGACAAGGATAGGGCTTTGGCAGTCGCTATGCTTGAGTGCCAATCGCGATAACGCTCGGCCCGATCGATCCCCGGAGAACTCATGCCCACCTATCAATACCGATGCAAGGACTGCAACAACGAGCTCGAGGTCGTCCAGAAGTTCACCGACGACGCCCTGACCGAGTGCCCGGCCTGCACCGGCGGCGAGCTCCGCAAGGTCTACAACGCGGTCGGCGTGGTGTTCAAGGGATCCGGCTTCTATCGCACCGATTCGCGCGCGGGCAACTCCGACAACGGCGGCGCCTCCAAGGGCTCGGCTTCCTCGTCGAGCACGTCGTCCTCCTCTTCGTCCGACTCCGGCAGCTCGTCGGGTTCGTCCGGTTCGTCGGGTTCGTCCGGTTCGGGTTCACCGGCGAGTACGCCGGCCCCCGCCTCGACCAGCTCCTGATCTCTCGGAACGAGGTTGTCCACAGGGGCGGACCTCGGCAGAAATTGGGTTGTGGACAACTGAACGATCACGGGACCGGGCGCGCAGTGTGCGGTCATGGACAGCACTTCGAAGCGCAGATCATCCGGCCCTGACACCCCTCCCCTGTTCCGACCCTGTCGCCGCAGCCCCTTCGTCGCGCTCGCCCGGGCGGTGTCGTGGCATCGACGCAAGCTCGCGGTGTTGTGTGCGGTGGCCGCCGTGTTGTGCACCGTGGCTGCGGTCTCACCCGCTGAGAGCGAAACCGTGCCGGTGGTGGTGGCAACGCGCGAGCTCGACGGCGGCCGTGCCCTGCAGGCCGATGACCTGCGCGTGGCGCGCTATCCCGCCGCCCTGGCTCCCGCCGATGCGATCACCGATCCGGCAGAGATCACCGGCCGCTGGCTGATCGCCGCCGCCGGCAGCGGGTCGCCGATCGGCAATCGCGCCGTTCTCGCCCCCCGCGGCATGCAGGCCGGCGTGGGCCGGGTGCTCGTCCCGGTCCGGCTGGCCGATCCCGCGATCATCGCCCTGCTCCGCGTCGGCGATGTGGTGGATGTCCTGGCCGGCCCGGCTGACGGCGGGGCCGCCAGGGTGGTGGCGTCGGCGACCCGGGTCATGGCCCTGCCCGGCAGCGAATCCCCCTCCGGCCCCTTCGGCGGGATGGGCGGTGAGACGGAACGACTCGTCATCCTCGAAGCGTCACCGGCGGAGGCCGGCGAACTCGTGCAGGCCGCGGCCCGGGACCGGATCACCGTCGTGCTGCGCTGACCTGACCATTTGGTAACCAAAGCGTTGTCCCAGGCGGGAACTGACACGAGGTAGCGACCCCTCGCTGCTAATGTGTCCGCGGCTTCGCCTCCGAACCCTTTGGTTGGATTCGGGTCTGGACACAAGAAAAAAGGAGAGATCCGTGTCGGGTTTCAAAGACTTCATCATGAAGGGCAACCTCATCGAGCTCGCCACCGCCTTCATCATGGGCACGGCGTTCGCTGAGGTCGTCAAGACGTTCGCCGCTCTGCTGATGGACCTCATCGGCAAGCTTTTCACCATGCCGGACTTCAGCAACACCTCGATCGCCGGCATCAACCTGGGCGCCTTCCTGACCGCCCTCGTGAGCTTCCTGCTCATCTCGCTGGTGCTCTACTTCGCCGTCATCAAGCCCTACGAGGCCTACAAGAAGATGCGTGGCATCGAGGCCGAGGCCGGCGCGACCGAGACCGAGCTCCTCACCGAGATCCGCGACCTGCTGGCCGGTCGCTGATCACACCCACCCCAGCAACCCAACCCCGTCACCTCGTTGTGACGGGGTTTCCCAATTCCGGGCCCGCTCATACTTCCGGGCCCGCTCATACCGGGCCAACTCGGAACCCCACCGGCCACCGACGCGGCGGGGCGCTGCGGGATGCTGGCGTCATGGGAACGCATACCTATGAGCTGGCGCTGACCTGGACCGGCAATCGCGGCACCGGTACCTCGGGCTACCGCGACTACGACCGGGCCGTCCTTGCCGCGAGTCCGCCGCGACCCGACCTGGAGCTCTCGGCGGACAAGCCGTTCCGCGGGGACCCGGACCGCTGGAACCCGGAACTCTTGCTCGTCGCCGCGGTCAGCGAATGCCACCTGCTGTCCCTGCTGCACATCGCTGTGATGCACGGCGTCACGATCGTGGCCTATTCCGATGAGCCCATCGGAACCATGGAACAGGAGGGCATCGGCGGGCACTTCACCCGCGTACTGCTCCGACCCCGCGTCACCGTGACCGATCCGGCCCATGTCGAACTGATGCCCCAGCTGCATCAGGAGGCCAGCCGGGCCTGCTTCATCGCCGCATCGGTCAACTTCCCGATCGACCACGAGCCAATCACCGAGGTGGCGGACGCTCCGCAGCCCTGATCTCCCGCGAGACACCTCGGAGAGCAGCGAGACGCCTGCTGCAGCAGACGTCTCGGAGCAGGCCAAGGGGTCTCGCCAACCCTCGCCTGGGTCTCGCCAACTGTCGAGGTGTCTCGTCAACCCTCCCCGAGGTCTCGCCAACCGTCGAAGTGTCTCCCCAACCCTCGCGGTGTCTCACCAGTGCGGGGGCCGGTCGGCAGCCAGTCGGCGCTCATCAGCCGTGAGCGGTCGGGTCATCGCGGGTGGGCGTACCTCTCCCGTCGCCCCAACTCGCCGGCGCAGGTCGACCAGCACGGCCCAGAACTGGGCCGCACCCAAAGTGGCGACCACGTCGGCGGGCACCTGATGTGATTGCCGCGCGGCCTCGGCCAGGCGCTCTCCGGACCAGCCCGCGTCGGCCAGCTGGGCCAGCAGAGTTTCCGGATCCGGAAGCTCCGCCGGCGGCAGCTCGAGCCATTCCCCCGTCAGCGCGAACCCGAGCGCCGTGTGCCACCCGGGCCGCGCGGTCACGAGCCGGCCAGCTCTGCACCGGGCTCGATCTGGGCGGGATCGCCGGGATCGGCCAGGTCGACGGCACCGCGCACGGTCACGTCGGGGCCGAACGTCCAGCTCCCCCGGACGACGAGCCGCTCGGCGTCGCGCAGGGAGGGTACGCCATCCGGGAAGCGCTCATCGAAGTCCGCGAGGCGCTTGTAGAACGCGGGATCGAGATCCACCAGACAGGCCTGCTCGGCGACCAGCGCGACCGCGCCGGCATCGTCGACCTCATAGGCATCCGACCGCAGCAGGAGCAGATCGTTCGTGGTCTTGACCGGCAGGAACCGCGTCCGCGGCACTCCGATGGCCGTGGCCCCCTCGAACACCTCGATCGCCGCCCCCATCGCCGTCTCGATCTGGATGACCTCGGGCGACGACGGATCGCTGGGATCGACGGTCTTGGCATTGCGGATCAGCGGCAGGCCGAGGACACCGTCCCGCTCGACCAGGACATCCCGCACCTGTTCGAGGTCCCACCAGAGGCTGTTGGTCGAGAACCAGCGGTGCCGATTCTCATCGGTGAAGGCATCCATGTCCTCCTCCGCCGTCTGGGCCACCTCGCGGAGGATGAGGCGGTCGTCGCTGCGGCGTACGGCCAGATGACCGCCCTTGCGGTCGGCCTTGGTCCGGGCACAGACCTCGATCGCGAACGGCGCACCCGTGGAGGCGAACCAGCCGGCCAGCAGCGGATCGGGGGTCGCGCCCAGATTGTCGGAGTTGGCGACCAGCGCGTAGCGGAACCCCTTGTCGATGAGTTCGTCGAGCAGCCCCGCACCCAGGAGGGACGGATAGATGTCACCGTGCCCCGGCGGGCACCACTCGAGCTCGGGGTCCTCGGGCCACTCCACGGGCGTCAGGTCATCGGCGCGCAGCTTCGGCTCCGAGCTCTGGACGAAGTCGAGTGGCAGGCCATCGACCGCGAGATCGGGGTAGGCCGCGAGCGCGTCGAGGGTGTCCTCACGCGTGCGGAACGAGTTCATGAGCAGCAGCGGCAGGCGTACGCCATGCTGCGCCCGCGCTGCCTGCACCTGCGCGACGATCAGGTCGAGGAACGACCTACCGTCGGCGACCGGCAGCAACGACTTGGCCTTCGTGATTCCCATCGACGTGCCGAGCCCGCCATTGAGGCGGATCATCACCGTCTTCGCCAGCGCGTCCCGCGCGACCGACTCCTCGACCTGCTGCTCGGTGAGCAGTGGCAGGTCCGTGACCGGCGCAATCTCGTCCTCGGCGACCCGGCCCGTGGCGCCCTCGGCGAGCGCGCGGTAGTAGTGCCGGAACACCTCGATCGTCGCCGGCGGCAGCTCCGCATCGGTCATCTTGTCGACGGCCCGTTGCAGACCCTGTTCGCTCATGCCCGTCTCCTTCCGCACGTCGACCGACAGCCCCCTGACCGCTTCGTTGTGTCGACATTGCCGCCTTGAGGCTACCCGGCCAAGATTTCCCGGCGACGCCCGCATCGGGCTAGTCTTGTCAGGCCCCTTGGGGCACTGGCCCCATAGCTCAGGGGATAGAGCACCGCTCTCCTAAAGCGGGTGTCGTTGGTTCGAATCCAACTGGGGCCGCTCTCATAAAGCCTAGTCAGAGTGGGTTAGCTGCCCACGATGGCTAGGCGCTTTTCGTCTCTAGTCCGCAAATAGTCCGCAACATATCCTGACCGAGCGGTATGCAAGCTGTCGGCGACCTGATCCAAATCCTCATCGAACAGGTCGGCGTACACGTCCAATGTGACGCTCGGTTTCTCGTGTCCGAGCATGCGTTGAAGCGCGAGCACCGATGCCCCGGCCGATACGGCGAGGCTGGCGGCCGTGTGCCTCAGCTCGTGCGGAGTGAGCCCTGCGACGCCTGCGACCTTGGCGGCCGCATCGAACCACGAGCGGCGCATATTCCGCACCCGGAGGGCGCCCCCGCGAGGCGCCGGGAACAGTAGGTCATCGGGTGCCCGACCCTTCAGCAGGGCGCCGACATCCTTGGTCAGAAAGTCCGGGAACGGCACTGAGCGGCGCTGGTGATCTTTCGGCGACGACCACACGAGCGCGCCATTCACTTCGGTCACGGATTCCTCAACCCGGAACCTCTTGCGGAGCATGTCAACATGCTTCACCCGGAGGGCCGCCAGCTCGCCGATGCGCAGACCGCAGTACGCGAGCACGAGCACGGTGAGCGAATCATCGCCAGCAGCGGCCGCGAGCTGCTCGACCTGGACGCCGGTTAGGTAACGGCGTGGCGCTAGTGCCTGCTTCGGCAGTCGTACGCCGGTCATCGGGTTGACCGCGAGTTTCTTGGACAGGACGGCCTGCCCGAGGATGCCATTCATCACGCCTGCGACCTTGCGCACGGTGCCGCCTGCCGCGCCGGAGTCCACGAGCTTGCCGACCCATGTTTGGAGTTGGTCGTGGTCGATGTCGCCGAGCTTCACGTTCTCCCATGTCGGCCGGATGTGCCGATCCACGATCGACTGATTCCGCACCCGGGTCGATTCGGTCCAGTCCGGGTGAGCCGCTAGCCACGATTCCACGACCACGGCGACGGTCGTGCGAGCCTGCTGCGGGTCAACGTAGGTTCCGGTTGCTTTGGCCGTCGTCACATCGTCTAGCCACGCCTGCGCGTCGACCTTGCGGGTGAAGTGCCGCGCGTGTTCCTTGCCTGCTCGATCCCGATACCGGGCCCGCCATCGGCCGTCCGGCCGCTTGGCGATGCTGCCTGCCATTTACTTCTCCCCCTTGTCTTTCGCGGGCCCCCACCCGAGCCGCATGGCCTTGCGGAGCGATGCCCGTTGCCGGGCGTGTGCGGCCTGGAGCCGATCTAGCGCCGAAAGCACGCGCTGTTGATGCGCGTCCGCCTCGCTCCCGTTGATATTCATTTGGAAGTCCAGCGCCACCCGGGCCGTGTCTAGGTTGCTCATGGCGGACTCCAGCGCGTCGGCGCTCCGCTCCGCCATATCTGCGGCGTGCCCCGCGTCAGCAGCAGCGGCCGCGAGCAGCGGCGCATCACGATCCATCAAGTCGGCGACCGTCCGGTTAAGGCATCGCGCAATGGCCTCCGCTTCGGTCAACCGGATCGCGCGCGGGTTGTCCACGTCCCGTAGTTCGATCTTGGCAATGGCGCTCGGGTGAAGGGTCACGCCGTTGCGCCCGATCGCCTCCGCTAGATCTTTTTGGGTCATGCCAAGTTCCTCGCGGATGCGTCGAACGTTGCGTCCGAACCGATCTTCGGCGCTCTCAATGTTTCCCATGTGAGAAAGATACTTCCCTGCTTAGGTTGCTTGCAAGTCGCTCATATGGTTTCCTTAGTTGGGAAGGATAAACCTTCACGAGGTTTGAGAACTGGATAGCGGAGGTTCCCCCGTGCGGCCCGGCATTGACCGGGAGAGCGGGCGGACTAGCGGCGCTGATAGCGCGGCGAGCAGGCGATGACCCGGGCGTGCCCGGCGAGCGTGCGGCCGCGTGAACGGGCGCCCGGATCGGGGCATGGCTGGAGTAGCGCCCGGGCCGATCTAAACGACGACGAGCCGAAACCGTGCGGGCGTACGCCTGCGCGGTCGGGGGCGTGCTGGCCTGCGCCCTCCTGACGACGGCAGGCCATAACAGATTGGAGGACGGCGATGACCGTTCTGGAGAAGGAACCGAGCGCGCTCGGCGAGCTGCTGACAACCGGCGACGTATCGGCGATGACGGGCGGGCTCGTCAGCGAGTCAACCTTGCGATTCTGGCGCCACATGGACGACGGCCGGGGCCCGCGCTGGTTCAAGGTCGGCCCGCGCCGGGTCGCCTATCGACGGGCGGACGTTGAGCAGTGGCTGACCGAGCAATACAACGGCGGTGCGGCATGAGCGGGATCGAAGAACGGCCCTTCAGCCCGGACCCGGACTATGCCGAGCGCATGACCGAGCTGACCCACAAGCACCGTGACCTGATCGCGGCCGCGCTCATGGCGTACGCCCCCGACGCGGGCCCTGACGAGCCAGCATGCCGAGCCCTCGCCGATGCGGTGCGAACCCGGCGGTTCATCCTGCTCGGCGCCGAGGATCGGGGGCCGTGTGACCACGACGAGCCCGGAGATCCGGACCTATGACCTACCCGGGCCGCTGGACGGGCTGGGCAACTGGAGTCGCGGCGCTATCGCGGCCGCGCTCGAATCGTTCGCCGAGACGTATCCGATCGAAGCGGACGCCGAGCGGATGCGCGATCTTGCCGAGCTTGTGTGCAAGCGCCGGGTCTATCTCGGAGCGCACGACCATTGACCGAAACACGACAAGGGCCCCCGGGTGACGAGACCGGGGGCCCTGGAGAAGAACCTGCAATGGAAACCGTATCAGAACATAGAGCCTATTTCCGGTTGGTCGATGCCCTCCGGGCGCATGGTTACCGGGTCCAAGATTCGGGGCCGGGTCATGCTCGAGCACAGTGCCCGGCGCATGGCGGCGACGGCCTCAGTCTGTCGATTCGTGCGAGCGGCGGCCGGGTGAATCCGAAGTGTCATTCCAAGCAGTGCGAGCCTGCGGCGATCCTGGAGGCCGTCGGCCTGACGGTCGCCGACCGATACGACGGGCCCGCGAGCGAGACGCCGAGCGACCCGGACGCCACGGGCCGCACGATCCTCGCAGGCATCGCCCACGAGCTGGGCACGGTCAGCACTCCGGCCGCCGAGCTGGAGGTGTGCCATGCGACGTTCCGCAAGTGGCTCGGGCCGGAATATGACCTGGACTCACTCGATGCGGTGCTGTGCGCTGCGGCCGTGCAAAAGCTGGACGGCGACCCGCTTTGGTTGCTCGTCGTCAGCGGCTCGGGCAACTCCTAGACCACGACCGTCCAAGCACTGACGGCGGCCGGGGCCGTGGCCGTGTCTACGATCAGCTCGGAGGGCGCCCTGTTGTCCGCGACGGCCAAGCAGGATCAGGCCGAAGACGCCACGGGCGGACTGCTGCGCCGGATCGGCTCGGGCACGCTCGTGGTCAAAGATTTCACGAGCATTTTGAGCATGAGCCGCGAGACTCGGGGGCAAGTGCTCGGCGCCCTGCGCGAGGTTTTCGACGGCAGTTGGACGCGCGAGGTCGGCGTGGACGGTGGCCGGTCGCTGGAGTGGTCGGGCCGTATCACCGTGGTCGGCGCGGTCACGACCGCTTGGGATACTCACCATTCCGTCGTGGCGGCCATGGGTGACCGGTTCCTGTTGTGCCGCGTCGATAGCCACGCCGGACGCCGAGCGGCCGGACGGCAGGCGATCAGCAACACGGGCCGCGAGCAGGCCATGCACGCCGAGCTAGGCGAGGCCGTGGCTACCGTGCTCGCAGGCATGGACACGACCGCGCCCGAGCTGACCGATGCGGAGGCCGAACAGTTGCTGGCGGCCGCCGATCTGGTGACCCTCGCACGCACGGCAGTCGAACGAGACCGCAACGGCAACGTGACCGATGCACACGCGCCGGAGGCGCCGACACGGTTCGGCAAGATGCTCGGGCAAGTCGTGCGCGGGGGCGTGGCGATCGGCCTGGAGCGCGGCGACGCGATGCGGCTGGCGATCCGATGCGCCCGGGATTCAGTGCCACCGATGCGGCTGGCGATCCTTGACGACGTGGCGGCCCACCCGGGCGCCTCCACGGCCGATGTCCGGCGCCGACTCCAGAAACCGCGCGCGAGTGTTGACCGCGAGCTGCAAGCGTTGACCATGCTCGGCGTGCTCATCTGCGATGAGACCGAGATCATGCACGCGGGACGGCCTGCGATTCGCTGGCACTACACGATCGCCGAGCACGTCGACCCGGCGGCGATCCGGCCGCGCGGGACAGGCGGCCCCGGTGGGGGTGGCGGTGGCGGCGAACCGGACAAGGGCCAAGGACAAGGGCCCGAGCCCGATGCCATGCCCGAGCCCTACCGGGAGAACTCCAGTTCCGGATTAGTCACTACCTCCCCATCCCCCAATAAGGGGGTTTCTGACAAGTCTGGTACTGACCCGGACAGTGCTCGGACTCTGACCGAGAGAACTCCAGTTCCAGATTCGTCACTACCTCCCCATCCCCCTAATAAGGGTGTCCGGGGGGTTTCTGACAAGTCTGGTACTGCCTGCCGAATCCACGGCAACGAGCTGAAGCCTGACGCCTGCCACGCCTGCCGCACGGTCGCCGACCAAGCGGCCGCCGAGCTGGACGCGATGTTCTCCTGACCCGACCCACACGCCCGGCCACCCTGACCCGGTGGCCGGGCCCTGACCCAACCAACCATCCTTTGAAAGGAACCCACCGATGACCCACCACCACATCCTGATGGAGCGTGTTTCTCGCCTGCTCGAAGACCACGGCCCGATGCCCGTCATTGACGTCGTGCGCCGCGCCCGGGGCAAGTCCGATCACCTGCGAGGCGCCCTCGCCGATCTGCGGGCGCTCGGATTCGTCAGCTCGACATGGGGCCCGGGCGGCGCTCTGATCAACTCCAGCGCCGAGCCCTACCGTGTCGCCGAGCATGCCGAGCACGACGCGCTGACCGCACCGGAACCGATCGTCCTGGAGCCCGTGCCCGACTACACGCCGGCCCGGGCGCCCGAGCATGACCCGCTGATCGTCCGCCACGTCAGCCAGCCACCTGCGAGGCACTGGACCGTGACGAGCAGCGGCCGCCTGGAGCGGCTGGCCTGATGAGCACCGACCTTGAATGCCGGGTCGTGTGGCATAGCGCAGGCGTCAGCCTCCAGCGCGACGGCCTGACCGTGCTGACGTTCGCCGACGAGCAGGCCGCTGGAGCAGTCGGCGCCGTGCTCGTGTCGATCGCCCAAGCGGCCCGCGAGCTGGAGGCCGCCAAGCGCGCGGCCGACCCTGACCGAACCGACCCTGACAAGGAACAATGAGATGACCGTGGATATGAAACCGACCGAAGATGACCGCGAGCTGACCGATGAAACCGACCACGAGCCCGAGCGTGACGATCAGGCGCCCGAGCAGGATCAGGCCGATCTGGACGCTGACGATGACGGGGGCGCTGACGGTACGACTGACCGCCGACTGCACAAGGTCCGCTCGGAGGCTCGAAACCTCCGCGACCGGCTGAAGACGAGCGAGGCCACGACGGCGACCGTGACCGCCGAGCGCGATGCCCTCGCCAAGCAGGTGGCCGACCTCCGGCGTCAGCTCGTCGCACAGGCCGCAGGCATCAGCCCGGATGCGTTCGCCAAGATCGGCGCCGACCCTGCGGAGTTCATCGCCGAGGATGGCTCGGTGGACACCCACGCCGCTCGGCAGGCCGTGGCGGACTTCACCCGGGCGCTCGGGATCGTCCCGGGCACGCCACGACAAGGGCCGGGCGGTGGCGGACTGGCAGGCTCGCAGGAATCCGAGCACGCGCCGAGCAGCTTGGCCGATGCGCTCCGGCCCCGTCGCTGACGCATGACAAAGGGCCCGGCCCGGTTGGCATTCCACGCCTTCCGGGTCGGGCCCTTGTCGAAACCCCCACCAACTCCACGGCCGCCTGGACCGGTTGAAAGTAGTTGACCCATGGTAACATGATGCATCACTGATTGGCCCCGGTTGGCGGATCAGTGACCTGTCCGGCCCCCTGGAGGGCCCTATTGCCGCTTGCAGGCCATGGCGCCTCGCGGCATTCACCCGATGCCCTCCAGAGGAGTCCTTTTCATGTCCACCATCGTTACCGAATCCGGTTCGCCGTTCTCCCCCGATGTCAATGTCCTGAAGGCACAGGACACGGTCGGAGACGCGCTGATCCTCAAGTGCTCCACCGTGCTCGGCTCTATTCTCGGCGATCAGCCTGCCGTCAATGTCGGCTGGTTCGACGGGGCCGAAGCGACCTACGTTGCCGAAGCCGACACCATCCCGACCGACAACCCGACCCCCGCCAACATTGAGATTCGCACGGGCCGCCTGTCGGTCCTGTCGGCGCTCTCGCGCGAGATGTTCGAGCAGGTCGGCACCGCGAGCGCCCTCGCCGAATCCTTGCAGGGCTCGCTGATCCGTGCGGCCGATGCTGCATTCATCTCGCAGGCGGCCCCGACGCCTCCGGCCACGGCGCCGAGCACGGGCCTCGCCAATGTCACGGGCGCCGTGTCCGGCGCTGAAGTCGGCGCGAGCGGCCTGGACGAGCTGATCGACCTCCGCTCGATCCTCCAGAGCAACGGCGCCAACCCGACGCATGTTCTGCTCGCGCCGGATTCGGCCGCTGAGATCTTCAAGCTCCGCACCGCGAGCGGCGCCAATACGACCCTGCTCGGCGCTGCTGGCGTCGATGCCCCGGCGATGACGATTCTTGGCCTGCCGATGATCATCAGCTCTGCCGTGCCGAGCGGCAAGGGCCTGATGCTGGACAAGGGCGCCATCCTGTCGGCGGTCGGCTCGGTCGAAGTGTCCACGTCCGAGCATGTCCTGTGGGCAGAGAACGGCATCAGCGTGCGCGGCCTGTGGCGTATCGGTTTCGCCGTGCCGAAGCCGAAGCGGCTCGGCCTGTTCGACGTCACCCTTCCGACGCGTAATCCGATCAGCGGCCCCGGGACTGCCACACGGCGCCCGGGACCGTTGCGCCATCTGGAGGTAACTCGATGCATGGATACCCAAGCGTTGACGATGTGGCCGACCGCCTGGAGTTCGGCCTAGATGAGGTGGGCGACGACCCGGACGCCACGGCCCGAGCGATCAGCTTGCACCTTGCCGACCTCGCCACTGAAGCGCAGGCCATCGGCCGACCATGGGCTGACCACGAGCTCCCCGGCGCCGTGCGGCTGGCGATCCTTCGGGCCATGATCCGATGGTGCCGACGACCCGACGCCGAGACCGTCAGCCGCGCCGGTGACGAGCTGCTGGAGTTCGGCGACGCCGGGCACGGGGGCGTGCCGACCTTCACCCCTGCGGAACGGCAGGCGATCGCTCGAGCGGCCGTGCCCTTCACACCGGTCGGCACGCTGGCGACCTCGCGTTACGGTCCGATGCGTCAGCCTGACCCTTGGAGGCCGTGGCACTGATAAGCTGACCACGGGTCACTGATTCACTTCTCCTGGAGGATCGGTGACGGTAGCAGGCGGATGCCCCGGACACGGTCACCGGAGCGGCATCCGACACGGGCCCCGGGCCGGGTTGACTTCCTCTCAACTCCGCACCCGGGGCCCTCGCTTTGCCCTCTGAGACGCGCTGTGCGCCGTTCTGACGGCCTCGCACCCTCCGGCCTGACCATTGGTCAGCCACGGCCGCGCCGACCCTCCAGCGGGCCGCCGCTCGAAAACCCCGAGACTCTTGCACTCCGGCCGATCGAAGGATGTGGAAGTCGGGCTAGCTAGTTGAATGATCAACTAGAAGGCCATAGGGACTCGGGCTATTCCGTGTCGGCTATCACACACCGGTCCCGGAACGTACGCGCGCAGGGGTCCCTCCCCCGGGTACCTTGTCGCCGAGCCATGCCCACCCGGTCCGCGACCGTGCGCACATGCTCCGAGCTGATCGCTGATCGTGCTGGAGCTGACGAGACGTTGCCTCGCCGAGCAGGCCGTCGCCGAGCGATCGGCCACGAGCCCGAGCAGGCCGATGCCACGAGCCGAGCAGCACGAGCTGACCCGACGAGCCGAACAGCGCGAGCCGATGCCACGCGGCCGGAGTCTTCAGCGCAGGCATGTCCAGACCGGACGAACCGGCCGAACCGGACAGACTGGACGCCGAGCAGGCCAACAGCTCGGGCCCTAGTCCTGGTCTGGTGCGACCTTGCCCCAATGCCCGAGCAGGCGAGGCACCCGGGCCGACCTGGAGCACGAGCAGCGACAGGGCGAGCGCCCACCCGAACAGCATGCCCCCGGGCACGGTGGACACGAGCCACCCGAGCAACACGACGAGCCCGAGCAGAATGGCCGTCAACGGGGCCCACACCCGGCCGGGGGCCCTCGCAGAGGCCACGGCCTCGCCGAGCCCGGAGCAGGCCAGCAGGCGCCTGCCCACGAGCCTCCAGCTCGGGCGTACGCGCCGAGCAGGACAAGGGCACCCGAGCCCTGGAGGACGAGCCCGAGCACCATGGCGCCGAGCAACACGACCCACCCGACGAGCAGGCCACTGGACAGGCCAGCAGCTCGGGCCGCTTGGTCGATCATCGGGTCATCCTTCCGTTCCGTCGTCGTGCTCGTGGTCATGGCCGGGCATCGGGCGCCGGGCCCGCTCCTAGTTCTGGAGGGAATCGGCCCGGCCCGGAACCCGGAAACCGATACCCCCCACCCCTATCGGGTCAGTCCGCAGATAGTCCGCAATAAGTCCGCAACACGTCGAATCTGACCAACGTTCAAAACCTCAGCAAATCCTCATAGGGCCTAGTGGCCTCAGGGTTTTATTCTCAGCTAACGCCTATTCGACAGAGCCAACGACCACCTATTACGCTCTCCTAAAGCGGGTGTCGTTGGTTCGAATCCAACTGGGGCCGCCACCACCTCTGCCGTTGCAACCCCGCATCTTTTAGGTAGGGCACGACAGGCGCAAGCGCAGCGCAAAGGATCATGAGTTTCTTCTCAGAATCTGTCGCCTACGGTGCAAACTATTTTCCCGGTCAGGCTGTTCGAGTAGTGTTCATGTGGAGGAGAGCGCCGATGAATGTCTCCTGGGGGTGGGTAGACAAGGTGCGTGAGCCCGTCTTCGGTGCTCTCCTCCACACATTCACGAAGGGCCCGCATCCAATGGATGCGGGCCCTTGTGGTTGAGTCAACGGCTCATTCGGCCGGCTTCTCCGCAGGGAGGTCCTTGAGCTGGGTGACCAGCTGCTCCAGCTGCGCGGCGGACAGCATGCCGGGCTGGTTGAAGACCATGTCGCCCTTGTGGAAGGCCATGATGGTCGGGATGCTCTGGATGCTCAGGGCGCCGGCGATCTCCTGGTTGGCGTCGGTGTCGAGCTTGGCGAACACGACGTCGTCGTGGTTCTCGGAGATCTTGCTGTAGATGGGGGCAAAGCGCTTGCACGGCCCGCACCAATCGGCCCAGAAGTCGATGAGGACCAGCTCATTGTTCTGGATGGTGGAAACGAAGTCCTCGCCGGTCAGGTCGACGGTTGCCATAGGGATTGCCTTTCGTTAGTCGTCCCGGCCCAGCCGGGCCGCCTTGGAAACAGTTGTTCAACACTCCGAGGGGGATGGCTATTCCCCGCTTAGTCATCCTCGTCGAGCAATGCGGTGATCTCGTCACCGATCGAGCGGATCACGCGCCCGGGCCCGATGGGCTGTCCGGCCACCGCCGACACGAGGACCGACAGGCCCGGCAGCGCCTCATCGGGCGGGCCCACGGCCGGCACGTCCCCCGCCAGCAGCGGGTTGGATCCGTCGGCCCACGGCTGGGTCAGCCGATCCCAGGTCCGCAGCCACGCCTCGGAGATCTCCTGCACCGACGGCACCCCGAAGAAGTGGCCCACCGGCGCATGATGCCGCAGCGACACGATCGGGGACTCCTCATAGAGCAGCGCCAGACGCACGCGCGCATCGAGGTCCTTGCGGTCCCTCATCGATCCCGCCGTCGCCCAGCGACACGGGTTGGGGCAGGTCTCCCCCACATCGGGCCGTTCGCCCGCTCCGACCGTCGCATGGTTCATCGCACACACGGCCAGCGCGTCGCCGAGCCGCGAGTGGAACTTGTCCAGATATGCCGTATAACCGGCCAGGTCGCCGTTGCACGCATTCAGCGCCCGCTTCGCGGTCGCCCGCAACGCGGAGTTGTGGGGACACTCGGGATCGTCGGTGCCCCACCGTTCCCCGACGGTACGCCCCAGCACGAGCGGATCGCCGCCGTGACCCAGGGCCGATTCCCACGCGAGCTGGCACAGATATTCACCGATGAGGTGAGCGGTCACCACCACCTGCAGGGGTTCATGCCGCAGGGCGCGGAGCTGGGTGACCTCGAGCATCAGCTCATAGAGGGGCACGAGCGACCGCAGCGCCCCCCGCTGGGCACCGCGCGGCTGCAGCGGGAAGCAGGAGGCCTCGAGACGATTCGCCCACGGGGCCGAGAACCCCTTGGCGATGGTGCCGAAATCCTCGGCGTCGAGGTCGAGCACGCGCTTGGCGGCCGTGGCCAGGGCGTACGCCCGCTTCAGCTTCGCCGCGTCCCGGCCCTTGGGGGTGACCCCATGCAGCAGGGCGGCCAGCGCGTCATACCAATGCCCGTCGAGCAGCGCCCGCACCGACGGGTCAAGCACGGTGCACCATCTCGGCATAGACCTGGTCAGCGGCTTCGGCGTCGAGGGTGATGCTGCCTCCGGAGGCCTCGACAAGGACGCCCTGGGGCGTACGCTCCGCGTCGACTTCCGCACCCGGCAGGATCCCGGCCGCGTGGAGCTGCGCCATCAGTTCGGTGCCGGCCTGGAGGTTCTCACCGATCCGCCGGATCCGCAGCCGCATGCCGCCGGACGACCCGAGCAGGCGCAGGAGGGGCTGGGAGTCCCGGGATTCGCGCGGCTTGGCGCGGTGGGCATCGCGGCCGGGAATCGGGTTGCCGTAGGGCGACTCCAGCGGATCGCCCAGGAGTTCGACGAGTCGCTGTTCGACATCGTCGGAGATCACGTGTTCCCACCGGCAGGCCTCGTCGTGGACGTTCTGCCACTCGACCCCGATGACATCGGTCAGCAGGCGCTCGGCCAGGCGGTGCTTGCGCATGACCTTGACCGCGCGCTCCCGCCCGGAAGCGCTCAACTCGATATGACGCTCATCGGTGACGGCGAGCAGGCCGTCGCGCTCCATCCGGGCGACGGTCTGTGACACGGTCGGACCGCTCTGGCGCAGCCGCTCGGCGATTCTGGCGCGGAGCGGGGTGATGCCCTCTTCCTCAAGCTCATAGATCGTGCGGAGATACATCTCCGTCGTATCGATCAGATCGCTCACATCATCTCCAGTCCCTGTCCCGGCCACGCCGGTGCCGCACCGCAGGCCCAACCTTAGGCCATCCTTGCCACACTCCACCCGGACCTGTCCGAGTGGTCAACACTCAGTCGTCGGAGTGAACCACGGCCCGGGACAGGTTGCGCGGCTCGTCGGGCGAGAGACCGAGCTTCATGGCCCGTCCGACGGCGAGACGCTGGGTCAGGATGAGCCCCGCCATGGGGTCGCGATCGCATTCGACGAGCGTCGCGCCCGTGCTGCGAATGCGCTCGGCAAGGCCATAGGGGGTCGGACACATCATCCAGACCACCCGGCCCGGTTCGGCGACGGCGATCGGGCCGTGGCGATATTCCATCGCCGGATAGGACTCCGACCACGACTGGGTGCACTGCCGGAACTTCCACGCCGCCTCGTGCGCCAGCCCGACCGTCCAGGCACGGCCCAGGAACGTGATCTGGTCCATGTCCGCCTGCTCATCGGTGAGGCGCACCTGCAGGGCCTCGCGGGCCTCCTCGACCATGCGCTCGAGGTCGTGACCGACCCACGCGCGCACGAGGGCGAGCGCCGTCGTCGCGAACCGGGTCTGGACCACGGACGCCTCGTCGGCGAACGACAGGTCGATGACCTCATCCGCCAGCCCCGCTGACGGAGAGGTCTCCACATCGGCATCGCCGACGAAGGCCAGCGTCGGCGTGACGCCTCGCAGGTCCCGGAGCAGCCGGTTGATGTCGGTGGTGAGACCCGATCGGGTCAGCACGACCACGCGGTCATAGCGCCGGCTGCGCGGCATCTCCGATGCCAGGTGGGCATCCGACTCTCCCATCCCGGCGCCCTCGCGCAGCGAGGCCATCGCCTGGGCCATGAACCACGCCGTGCCGGTGCCGACGAAGGCCACCTTCTCGCCGTCGCGGGGCAGCAGTCCCTGTACGTCGCCCAGCAGGTCGCCGGCCATCTGCCAGCAGTCGGGCTGGGAGTGGATTTCGTCGTCGGTGATAAAGGGCATCGGATCCTCCGCGGGTGGGGCTCGGGGCTTCCAACCTAGCCCGCCGGCCGGGTTGTCAGGGCGAGAGCCTCGTCCTCTCCCACCCGGTTCCGGTCCGGCGGTAGCTCAACCGGTCGTGCATCCGCGACGGTCGCCCCTGCCAGAACTCGATGGCATCGGGCGCCAGGCGGTAGCCGCCCCAGTGGGGTGGGCACGGGATGGTGCCGTCGCCGAACTCGGCCTCGCGCGCCGCGTACGCCTCGGCCAGCGCCTCCGCCGACTCGACCGGACGGGACTGGTTCGACGACCAGGCGCCGATCTGGGAACCGCGGGGCCGGACCGCGAAATAGGCCTCGGAGGCAGCCCGATCGACCTTCGTGGTCGTGCCGGTGATGCGCACCTGGCGATACAGCGCGGGCCACCAGAACGTGGCTGCGGCGGCCGGATTCGCAGCCAGTTCTTCGCCCTTGTCGGAGCCGTAGTTCGTATAGAACGTGAACCCCTCGGGCTCCACGTCCTTCAGCAGCACCACGCGTGCCGCAGGCCGGGGACCCGTCGGCGTACTCACCACGGTGGCCAGCGTCATGGCTGTCGGCTCCTGCACTTCCCCGGCCGCCCCCGCAGCCAGCGCTGCCGTCAGCCAGTCGTCGAACAGGACCATCGGATCGTCGGGGGATTCGGATTCGAGCAGCTCATAACGGTCGTAGTCGACCCGGGCCGCTGCCAGCTCGTCTCGGTTCATGCCTGCCACTCTGCCTCGCGTGAAAGGATGACGCCATGGCCGTTGAGATTCCCCCATTCCTGCTGCCCCGGGACGGCCGGTTCGGCTGCGGTCCGGCCAAGGTACGCCCCACAGCTCTCGACAGCCTGGTCGACTCCGCTCCCCTGTTGTTGGGCACCTCCCACCGCCAGGCGCCGGTCAAGGACCTCGTCCATCGCGTGCGCTCCGGACTCTCGACGCTCTATGGGGCCCCGGACGGCTATGAGGTCGTCCTCGGCAACGGCGGTTCGACTCTCTTCTGGGATCTCGCGACCTTCTCGCTGATCGAGCAGCGCTCGGCGCATGGCGTGTTCGGTGAGTTCTCCGGGAAGTTCGCGAAGGCGACCGAAGCGGCACCCCATCTCGGCGAACCGGCTGTGTTCGCGACCGATCCCGGTTCGGTCCGGCTGCCGGAGGAGACCGACGGCGTCGATGTGTACGCCTGGGCCCACAACGAGACGTCGACCGGCGCGCTCGCTCCCGTCCACCGGGTCGGCGGCGAGGATGCCCTCGTCATCATCGACGGGACGTCGGCGGCCGGTGGCGTCGACGTCGATCTGGCCGAGACAGATGTGTATTACTTCGCGCCGCAGAAGGGGTTCGCCTCCGACGGCGGTCTGTGGTTCGCGTTCCTGTCACCGCGGGCGATCGAGCGGATGGAGCGCATCGCGGCCTCCGGTCGTTGGATTCCGGAGATCCTGAGCCTCAAGGTCGCCCACGACAACTCGCTCAAGGACCAGACCCTCAACACCCCCGCGCTGGTCACGCTCTTCCTGATGGCCGAACAGCTCAGCTGGGTGCTCGAGAACGGCGGGATGGACTTTGCCACGCGCCGCAGCCGGGCCTCGTCCGTGCGGATCTATCGCTGGGCCCTGGCCCACGAGCTCGCCCAGCCCTTCGTCTCGGAACCTGACCTGCGCTCCACCGTGGTCGCGACGATCGACTTCGACGACCGGGTGGATGCGAAGGCGCTGGCCGCCCACCTGCGGGCCAACGGCATCGTCGATGTCGAGCCCTATCGCAAGCTCGGCCGCAATCAGCTGCGCATCGGCATGTTCCCGGCGATCGACCCCGACGACATCGCCGCTCTCACCCACTGCATCGATTGGCTCCTGCCGAAGGTCACCAAGGCTCCCTGACCTCCGTCTCGGCCTTCAGCTCCCGCTGTCGACTCCTAGTCGCGTCGGTCCTTGTCGCCGAACTGCCGCGCCGATTCGTCCCAGTCGAATCCCTCATCCTCGGCCAGGTGCTCCCTCGGCCGCGTCGAGTCGTCGGGCGTACCGGACCCTGAGTCGCCGCTCCTGGACGAGTCGTCCCTCGACATCGGCTCCGCGGCCCACTGCCAGGGGTCACGCGCCTTCCCATTCGGATCCCGCAGGACGGTGCGAATGTCCCCTTCCTGAGGTGAGCCCGGCTCGGTCGGGGACTCGGCCTCAGGCGTACCCTCTTCCGGCCTGGCCGCCTCCGGCGTACCCGCCGCGTCGGACTCCTCCCAGCCCCGACGCGCGGACGGCGGCGGGAGGGCGGGCACGTTCCGATCGCGGAGGAATACGACCGCGCCGGCCAGGATCGACAACAGGACCGCCATTCCGATGGCGATGAGTGTGCCCGTGCGGTTGATGCTGGCGCCGACACCGGGCGCGGGCTCGGGGGTCGGTTCGGGCGTGGGGTCCGGGCTCGGGGGCGGCGTCTCTCCACCGTTGGGGACGACGGCCAGTTCTTCCGGGATCGGGACCCGCAACACAGCGGACTGCTGGCCCTCGGACCCGACGAGCAGGGCGCTGCCGGACAGGCTCACCGTGAGGGATTCCCCTTGCAGTTGGAAGGGCAGGGTCCCCCGGGCGACGGGTGAATAGAGATCGCGATCGAGGATCTCGACGGCGACATAGGTGCGCACCACGAAGCGCCCGTCGGGCAGCACGGTCCCGTCGGTGACGAACGCCTTGGCGTCGGCGACCCGCTCGAGTCGGTTGGGCGCGGAGGTGCTCAGTTGGCGGGGTGCGAGATAGATCCCGCCCTGGGCTTCCTTGGAAACGATGCGGATCCGACCGGCGGCGTCCACCAGGATGGCCTCCGCATCACGCGGCCCATCGGGATAGACGAACTGATAGGCCGTGAAGTCCTCCCCCACATCCCGGCCCGGTGTCGGCGAGGCGATCGCATAGATCGTGACGCTCTCGCGGTTCCGCGCATTGTCACCGATGTCGGCGACATAGAGGCGGCCGTTGGCGTACGCCACCGCCTCCACGTCCTGCGGCGTGGCCGAGAACTCCACCGTGCCGCGCGTCCGCCCCTCGGGCCCGACGGCATAGACGATGCCGCGGTCACCGGAGTCGTTGACGGTCCAGAAGACGTTGTTGTCCGTATCCGCCGCCAGCCCCGACGACTCCGTGATCCGCGGATCGCCGATGGTGAACGCCACTCCGGAGGTGACCGGCTCGGCGTACGCGGGCCCCGCGGTCAGTGCGGCGTACGCCAGCAACGGCGCTGCAGCCAGCACACCCAGTCGGGCGCGGATGCGCCGGCGCCGCAGCCGAGGAGGCCGGGGGCCGGCGGGGGATGCTGTCATGTCTGTCTTTCCGCAAAGAATGCCTGCAGCCTAGCGAGGCCGTCCACGGATCAGGAACTCAAAAGGGCCGCGACGATCACGATGACCACCAGTGCCACGAGGACACCGGAGACGATCAGGCGACGGATTCGAGGATTCACGCGGCCAGCCTATGGTCTTCACCGGAGCCGCTCGTTAGCGTGGGATGCATGGCAGCGACCATGCCGGAGCCCGCTCCCGCGTTTCTGCGGCTCCACGCGATCAGCATCAACGAGGTGCGCGACCTCATCGGTGCCGATGCCGCGACACGGGCCTGGGCCGAGGCCGAGGCTGCCGTCCTGATTCCACCGCCCGCGCCACCGCAGGGGTTCCTGGCCCGCCTCTTCGCCCGGCCGGGTACGCCCCAGCCCCCCGGCTCCCCGACCTCAGCGGACCTCGACACGCTGCTGTCCGGACACCACGCCGCCCCGGAGCGCGCCGGCGTCGGCTGGCAGATCCTCGACCACCTGGTGGGCCGCCGCGCGTGGGGGTCGCTCGGTCTGGCCCTGGACGCCAGAGCGATCGCCGACTTCGACTTCGCGCTGTCGCTGGGTGGCGTACCCACTGACGCCGCCCTCGGCCGCATCCTCCGCTCCCCCGCCCGCCTGGCACTCACCCCCGCACCCGGGGTGTCGGTGGGCTATCTGCCCTGCACCGCCCTGCGCCAGCACGCCGATCTGATCGCTGCCGCCACCATCGACGATCCGGGCCACGCGCAGATCGCGCGTACGCTCGCGGAATTCCTGGCCCGGCTCCCGGACTGGGCAATCGAGGCCGAGCGGAACGGTCGCGCAGCACCCGATGTGGTCGCCTTCCACTGGGCGCAGCTGGGCTAGTCTCGGACCGTGCCCGCACCTCATCTCGTCACCGTCGGCCGGACTGTCACCACCCGAGGGTGGTCGCGACTCCGGGCAGGGGTGCAGTGGGGTGTGGTGGCGCTGGTCGTCGGCCTGTTCATGCTCTGGTCGGTGAACATCGGCCACGGCATCTATGCCCTGGTGGCCCTGACCGTGGCAGCCGTGGGGCTGACCTTCTTCGGGGGGCCCACCCAGCTGGCCCGCACCATCACGATGTCGACCGAGGGCCTGCACATCACGCGATTCCATCGCATCGGTACGCGGGTGTCGTGGCAGGAACTCATCGGCCTCGAACCCCGCACCGACACCGACGCGAGGGGTCGCGTCCGGTCGTCGCTGGTGCTCGTGCCGGGTGATCCCGAGGTCTTCTTCCATCGCCACCGCGAGCTGCGCGCCGTGCGCCGCGGCGACTGGGCCGTCATCCCGGCCGGGCGCGGGGCCGAGACCGCCACGGAACTCTCGGCGGCGCTGGCCGAACGCCCCTGACACGGGTGATCGTCGGGCGCTCGGTAAGTGCCCCGTCAGGCGGGGCACTTACCGAGCATCACTGACGCAGCACGCCCACAGGGCGTCTTCCGCTCAGGCGGGCTTGATCACCAGCACGAGATCGCCGCCCTCGACGGACTGCACCCCGCGCAGCGCGACGCGCTCGACGGTGCCGGCCACGGAGGTCGTGATCGACGCTTCCATCTTCATGGCCTCGATGGTTGCGACGGTGTCGCCGGCCCTGACCGTGTCGCCGGGCTGGACGGTCACGGAGACAGCGCCCGCGAACGGGGCCGCGACCTGGCCCGGCTGCGAGGTGTCGGCCCGCTCGGCGGCCACGCTCTCGACCTTGATCGACCGGTCGCGGACGCGCACCGGGCGGAGCTGACCGTTGAGAGTGGTCATCACGGTCCGCATGCCCTTGGCATCCGCATCGCCGATCGACTGCAGCGCGACGAGCAGCGTCACGCCCTGGCCGAGGCGCACGGCGTGCTCGGTGTCCGACTCGAGGCCATAGAGATATTCGAGCGTCGGCACGCTCGATAGGTCCCCATAGGTCGCGCGATTGGTACTGAAGTCTTTGGTCGGCCCGGGGAACAGGAGCTTGTTGAGCGTCTCCTGGCGCTCGCGGCCGGCCTCGGCGAGCTTCGGCAGGTCCTCGGCCGGCACCTCGACTTCGCGCGCCGGCGACTTGCGGCCGCCGAGCGCCTTCGTGCGGAACGGCTCGGGCCAACCGCCGGCCGGGTCCCCGAGTTCGCCGCCCAGGAAACCGATGACCGAGTCGGGGATGTCATAGCTGCCGGGGTTGGACTCGAAGTCGGCCGGGTCGGCGTTCACGGCAACGAGGTGCAGCGCGAGGTCGCCCACGACCTTCGAGCTCGGGGTCACCTTCGTCGGACGGCCCAGGATCTTGTCCGCTGCGGCGTACATCCGCTCGATCTCCTCGAACCGCTCCCCCAGCCCGAGCGCGATCGCCTGGACGCGCAGGTTGGAGAGCTGCCCGCCGGGGATCTCATGGTCATAGACGCGACCGGTCGGCGACTGCAGGCCGGCTTCGAACGGCTTGTATGCCGAGCGCACGGTCTCCCAGTAGGGCTCCAGGTCCATGACGGCACGCAGGTCGTTGCCGGCGTACGCCTGGTTGCCGGGGGCGGTGAGTCTGGTCTCCCGCTCCTGGTGCTCCAGCGCGGCAACGAGCGCGGACGCCGGGACCTGGCTGGTGTTGCCGCCCATGGACGCGGACGCCACATCGACTGCGTCGACCCCGGCCTCGATGGCCGCGATCAGCGTGGCGAGCTGGCCGCCGGACGTGTCGTGGGTGTGCAGGTGCACGGGCAGATCGAAGCGCTCGCGGAGGGCGGTGATGAGGCGCTTGGCGGCATACGGGCGCAGGAGCCCCGCCATGTCCTTCACGCACAGCACGTGCGCGCCGGCGTCGACGATCTTCTCGGCCAGACGCAGGTAGTAGTCGAGCGTGTAGATCTTCTCGCCCGGGTTGTTGAGGTCGGAGGTGTAGACCAGCGCAACCTCGGCGACCGACCGGTTGGTCTCGCGCACGGCCTCGATCGCCGGGCGCATCTGCTCGACATCGTTGAGGGCGTCGAACACGCGGAAGATGTCGATGCCGACGCGGTCGGCCTCGGCGACGAACGCGCGGGTGACCTCGGTGGGATAGGGCGTGTAGCCGACCGTATTGCGCCCGCGCAGCAGCATCTGCAGCGAATGCCCGGGCATGGCCTCTCGGAGGGCCCCGAGACGCTCCCACGGATCCTCGGCGAGGAAGCGCAGCGCGACGTCATAGGTCGCGCCGCCCCAGCACTCGACCGAGAACAGGCCGGGCAGCATGCGCGCCATGACGGGCGCGGCCTCCAGCAGGTCCTTGGTGCGGACCCGGGTTGCGAGGAGCGACTGATGCGCATCGCGGAACGTCGTGTCGGTGACCTCGACGTGCTTGGCCGCGCGGAGCTCGGCGGCGAACTTCTCCGGGCCGAGGGCTTCCAGCCGCTGTCGCGAACCGTCGAGTACGGGCACGGTCAGGTCGACCGTCGGGAGCTTCTCGACCGGATTGGTATGGATCGGCCGGACGCCGTGGGGCTTGTTCACGGTCACATCGGCGAGCCAGTTGAGGACGCGGGTGCCGCGGTCGCCGGGGGTACGCATCGTGAGCAGCTCGGGGCGCTCGTCGATGAACGACGTCGAGAGGTCACCGGCGATGAACGCGGGATCGGCGAGCACGGCCTGCAGGAACGGCACGTTCGTCGCGACACCGCGCACGCGGAACTCGACCAGCGCGCGGCGAGCCCGGGCCACCGCGAGCGCGAAATCCCGGCCGCGGGTGGTGAGCTTGACCAGCAGCGAGTCGAAGTGGGGGTTGATCTCGACGCCGGTGGCGACGGTGCCGCCGTCCAGGCGTACGCCCGCCCCGCCGGCCGAGCGATAGCCGGAAATGATGCCCGTATCGGGGCGGAAGCCGTTGGAGGGATCCTCCGTGGTGATGCGGCACTGCAGGGCCGCACCGCGGATCTCCAGGTCGTCCTGGGACAGGCCGAGGTCGGCGAGCGATTCGCCCGAGGCGATCCGCATCTGGGCCTGCACGAGGTCGACGTCGGTGATCTCCTCGGTGACGGTGTGCTCGACCTGGATGCGCGGGTTCATCTCGATGAACACGTGCTGGCCGGCGCGCTCGCCCTCGGTCTCGAGGAGGAACTCGACGGTGCCGGCGCACGAATAGTTGATCGACTCGGCGAACTTCACCGCATCGGCACACAGCTGCGCGCGGAGTTCCTCGGAGATGTTCGGCGCGGGGGCGATCTCGACGACCTTCTGGTGGCGCCGCTGGATCGAGCAGTCGCGCTCGAAGAGGTGCATGACATTGCCCTGGGTGTCGGCCAGGATCTGCACCTCGATGTGGCGCGGGCGCATCACGGCCTGCTCGATGAACATGGTCGGGTCACCGAAGGCGCCCTCGGCCTCGCGCATCGCCGCGCCGAGCGCCTCGGGGAGCTTGTCGGCCGAGTCGACGCGGCGCATGCCACGACCGCCGCCACCGGCGACTGCCTTCACGAAGACCGGGAAGCCGATCTCATTGGCACCGGCGATGAGGGCGTCGACGTCGCGGCTGGGCGGGGTGGATTTCAGGGTGGGTACGCCTGCAGCGCGGGCGGAGGCCAGCGCGGACACCTTGTTGCCGGCCATCTCGAGCACGTTCGCCGGCGGGCCGATGAAGGTCAGCCCGTTCTGCGCGCACGCCTCGGCGAGGTCGGGGTTCTCCGACAGGAAGCCATATCCCGGATAGACCGCGTCGGCCCCGGACTCCTTGGCGACGCGGATGATCTCGTCGATGTCGAGATAGGCGCGGACCGGGTGGCCCTCCTCACCGATCCGATAGGCCTCGTCGGCCTTGATGCGGTGCTCGGCATTGCGATCCTCGCGCGGGAACACGGCGACGGTCCGGGCCCCCAACTCGGTGGCGGCGCGGAAGGCACGGACGGCGATCTCGCCACGGTTGGCGACCAGAACTTTGGAGAACATGGCGGGCACTTTAGCGAGACACGGTCGGGGGCCGCGCACGTGTTCCACCCCGAAGCGGGCAGCGGCTGGTCAGGCGTCCATGTGCAGCCGGCCGACCTCGGCCAACGCGACCAGCATCGCTTCGGCCCACTCCGCCCGGGCGGTCGCCACGGCCGCCTGGCCGGCGAAGACCGTGGCCTTGAGCCGGGTGATGGCCTCGTGCTCGGTGGTGGGGCGGACCTGGAGCCGTTCCCGGATCAGCGGAGTCTCCCCCGCGGCCAGCTGGTCGGCGTGCTGCCGGGCCAGGTCGGCCGCCGCGCGCTGGCGGTGGGCGTACTCCCGCAGGACCTGCGCAGCCGACGACCCCGGCACCATGTCGAGGAAGACCGCCTGCAGCGCGAAGGCGTCGTTGTCGCGGCCGGGCGGGTGGATGCCCGCAACCCAGCCGAGCAGGTCCTCGCGACCGGCGTCGGTCAGGGTGTAGGTCGTCCGGCGCTGCTCGCCGCGCGCGTCGTCGACTCCGACGACGAGCCCCTGCTCGACCATTCGGCCGAGCAGGGGGTAGATCTGGCTGTGGTTGGCCGCCCAGAGCCAGCCGGTGGAGCCGTCGAGGAATTGACTGAGCTCATAGCCGGTCATGGAGCGGGCATCGAGAACGCCGAGAACGGCGTACTTGAGGCTCATCGTCCTCCTGTCACACGGGGGGGGTGGGTCAGAGCGTGCGCTCGGACCACTTGGGCCCGGCGCCGGCGAGGCCACCCTTCCACATGTCGATGAAGTCGGGCTGGGACACATCGAAGTGCCGCGGCACCCAGCCCGAGTCCTCGGGGATGCGGCGGACGCCGAAGGAGTATTCCCAGGTCACGTCCTCGGGCCCGTGGAAATAGAGGAAGACCGCGGTCGACTGTGGGTGGCGGCCGGGGCCCATGACGATCTCGACGCCGTGATATTGCAGGAAGTGATAGTTGCGCATGATGTCGTCGATCGACTCGACCTGGAAGTTCACGTGACCCAGGCCGGTGTTGTCGTCGAACACCGCGAGCTTGTGGTGCACCGGGTCGAAGCGCATGAGGCAGGCCTTGGTGCCGATCCAGTCGGAGACCTGGATGTTGAAGTGGCCGCACCAGAACTTCTGGGCCTCGACCACATCGGGCGCCTCGAGCCCCAGGTGACCGAACTCGGTGATACCGGCCGGGCGAGCGAAGCGGACGGGCCGGGATTCGTAGTGGGTCTGGCCCGAGACCAGCTCGACGACGTTGTTGCCCGTGTCGCGGAAGGAGATGAACTCCTTCACATGGCGCTCGGCGCACTCGTCGGCCGTGCCCTGATGAACCTCGATCCCCTGGCCGGTCAGGTAGTCGGCTGCCGCCGGGAGATCGCCGTCCGCAACGGTAAAGGCGCTGGACAGGCTGCGCGGTTCACCGGTCACGAACTGGACGCAGTGCCGGCGGTTGTCGGCGCGGAAGTACGCCGTGTCGGCGGTCTTCTCGACGAGTTCGAGGCCGACGATGCGCTGGGCGAATTCGGCCTGGGTGTCGAGGTCCTGGGTGCCGATACGGACGTACGCCAGGTCGGTGAGGGTGATCATGATGCTCCTTTGCGCAAGATCGGGGGTCAGTCGGCGTGCTGCGTGGCGAGATGGGTCCAGATGCGCCCCAGGAGCTCGTCGGCGACGTCGCGCCAGGCCGCCTGGTCGGCATCGGAGAGCGGAATGCGGGTGCCGGCGGCGGCAGCCGCGGAGTTCATGCGGGCCGACATCTCCAGCACCCACATGAGAGCGGTGGCGCGGCCGATGTCCGGGCCGACGGTGACCGCGCCGTTGCCGCACATGATGAGCGCGGTGCCCTGACCGAGAGCCGCGGCGAGACGTTCGCCGCGCTCGCGGTCGCGTACCAGCTGGGCCTCGGGGAAGACGGGGACGCGCGAACCGCAGAACGCGCCCTGACCGTGCAGCGGGACGATGAGCTGATCGGTGGAGCCGAGCGCGGTGGCGACCTCGGGCTGTGCCCGACAGATGGCACCCACGTCGGGGCGCGCACGATAGATCGCGAGGTGGAGCCAGGCCTCGAGCGGGATCCCCGGCGGGAGTTCCGTCGCATCGAGGGCGAGTTCCCGGCATGCGTCCGGATCGAGATCAGCGAGCGGTGTCGGCGGGGTGATGACCAGGTGGTCACCGTCGCGCACAGAGACGTGACCGAACGCCGTCAGGAGGTCTTCACCGAAGAGGACCTGACCGGCCCTGCGCAACTCTGCGGGGTAGCTCACGCGAGCGAGCTAACCATGACACCAAATACATGTCAATCTTGACATAGGCGAGACCGGGGTACGCCAGACCCGGCGGGAGGTCACCGATTGGGCAGGAGCTCCATCGCCCGGACCGCCTCGTTGAGGCCCTGCCAGCGCGCCTCGGCAACGCGGTAGGCCACGAGCGCATCCTCGGAGGTTCAGTGGTCGCGGGTGCGCGCCTGCTCCCAGACGTGGCTCAGTCGATTGGCCACCAATCGAGCATCGTCACGAAGGGCGATCACGACGGCGAGTCTGCTGGCCTCGTTATTTTGCACGGTCATACCGTGATTATAAGACCCGGCCCAGGAGGCCACCAGAGACAGATTCGGTGCGTCAGCCGACCAGCTGTCCGATCAGGCCCTGGACGAAATAGATGACGAAGAGGGCCGCTACGACATACATCAGCGGATGGACCTTCGTCGCCTTGCCGCGGGCGACCTTCAGCACGACATAGGTGATGAAGCCGGCGCCGATCCCGACGGTGATGGAGAACGCGAACGGCATGAGAGCGATGGTCAGGAAGGCGGGCAGGCCGTCCTCGATCTCGTCCCAGTCCACGGCCGTGACCTGGCTCATCATCAGGAAACCGACGAACACCAGGACCGGTGTCGCCGCCTCGGACGGCACCACATTGACCAGCGGGGCGAGGAACACCGCGGCGAGGAACGCGGCACCGGTCACGACCGAGGCCAGACCGGTCCGGGCACCCTCACCGACACCCGCGGCGGACTCGACGAAGGACGTGTTGGACGACGTCGAACCCAGGCCACCGGCGATCGCGGCGGCCGAGTCGACGAGCAGGATCGGGGTGAGGTGCTGGGGGTTGCCGTTGTCGTCCAGCAGCTTGCCTTCGGCACCGACCGCAACGACCGTGCCCATCGTGTCGAAGAAGTCGGCGAGCAGCAGCGAGAAGATCAGCAGGACGATCATCAGGATCGCTCCGAAGCCGACGCCGTTGGCGGTGAACCCGCCGATCGGGTCGACGCGCCCGAGCAGCGAGAGGTCGGGCAACGCGATGATGTTGTCGATCTCGGGGACGTTGAGTTTCCAGCCCGTGGGGTTGACGACCTCACCCGTGGCATCGGTCATCGCACCGAGCTTGAGCACCGCCTCGACGATGATCGCCAGCAGGGTCGCCCCACCGATCGCAATGAGCAGCGCGCCCGGCACGCGGCGGGCGTACAGAATCGCCGCGATCGCCAGGCCGATCACGAAGATGGCCATGGGCCAGCCGAGCAGCGAACCGCTGATGCCGAATTCCACGGGCGGCCCGGCCGCGGGCTTGCGGACGATGCCCGCGTCGAGCAGACCGACGAACGCGATGAACAGGCCGATGCCGACGGCGATGCCCGCGCGCAGCGAGCGCGGTACCGCCCGGAAAACCGCGGTCCGGAAGCCGGTGAGAACGAGGATGGTGATGAGTACGCCTTCCCAGACCACCAGGCCCATCGCCTGGGGCCAGGTCATCATGGGGGCGATGACGTACGCGAGCAGGGCATTCAGCCCGAGGCCCGCGGCGAGGCCGAGCGGAAAGCGGCCGAGGACGCCCATGAGGATCGTCATGATGCCGGCGATCAGCGCAGTCGCGGCCGCCACCATCGCGATCGTGGGGCCGACATTCTCGGGCGTGGCCGGAAGGCCGGAGATGAGGTGACCGGTTTTGTCGGGAACCGTGCCGATGATCAGCGGATTGAGGGCGATGATGTACGCCATCGTGAAGAACGTGACCAGCCCACCGCGCACTTCGCGCGAGACGTTCGAGCCACGTTCGGAGATGTGGAACCAACGGTCCACGGCGCTGCCGCCCACCGGGCGCGCAGGGGTGTCAAGTGCCATGGCGGAAACCTATTCGGCCTCCGCCGGCGTCCGTCACTGAGGCCGATCCCCGGAACGCTGTCTCCCCCCGGGTCGAGACACCTCGGAGTTCATCGAGACGTCTGCTTGAGCAGGCGTCTGGTGACAGGCCTGGGTGTCTCGCGGCGGGTGATGGTGTTTCAGTACGCGGGGAGCGTCCCGTCCCACACCCACAAAGGGGAGACTTCCGCCCCATACCTGCCCGCTCGGACCAGCACTGCCGTCGCTGATCGGCTCCGACACACCGGGGACCCCCCGGACGACGTGCCACAGGGCACGACTTCGCCTCGGACGCGCGGTGTCGGATGCGAGGTCGTGCCATCCGGCGCGATGCGCTCAGCCCGTCGGCGTGTCGAGTGCCGGCCCAGAACCCGCGCCGGGACCGCCCCGTCGGGAGGCGACCCTCAGGAGGTGACCCTCAGGGGGTGGCTCCGATGTCAGGAGATGCTCCCGATGTGGGGGTGTCCCTGACGTCGGAGAGTGGAGGAGATCTCGGCCATGACGAACAACGGGCCCCTGCTTCCGGACGGGACGCAATTACATAGCGCCGCTAACCCAGGTGAACGGAGGGCGGCGTCAGCCACCGCAGTGGAGTCGACGAAGCGAGGGAGCACAGCGCGACCGTTCGCGCGGCGAAGCCGCGCAATTCAACTCAGTCGAACAGGCTTTCTTCCACGTTGATCGTGTCCCAGATGGGCGTGGGCAGCTCGGCGGTGCGCTCCGGGGCGGCGACGTCGGAGTGGCCGCCACAGCCATGATCGATGGAGACGACGTGGGCATCGGACGGCGAATATTGATTGGCGCAGGCGCCGAAGAGGACGCCCATGCTGCCGGTGAGGCGCAGGAAATAGCCACACGTCGAGCACTGCCCCGGGGCCTGTCGGGTCATGTCGTTGTCGGGGCCACCGTCGGAGTCGAGCCAGCGCTCGGCGGCCTCGTCGCGACCGAAGGCCGACAACACCCGTTCCCGGCCGAGGCCGAGCTCGGCGACCACGGCGCGCATGGCGGAGGCTTCGGCGGGCTCGAGGTCTGCGGCGTACTCCCCCGCCGTATAACCCGGCTCCAACCGCGGGTCGTCGTCAGGCGTCGGCATGAGGATGCCGGGGGCGACGTCGCCGGCTTCGAT
The DNA here is from genome assembly GCA_039565995.1 of Propionibacteriaceae bacterium ZF39. Taxonomy (GTDB): domain Bacteria; phylum Actinomycetota; class Actinomycetes; order Propionibacteriales; family Propionibacteriaceae; genus Enemella; species Enemella fulvus. The sequence continues at coordinate 1,166,872 of CP154795.1, read as the reverse complement.
GCGGTCGGCCCACGGCACCCAGTCGGGCGCGACAAGCGAGTCATCGCCGGGGATGAGCACGACTTCGTCGACCGTGACCTTCTTGGCGCGGGAGGCCCGCACGACGGTGACGGCCCAGCGCCAGCCGCGATAGCCGGGATGGGTGGACGCGAAATAGTGCGTGACCACCCGATCGCCCTCGGCGACCACGCCGAGGTGGTCGCCGACGGTCTGGGTGACCGAGGCAGCATCGAGCGCGGCCTCACGCGCGAGGTCTACGGCTTCGGCGCAGGCCGGGTCGAGCTTGGGCGGGCGCGGCCGACGAATCTTCTGCTCGGTCATTTCAGTCATTCTGCGGATCCACCCGTCACAGGTCCAGTTCGTCTGCCACTGCGCGCAACAGCTCGGCGATCTTGTGGGCATGCTTCGGGTCGGGATGACGACCGCGGCGATAGCCGGCGCCGATCCCGTCGAGCAGCTTGATGAGGTCCTCGGTGAGGACGGCGAGCTGTTCGGGCTTCTTGCGAGCGGCCTTCGACAGCGAGGGCGGCGAGTCGAGAATGGTCACCGACAGCGCCTGCTCACCCTTGCGGCCGTCGATCACCCCGAACTCGACCTTCTGGCCCGGCTTCAGCGTGGTCACGCCGGCCGGCAGCGCGTTGGCGCGCACATAGACATCGCCCCCGCCCTCCTTGACCAGGAAACCGAAACCTTTTTCCGCGTCATAGAAGCGGACCTTGCCAACAGGCACGACGACCTCACTCTTTTCTCAGAGTTTCCAGCGAACAAGAAACCCCGTGACCAATGCCCCGGGGCCCGCACCCATCCTAGCGGGGCAACCCAGCGGTCGCGTCTAGGATTACTCCATGGCTACGTGGGAGGACGGCCCCGAATATGCACCGGTCGCGCGACCGGGATCTTTTGCCTCCCCGGAGGTTCCCGCGCTGTCGGTCGCACCACCTCGACCGACGCCGTCGGCGCAGGCTCCTGCGGAGCGGCCACGGTTCGATCAGGCCGAAAAGCTGCGTGAACTCGCCACCTACGGCCCACCGCCCGGCCCCGAGCGGGATCCCAACGAGCCCTACGACGTCGTGCGCAGCACCATGACCGAGATTGATTCCGCCTGGAGCATGGTGCACCACTACCACGTGCAGGGCGACGACCCGGCCCAGTGGGCCCCGCCGAACGGCAATCCCGTCGGTCCGCAGCAGCCGGATCCGCGGTTGCCGATTCTCCTTGCGGGTACGCCGGCTCCGCCCCCCGGTCCCGTTCCCGGCACAGGTCCCGTGCCCGGCGCGGGCCCCGTTCCTGCCACTCAGCCGGAGTGGCTGCCGGACGGGGGCCAGCACCGCGAGCCGAGTGTCGCGTTCGGCACGGTCTTCAATGCGGTGAGCCTGCCCGTCTTCATGACGCTGTTGATCGGCGGCCTGGCGATGGCGGTGCCGTTCTTCGGCTTCCTGTCGCCGCTGATGTTCATTCTCGCGTTCGTCACCTCGGGCCGGATCGGTTATCGCCGGCACTGGATCCGCAACACGTTCCTCGTGGCCACGGGAGCCCTGGTCACGACGATCGTGGCGGGGTTGTTGATGAACCCGGTCGATGTGCTGGCATTCGCCGACCTGGTCTATGCGGTCAGCACTGCGATCTGCTGGATGGTCCTCATCGCCGTGTTCCTGATCGTGTGGCAGGCGATCGCGGCGGGTGACCGACCCGATTTCCCGCGCCGCGCCTCCGGCTGGGACTGATGCGGGATCTCACCGACGCGCTCCGGGAGTTTTCGGCCGAACGACTTACCGCTCTCCTGACCGCGCGTGCTGATCTGGCCGTGCCCCCGCCGAGTGATCTCGCCGATCTGGCGACGCGTGCGGCTGCGCCCCAGTCGGTACGCCGAGCCCTCGATTCGTTGAACCGTCGCGACCTCACCGTCGCCGAGGCCGTGGCCGCACTGCCCGAACCCACGTCGCAACAGGTGGCAGATCTGGTCGGCTTCGACGCCCGGGAATCGCTGGACCGGCTGACGGACCTCGCCCTCACCTGGGCGCCCGCCCCGGGCTCGATCCGGGCGGTCGACGGGCTGAGCCGCAGCTTCGGCCCCCATCCGGGTGGGCTGGCCGAGCCGTCGGCGTACCCGCTCGATCCCGACGCCATCGACCACGCCCTCACGGGCCTGCCGGACGCGGCGATGGCCGTGGTGACCAAACTGATGTGGGGCCCGCCGACGGGGGCGGTGCGCAATGCCGATCGGGTCGTCACCGACCCGGTGACCCCGATCGATCACCTTCTGGCCCGCGGACTCCTGCGCGCCCGCGACGCCCACACCGTCGAGTTGCCGCGCGAGGTGGCGCTCCGGCTGAGGGGCGGGTTCGCGGCCGCATCGGTCGCCGAGCCCTCGCCGCTCCCCGCAGGCCGACGCCCGGCCCGGATCGTCGATTCGGCTGCGATCGGTTCGGCGTACGAATTCGTCCACCAGCTCGAGGGCATTCTCGACGAGCTCACCCGGCGTACGCCCGCGCCCCTGCGCACCGGCGGCCTCGCCGCCCGCGACCTAACCACGCTCGCCCGCGCGGTCGGGGCGTCGCCGGAGCGGGTGGGATTCGCACTCGAGGTAGCCCGCGCGGCGGGCCTGATCGTCACGACCGGGCCGGCGATCGTGCCGACCGACGCGTTCGAGCGCTGGCTCGCACTGGGGCCGGACGAACGCTGGGTGCGAGTGGTGCGGGACTGGTACGCCGGCCCGCGCTGGCCCGCCCTGGCCCGCACCGAGTCAGGGCGGCCGCTCGGCCCGGACGCCGAACCCGGCTGGGCCGCGATGGTGCGGGCGGCCGTGCTGGCACCGCTGGCCCCGGGGCTCTCGGTCGATGCCGAGCGCCTGGCAGAGCTGGCCGCGTGGCAGCGTCCGGCAATCACGCGGGCCGGCAAGCCCGAGGATCTCGTCGAGGCCGTGCTGACCGAGGCCGGATGGCTGGGTCTGACCGCCTTCGAGCAGGTGTCGTCGTTGGTGCAGGCCCTCGAAGGGACCCTGCCCGATGACATCGCAGCCCGATTCCCCGCGTTCATCGACCGGTTGGTGCTGCAGGCCGATCTCACCGCGATCGCGACCGGGCCGCTGGACCGGCCGACCGCAGCCGCGCTGGCCCTGCTCGCCGATGTCGAGTCGAGGGGCGGGGGCGGGGTGTTCCGCTTCCATGCGGGATCGGTGGCGCGGGCGTTCGAGGCGGGCTGGAGCGCGCAGACGATCGAGGAGTGGCTGGAAAGGCACTCGAGCACGGGCATCCCCCAGCCGCTGCGCTTTCTCGTTGCCGACATCGCCCGCCTGCACGGGACAGTCCGGGTCGGCGCGGCGCGCTCCTATGTGCGGATCGATGATCCGGCGCGACTGGAGACGGTGTTGGCGCACCCGGCGGCGGAGGAGTTGGGCGTACGCCGCGCGGGTCCCGAAACCCTGGTCGCCGACGCCGACCCGGCCGACATGGTCGCGCTCCTCAGGGAGCTCGGCCTGACCCCGGCGGCCGAGGGTGCGGCCGGCGACCTGCTGGCGACCCCTGCCCCGCGACGACCGCCGGCACCGGGCCGGACGCGCCCTCGGGTGATCGACGCCGTCGGCATCGCTGCGATCCTGCGCACCAGAGCCGAAGCCCACGAGTCGGCGCTGGCCACCGAGGACGCATTGACGACGCTGACCCGCGCCTGTGCGGAGGCGCAGACCGTCGAGGTCGACTATGTGGCAGCGGATGGGGTCGCGAGCCGCGGGGTGGGCGTACCCACCGAGCTCGCCGCCGGGACCGTCCGCCTCGTCGGCGATGACATGCTCGTTCTGCCGCTCGCGCGCGTGACGGCCGTACGCCCGGCCGCGACCTAGACTCGGGCGCCATGGGTCCGCTGGTTGTCCAATCCGATCGCACCCTCCTGCTCGAGGTGAACCATCCCGACGCGGAGGCGTGCCGCATCGCCATCGCCCCGTTCGCGGAGCTGGAGCGGGCGCCGGAGCATATTCATACCTATCGGCTGACGCCCCTGGGGCTCTGGAATGCGCGCGCGGCCGGGCACGATGCCGAGCAGGTCGTGGATGTGCTGATCACCTATTCGCGTTATCCGGTGCCGTCGTCGCTGCTCGTTGATGTGGCCGACACGATGGCGCGCTATGGCCGCCTTCGGATCGAGAAGCACCCGACGCAGGGGCTCGTCCTGACGTCGACCGACAAGCCCGTGCTGACCGAGGTGCTGCGCTCGGCCAAGGTGAAAGGGCTGGTCGGCGCGCGGATCGACGACGAGACCGTGGTCGTGCATCCGTCGGAGCGAGGGAACCTCAAGCAGGTCCTGCTCAAGCTCGGCTGGCCGGCGGAGGATCTCGCAGGCTATGTCGACGGCGAGGCGCACGCGATCTCGTTGGATCTGGACGCTCGCGACGACCGGCCCGCCTGGGAGCTCCGGCCTTATCAGGAGCAGGCTGCCGATGCGTTCTGGCACGGGGGGTCCGGCGTGGTCGTGCTCCCCTGCGGCGCCGGCAAGACCGTGGTCGGGGCGGCCGCGATGGCCCGGGCGCGGTCGACGACGCTGATCCTGGTCACCAATACAGTCTCGGCGCGGCAGTGGCGCGACGAACTGCTGCGGCGTACGGCTCTGACGCCGGACGAGATCGGCGAGTATTCCGGCGCCCGCAAGGAAATCCGTCCGGTCACGATCGCGACCTACCAGGTCGTGACGACCAAGCGGAACGGGATCCATCCCCACCTGGAGCTGTTCGACGCCCGCGACTGGGGGCTCGTGATCTATGACGAGGTGCACCTGTTGCCGGCGCCGGTCTTCCGGATGACTGCCGGGCTGCAGGCGCGACGGCGGTTGGGGCTGACGGCGACGCTCGTACGCGAGGACGGCCGCGAGGGGGATGTCTTCTCGCTGATCGGGCCGAAGCGGTTCGATGCGCCGTGGAAGGACATCGAGAACCAGGGCTGGATCGCGCCCGCGGACTGTGTGGAGGTGCGGGTGACGCTGACGCCGGACGAGCGGATGGCGTACGCCCTGGCCGATCCCGATGTGCGCTATCGGCTGGCGGCGACGGCCGAGTCGAAAACGGCGGTGGTGCTCGACCTGGTGCGTCGGCACGAGGGTGTGCCGCGGTTGGTGATCGGGCAGTACGTCGATCAGCTCGATGAGATCGCGGAGGCCCTCGGCGCTCCGGTGATCAAGGGTGGGACGTCGACGAAGCGGCGGGAGGAGCTGTACGCCGACTTCCGCTCCGGGGCTCTCGATCTGCTGGTGGTGTCGAAGGTGGCGAACTTCTCGGTCGACCTACCGACGGCCCAGGTCGCGATCCAGGTATCGGGTGCTTTCGGCTCCCGCCAGGAGGAGGCCCAGCGTCTTGGCCGGCTGCTGCGTCCGAAGGATGGGCGGGTCGCGCGGTTCTATGCGGTCGTCGCCCGGGACACCGTGGATGCCGATTTTGCCCAGCACCGACAGCGTTTCCTGGCGGAGCAGGGGTACGCCTACCGCATCGCCGACGCGGACGAGCTGAACGGTGAGGACCGACTTCCGGGCTAGGATCGACTGGTGCCGAGCGACGAACCCGAAGTGTTGCCGGGTGACCGCAACTTCCCCGCGGACCGGCTGATCGTGCCCGAGAAACCGCCCGCCCCGCCGCGGCGGCGTTATCCGATCGCGCTGCTGATCCTGGGCGCGCTGCTGGCGCTCGCCCTGATGGTCGGCGGTTTCATCGCGATCCGGATGGCTCTCGGTGACCCGGCTTCGAGGGGTGCCGGGCCGGGAGATCCGATGACGACGCTGACGCCACGAGAGGGTACGCCGGCCCCGCTGCAGCGGGCCGCCGTCGGCCAGCGCGTGCCGGTGGAGGGGCTCTATGGGAAGGGCACCTTCATGGTGCTGCGCTATGAGTGGTCGGGTCAGGGCGATCTGCCTCCGACCACCGGGCGCCAATATCTGAACCTCGAGGTGCGCTATGACGTCGCCGAGGGGTCGATGTTCATCAAGCCCGACTACTTCACGGCGTATGACCTGGCCAAGAACGAGTACTACGCCGGCATCGGGTCAGGAAAAGTCCCCATCGAGATGCAGGAACTGAGGAGCGGAAAGTCCGCGACCGGATGGGTCTCCATCGAGTTGCCCCCGGAGCAGTCGTTCTTCGTTGTCAGCGATGAGGGCATCAACGCCCTCGTGATGGTCGAGATCCCGAAGCCGTAGGCGTACCTCTGGGTCAGACTGGGTCGGACTCAGATCGCCAGCGTTGATTCGTCGGTCTCGTGACCGTAGTCGACGGGCCACTCGCCCGGCCGGTCGGCGAGGTCGATGAGGTCGAGCAGGTAGCGGGGCCAGATCCAGAGCTCGGTGTCGGCGAGTTCCGCAACGGGCCACCAGCGGTGGGACTGGAGCGTGAGCTGCTCGTCGACGGTGTGGCCGGTGATGTCGACGTCGAAGTGGTCCACCCGAACGATGTAGAACGCCTCTGACTGCTCGAGGATCTGGTCCGAATAGCCGTGCTCGGCCACGCGGCGGGAGACGGGGCCGATGAGGTCATGTTCCGCGATGCGGAGGCCGGTCTCCTCCCAGAGTTCGCGGACCGCTGCCTCGGCCTCGGTTTCACCGGGGTCGATCCCGCCGCCGGGTGTCACCCACCAGCGGATGTGTGCGTACGCCGGGTCCGAATCCTCGAACAGCAGCACCCGCTCGTCCGCGAGAACCACGACGCGCACCGCCGCGCGGGTGACCTTGGGGCGCTCGTTCGGCGGGAGTGGAACATAGACCTTGGGCGCATCAGCCTGACTCACGGGGGAACTCTAACCCCACCCCACCCATCCTCGAGACACCTCGGCGTGCGTCGAGAGCGCTGCTGCAGCAGGCGTCTCGTGGTCGGCCAAGGGGTCTCGACGCCTCAGGGTCGGGCGTGGTGGCGGACTTCGGAGTCGATGAGCGTACGCCAGCTGTGCACGAGATCCGGGTCGACATAGGCCTTCCAGGAGCCCAGGGGCCGGGCAGCCGAGGCGATGTGGAAGCTGCGGACACCGGCGCGTACCAACCACGGAACGTGCTCGGTCTGCAGCTTGCCGCTGGCGACCACCTTCTCCGCCACGCGGGGATCGGCCCGGCATCGCGCCAGCAGATCGTCGAGGCCATGCTCGAGGTCCCGGGCCGACCCAGCGGTCTGGACCTGGTCGAGACGAGGCAGGTTGAGAAGCGCACGCCACGCGCGGTTCGTATCGAGCGCGGAATCGACCGCGCGATCGCACGTCCACGGCCAGTCGCCCTCGTCGAGCAACGCCCCCAGGACCTCGGCATCGATATCCCCGTGCCCGTTGAGGAATCCCATCACGATGCCGTCGGCGCCTGCATCGGCATAACTCGCGGCCAGCCCCCGGAGCCGGACGACCTCGCCACCATCGGTGCCGAACCCGTCGCGCAGCCGCAGCATCACGCGGATCTGGATCGACGTCGCATCGCGGACCTTCTCGACGAGCGCCGGCTCAGGAGCCATCCCGTCCAGTGACCCGATCAGGTGGATCCGGTCAGCCCCGCCCTCCTCGGCGCGCTGGGCATCGGCAGCATGCAGCGCCAGAACCTCGAGCACCCCACTCATGGTTCAGATTGTGCCGCACGTCCACTCAGGATCCGGCGTACTCGCGGACTCGCGCGAACGTGTCGATGGCATTGCGCCATCCGAGCTTCTCCAGCTCACTCCGGCTCCAGCCACGCTCTGCCAACGCCTCGAACAGCCGCTGATATCCCGACACATCCGGTAGGTCGACGGGCAACCAGGTCGTGCCGTCGTAGTCACCACCCAGCCCGATGTGGTCGATCCCGGCGACCTCACGGATGTGCTCACAGTGCGCCACCGCATCGGCGATGGTCGCATCGGGCCGCGGGATCGGATAGTTGTCCCCGCGCTCCTTCGCCCCGGGGCTCCACATGGAATCGATCCCGGCCTCCGCAGCCGCGGCCGCAAACTCCGCAGCCCACTCGGCGACAGCGCTCGACACGAACGCCGAGACGAACGTCACCATGCAGATCCCGCCCCCGGCTGCCATCGCGGCCAGCACGTCGTCGGGCACATTGCGCGGATGATCCGTCACTCCCCGAGCCGACGAATGCGAGAAGATCACCGGCGCCTTCGAACATCCCAGCGCATCCCGCATCGTCGCCGCGGACGTGTGCGACAGGTCGACCATCATGCCCAGGCGATTCATCTCGGCGATGACCTCGCGTCCGAATGCCGACAACCCACCGTGCAGCGGCTCAGCGGTCGCGGAGTCGGCCCACTCGTTGTTCTCGTTGTGGGTGAGAGTCATATACCGCACACCGCGGGCGTACAACTCCCGCAGCTTCTCCAACGAGTTCTCGATCGCGTGCCCGCCCTCGGCGCCGATCAGCGACGCGATCGGCCCGCCGGACTCGATCAGCGCTGCCGCAGCCCCGGGCTCGGTAGCCAGGGCTAAGTCCGACGGATACCGCGCGATCATCCGATGGACCACATCGATCTGCTCACAGGCATCGCCGAAGAACGACCCGGTGCTGGGTTGCCCGGGCGGGCGTACGCCGGGAACGAACACCGACCAGAACTGCCCTCGCACTCCCCCGGCGCGCATGCGGGGCCAGTCGGTGGCAATCTCGGGTACGCCCCGGGCCAGGTCGCACCGCTCCAGGTCCAGGCCGAACCTGACCCGGAGTTCCCACGGCAGGTCGTTGTGTCCGTCGAGCACGGGGATGGCTGCATTCACCGGACCATTGTGCCGCCCGGGCCGGCTCCGAAACAGCAGCGGCCCCGGGGACGAATCCCCGGGGCCGCTGCGGCGTACCTCTTTGAGGGCGAACCCTCAGGCGAGTGGGCTCAGAAGCCCATTCCGCCCATCTCTTCACCCGGATGGCCGCCCGGCATGGCCGGGGCAGGCTCGGGCTTGTCGGCGATGACGGCCTCGGTGGTGAGGAACAGCGCGGCGATGGATGCAGCGTTCTGCAGCGCCGAGCGGGTCACCTTGGCCGGGTCGATGATGCCGGCCTTGATCATGTCGACATATTCACCGGTGGCAGCGTTGAGGCCCTGGCCGGGCTCCAGCGCGCGCACCTTCTCCGACACGACGCCGCCCTCGAGGCCGGCGTTCTCGGCGATCTGCTTCAGCGGCGCCGAAACAGCGTCGAACACGATCTTGGCGCCCACGGCCTCGTCGCCCGAAAGCTCGACCGAGACGTTCTTGGCAGCCTGGATCAGCGCCACGCCACCGCCGGGGACGATGCCCTCCTCGACCGCAGCCTTCGCGTTGCGGACGGCATCCTCGATGCGGTGCTTGCGCTCCTTGAGCTCCACCTCGGTGGCCGCGCCGACCTTGATGACGGCAACGCCGCCGGCCAGCTTGGCCAGCCGCTCCTGCAGCTTCTCGCGGTCGTAGTCGGAGTCGGAGTTCTCGATCTCGGCGCGGATCTGGCGCACGCGACCGGCGATCTCCTCGGAGTCACCAGCGCCGTCGACGATGGTGGTCTCGTCCTTGGTCACGCGCACCTGGCGGGCGGAGCCCAGCAGGTCGAGGGTGACGGCGTCGAGCTTGAGGCCGACATCCTCGGACACGACCTGGCCACCGGTGAGGATGGCGATGTCGCCGAGCATGGCCTTGCGGCGGTCGCCGAAGCCCGGAGCCTTGACGGCGACGGACTTGAAGGTGCCACGGATCTTGTTGACGATCAGGCCGGCGAGGGCCTCACCCTCGACGTCCTCGGCGATGACGACGAGCGCCTTGCCGGACTGCATGACCTTCTCCAGCACCGGCAGCAGGTCCTTCAGCGAGCCGATCTTGGAGTTGGCGATCAGGATGTAGGGATCGTCGAGCACGGTCTCCATGCGCTCGGCGTCGGTGACGAAGTAGCCCGAGATATAGCCCTTGTCGAAGCGCATGCCCTCGGTCAGCTCGAGGTCCAGCCCGAAGGTGTTGGACTCCTCGACGGTGATGACGCCTTCCTTGCCGACCTTCTCCATGGCCTCGGCGATGATCTCGCCGACGGTCTCGTCAGCAGCCGAGATGGACGCGGTGGCAGCGATCTGCTCCTTGGTCTCGATCTCGGTCGCCATGCTGAGCAGCTGCTCGCTGATGGCGGCGGTGGCCTTCTCGATGCCCTTCTTCAGGCCCATCGGGTTGGCGCCGGCGGTGACGTTGCGCAGGCCCTCGCGCACCATGGCCTGGGCCAGAACGGTGGCGGTGGTGGTGCCGTCGCCCGCGACGTCGTCGGTCTTCTTGGCGACTTCCTTGACCAGCTCGGCGCCGATCTTCTCGAACGGCTCCTCGAGCTCGATCTCCTTGGCGATGGAGACACCGTCGTTGGTGATCGTGGGGGCGCCCCACTTCTTCTCCAGCACGACGTTGCGGCCCTTCGGGCCCAGGGTGACCTTCACCGCGTCAGCGAGGGTGTTCATGCCCCGCTCAAGACCGCGGCGAGCCTCGATATTGAACTCAATCAGTTTTGCCATGTGCTCCGGGAATCCTCCCGCGTCAGGGGTTGTCAATGTCAGGCGTCAAGACGATGCCCGCGACGGACGATGCCCCGGTCCAACCAAGGCACCTCACCGGACTTGACGGTGGCACTCACACAAGGAGAGTGCCAGACTCATGTTTAGCACTCTCACCCCGCGAGTGCAAACAACCCGGCATGGTCGCCGGATGAACTCACCCCGGTCCACACTGAGCCATGGCCTCTCGCTATCTCCTGCGCTGGCTGGGCAACTTCTGCAACCTGTCCACCCCTGCGGGCCTGCTCGTCGCCCGGGCCGGCGGCTGCCGGCTGCGCATCGGTCCGCGTGGCCTGCTGATCGCCGAGGGTTATCGCCCGCGGTTCCCGTTCGCGTACGCCTTCACCCTCGGCAACGTCATCCTCATCCGTGGCCGGGCGTCGACAACGACCACCGACCTCTTCGAACACGAGGACGCCCACGCGTGGCAATACCTCGCGTTCGGGCCGTTCTTCCTCCCCGCGTACGCCCTCGCCACCGCCTGGTCATGGCTCCGTTCGGGCGATCGGGCGGCGTACAACATCTTCGAGCGTCGGGCCGGCTTGGCGCGCGGGGGCTATCGCACGGGCGTACCCCTGCGCCGGATCTGGAGCCCGAGGTGAACCCCATGGCGCGCCGCTCTTTGCTGGCGATGGCACTCGGCGTCGGCAGCTGGGTGCTCAGCGGCTGCAGCATCCCCGGAGTGGGCGCCGAACGCAACACGGAGAAATGGCTCCGATCCCGTCCCTGGGTGGCCGAAGTCGAGAAGATCACTGCCCTCGGCGGGCCGGTCCCCCTGCCCCAGCCCATGAACGTATCCGCGACCGTGCGGGCTGTTCCCGGGACCGACTGGGCTGCAGTGCAGCGGATCAGAACGGAGATCGAGGCGTACGCCGCAGAGGCGACCCGCGATGTCTCCAGCCTCCAGGTCCAACTCGGCTTCGACTCCGGCGCGCTGCCGATCAGCGGCAAGCCAACGAACAACACGGACCTGTTCGCCCTGTTCGACAGCCTGTTCACCGAGAGACGCACCCAACGAGTCGAGTTCGAGCGCGCCACAGAGTCCAGGCTCAGGGTCATGATGGCCGGCGACGGGGACGGAATGTTCACCTATGCCGGATGGGCCGCCACCCATGACCCCGGCGAGGCGGCGATCCTGACCGTGTCCGACATGACGCAGACCCGCACCGTCCGCACCCGATTCGAACGCAACTCGACCCAGCTCAACACCCTGGGACGCCAAGTCGCCGCGGCCCGCGCCCTGAGCGAGCTACGGGGGTTCGCCGCCGATGCGACCACCAGCCCCTCCAGCCTGACGATCGAGCTCACCAGCCGCGACCAAGTGGAAGCCGTGTTCCGCACCATGCACAGCACGGACCCGGGCAGCACTGACCTGACCGTGATGGCCGATCGCGTCGGGATCCGAGGCCCGACAGCGGCGGCTGACCGTTATCCGGCGGCGCGGGCAGTCGTCGAGGCCGAGGCGTCAATCGATCGGCTGATCGTGCAGGACAATGCCGCTGCACCGGGCCGCGTCACCCTGGACGCCAGGATCGGGGAGAAGGAGCGCGTGGGCGCTGCGGCGGCCGCTATCGGTGCGCATCCGGAGTCCGCCGGCGACGGACTGGTGTGGCTGGTGCTGAACCCGATCGCGCGGGTCCGGATGGCCGGCACTCCCGAGGAAATAGCCGCCTGCGGTGGGCCCGCGCAGGCGGTGATGTCGACGACCGGTCGGGACGCGAGTGTCGACAGCATGGGCCGGAAACTGCGGCTCGCGCATGGTCTCGGCACGACCGGCCTGACCGACCTGTGTCGCAGCATGCGCGCGAATGGCTGGGACGGCGATCTCGACTTCGTGATCAGCGGTGGGCTCTATCGGGTGAGTTATCGGTCGACCGCCACCGGCAGAGCCAGGGACATCGAGATCGGCCGATCCGACGGCACGACCAACGGCGCGCAGCTGTGGCTGGATGCCTGGAACTCAACGGCGACGGAATAGCCACCGGGCGGGGCCGGGGCGTACCCGGAAGGAAACTCAGCTGGGATCGAAGCCCAGCCGCCGAGCCGAGCGCGCACGCTGACGCTCGGCACGCATGCGACGCAGTCGCTTCACGAGCAGCGGATCGTGCTTCATGGCCTCGGGCTGGTCGATCAGGTTGTTGAGGACCTGGTAATAACGCGTCGCCGACATCGAGAAGCGCTCGCGGATGCCCTGTTCCTTGGGCCCGGCGTGCTTCCACCAGTTGCGTTCGAAATCGAGGATGTCCGCATCGCGCTCACTGAGCCCGGACGCGTCGGGATGTTCGCGGTCGTTGTTCAGGGCTGCCGGCATGCGGTCATGCTAGTCGCCGAATCACACGCCTGTCATTCGCTGTCCGCGTGTCGCCCTCGCGCGCACGCCGGAGTCCGACGCTCACTCGGTTGCTCTCGTCCCACCAGCCCCGCGGGCTAGCATCAGCCCCATGCAGATCCTGACCGGCACTGTCCAGGACTATGCCTGGGGCTCCACCGACGGCATCCCTGCGGTGCTCGGCACCGAACCCACCGGCGCTCCGCAGGCCGAATACTGGCTCGGCGCCCACCCGAAGGCCCCGTCCACCCTGCCCGACGGCACAACGCTCGATGTGCTCCTCGCCGAGCATCCGGAGCAGATCGGCGAGGCTGTCGCCACCCGCTTCGGCACCCGCCTCCCCTTCCTCGTCAAGATCCTGTCCGCGCGCCAGGCCCTGTCGCTCCAGGCGCACCCGTCGCGGGCGCAGGCGATCGAGGGGTACGCCCGGGAGAACGAGGCCCGCATCGCGCTCGACGCTCCGGATCGCAACTATCGCGACGACTGGCCCAAGCCGGAGGCGATGATTGCGCTCACCGAGTTCCATGGGCTCTGCGGATTCCGGGACCCGGCCGAGAGCCAGAAGCTGTTCCGGCAGCTCGGCATCCCCGCCATCGACGACCTCGTCCAGCCGCTCGCGGACCTGGACGGCATCGCCCGGGTGTTCCTCGAGGTTCTCGCGCTCGCGGATTTCGCGCAGGACCTGGTGGCCGAGGTCGTCTCCGCAGCCCGTGAGCACGCCGGGGAGGATTCGGATTTCGGCCGGTTCTGCACCACCGCCGTCGAGCTCGACGCCGACTATCCCGGTGACGCCGGCATCATCGCCGCACTCCTGCTCAACCGCATCCGGCTCGAACCGGGCGATGCGTTCTTCATGCCGGCCGGCAACATGCACGCCTATCTCCGCGGCACGGGCATCGAGATCATGTCCAACTCCGACAACGTCCTGCGCGGCGGACTGACGCCGAAACACATCGACGTCGACGAGCTCGCCCAGGTGCTCGACTTCGCTCCCGGCTTCCCCGGTCTGATCACGCCGGTCGAGGTTTCTCCCGGGGTGCGGCACTACCCGACCGAGGCTCCCGAGTTCGCAGTCTTCGACGTGCGCGACGCGGTCGATCAGCCCCTGCCGGCCGACTCGTCCGCACGGATCCTGCTCGTCACCGAGGGCCGTGCGGACCTCACCGATGCCGCCGGTGCGACCCTGGCCGTCGAGCGCGGCCAGGCGGCCTTCCTGGCCGCGGGCGAGCGCGTACGCGTGACCAGCTCGGGCTGGGCATTCCTCTCGAGCGCGGGGATTCCGGTCGTCTGACGGACACCCCCTCGGGTGTGTGACGGACACCCCGCACGCACTTCCCCCGGTTCGCCCCCGGGTCCACAGGCGAAGGGGTAGCGTGAGCCTCGGATTCCAATGGAGGACCGATGCTGCACCCGCAACGACGCGATGTGACCCAGCTGCCAGACCTGTTCCACTCGGAAGGCAGGGTTGGCCCGGAGCGTTCCAGACGCCCCGTCTATGTCGACCTGCTCCCGCCCTGCAATGCCGGCTGCCCGGCGGGCGAGAACATCCAGGAGTGGCTCCGCCTGATCAAGGCGGGTGAGACCGAAGCCGCGTGGCGCCAGCTCACCCAGGACAACCCGTTCCCGGCCATCCACGGCCGGGTCTGCTACCACCCCTGCGAGAGCGTGTGCAACCGCAAGGAGCTCGACTCCGCGGTCTCGATCCATGCGGTCGAGCGCTTCCTGGGTGATGAGGCCCTGAGCCGGGGTTGGGCGTTCAAGGTTCCCGAACAGACCTCGGGTCGCAAGGTCCTCGTCGTCGGCTCCGGCCCCTCGGGCCTGTCCGCGGCCTACCACCTGGCCCGCCTCGGCCACGAGGTGGAGATCCGCGACAACGGCGCCGAGCCCGGCGGCATGATGCGCTACGGCATCCCGGCCTACCGCCTCCCCCGCGACGTGCTGGACGGTGAGATCAGGCGCATCACCGACATGGGTGTCCGCATCGTCACCAATCACACGGTCACCGACCTGCTGGCCGAACAGGAAGAGGGCGGCTTCGATGCGGTCTTCGTCGCCGTCGGCGCCCACCTGTCCCGCAAGGTCGACATCCCGGCCCAGGACGCCTCCAAGATGGTCGACGCCGTGCAGTTCCTGCGGGGCGTCGCCTCCGGCGAGAAGCCGATCATCGGCCGCCGCGTCGCGATCTATGGCGGCGGCAACACCGCGATGGACGCGGCCCGCACGGCCCGCCGCCTGGGCGCCGAGGAAGCCATCGTGGTCTATCGGCGCACGAAGGCCCAGATGCCGGCGCACGAGGAAGAGCTCGACGATGCCGAGCGCGAGGGCGTCAAGATCAACTGGCTCCGGACGATCACCGATGTCTCCGACGACCTGACCGTCGAGATCATGGAACTCGACGAGACCGGGCGTCCGCGCGGCACCGGCCGGTTCGAGAAGCTCGAGGCCGACACTGTGATCATGGCCGTCGGCCAGGTTCCCGAAACCGACTTCCTCCACGAGATCGAGGGCCTCGAGTTCGACCGCGACGGCGTGATGCAGGTCGATCACCAGACCCTGATGTCGACCGTTCCCGGCATCTTCGCCGGCGGCGACGCCGTCCCGAGCGAGCGCACCGTCACGATCGGTGTCGGTCACGGCAAGAAGGCCGCCCGCGCCATCGACGCCTGGCTCTATGGCGGTGTCCCCGACCGCAAGCCGAAGCACGACCTGGCCAGCTTCGACAAGCTGAATCTGTGGTATTTCGGTGACGCCTCCCGCCGTGCCCAGCCCGAGCTCGACCCGGATGCCCGCGTGACCGCGTTCGACGAGATCGTCGGCGGCCTCAACGAGCAGCAGGCCACCTTCGAGGCGGCCCGCTGCCTCTCCTGTGGCAACTGCTTCGAGTGCGACGGCTGCCTCGGTTCCTGCCCCGAGGACGCGATCATCAAGCTCGGCAAGGGCCACCGTTATCGCTACGACTACGACAAATGCACCGGTTGCGGGACGTGTTTCGAGCAGTGCCCCGTCCACGCCATCGAGATGCGCCCGGAGGGACAGTCATGACGCAGCCGGCTCGCGCCGCCAAACCAGGGACCCGCGTCATCATCGACGGCAACGAAGCCGCCGCCTCTGTGGCGTACCGGCTGAATGAGCTGTGCTCGATCTATCCGATCACGCCGAGCTCGACCATGGCCGAGCTCGCCGACGAATGGGCCGCCCACAACCGCACCAACGTGTGGGGCACGATCCCCACGGTCATCGAGATGCAGTCGGAGGCCGGCGCGGCCGGCACGATGCACGGCGCGCTCCAGGGCGGTGCGCTCAGCACGACGTTCACCGCATCGCAGGGCCTGCTGCTGATGATCCCGAACATGTACAAGATCGCGGGCGAGCTCACCTCGACCGTCTTCCATGTCGCTGCGCGCTCCCTCGCCGCGCAGGGTCTGTCGATCTTCGGCGATCACCAGGACGTGATGGCCGTACGCCAGACCGGCTTCGCCCTGCTCTCGTCGGCCTCGGTGCAGGAGGCCCACGACCTCGCGTGCATCGCCCAGATGGCGACGCTCGAATCCCGCGTGCCGTTCGTGCATTTCTTCGACGGCTTCCGCACGTCGCACGAGCTCAACACGATGACGATGCTGAGCGACGACGACCTGCGCTCCTTGATCCCCGAGTCGCAGATCCAGGACCATCGCGCCCGCGCGCTCTCGCCGGATCACCCGATCATCCGCGGCACCGCCCAGAACCCGGACGTCTATTTCCAGGGCCGCGAGACGGTGAACCCGTTCTATGCGCGCACGCCGGGCATCGTCCAGGGTGCGATGGATCGCTTCGCCGGGCGGACGGGGCGGGCGTACTCGCTGGTCGAGTATCACGGTGCCGACGACGCCGATCGCGTCATCGTGATCATGGGCTCGGGTGCCGAAACCGTACGCTCGACCGTCGACCACCTGCTGGACACCGGTGAGAAGGTCGGCGTCGTCCAGTTGCGCCTCTATCGCCCCTTCCCCACCGAGGAGGTCCTCGCCGCGATCCCGGCGACCGCGACGCGCGTTGCTGTTCTCGACCGCACCAAGGAGCCCGGTTCGGGCGGTGAGCCGCTGTTCCTCGACGTCGCGGCCGCACTCGGTGAGAGCTTCGCACGCGGTGAGCGCGAGCGCCTCCCGCTGGTCACCGGTGGCCGCTACGGTCTCTCGAGCAAGGAATTCACCCCGGGCATGGTCGCCGGCGTGTACGCCGAACTCGCGGCCGAGCGGCCCCGCGCACGGTTCACGGTCGGCATCGTCGACGACGTCTCCCACACGTCGATCGACTACGACCCGGCCCTGGACATCTCCGCCCCCGGGACCCTCTCGGCCGTGTTCTATGGCCTCGGTTCCGACGGCACGGTCGGCGCCAACAAGAACACGATCAAGATCCTCGGCGCGGACCCGGAGCGGTATGCGCAGGCGTACTTCGTCTATGACTCCAAGAAGTCCGGCTCGCGCACGGTGTCGCACCTGCGGTTCGGGCCGAACCCGATCCAGGCGCCCTACCTGGTGTCACGCGCCGGGTTCATCGGCTGTCACCACTGGTCGATCCTCGAACAGGTCGACATCCTCGAGAACGCCCGCGAGGGCACGATCCTGCTGCTCAATACGCCCTATCCCGCGGGCGAGGTGTTCGAGAAACTGCCCGCCCCGCTGCAGGAGGGCGTGATCCGTCTCGGCCTGCAGGTCTGGACGGTCGACGCGGGCGCGGTCGCGCGGGAGGCCGGGCTCGGCAACCGCACCAACACCGTGTTGCAGACCTGCTTCTTCGCGATCTCCGGTGTGATGCCCGCCGAGGAAGCCGTCGAGGCGATCAAGGCCTCGATCCGCAAGACCTACGGTCGGCGCGGTGCCGAGGTCGTCACCCGCAACGAGAAGGCCGTCGACGCGTCGGTGAGCAACCTCCACCGCGTGCCGGTGCCCGAGCAGGCCGTCGGCGGTCATCCGCTCCAGGCCCCCGTGCCGGCCCACGCACCCGAGTTCGTCCGCACCGTGACGGCCGCCATGATGGCCGGCAAGGGCGACGACCTCCCGGTGTCGGCGCTCCCGGTCGACGGGTCCTACCCGTCCGGCACGACCGCCTATGAAAAGCGCAACATCTCCTCGATCGTCGCCGAATGGGACCACGAGGCCTGCATCCAGTGCGGCAACTGCGCGTTCGTGTGCCCGCACTCGGTGATCCGGTCGAAGTACTACCCGCCGGAACAGCTCGACGGCGCACCCGACAGCTTCCAGTCCGCACCGATCAACGCGGTCGGCGTCCCCCTGGCGCGGTACACCCTGCAGGTCTTCGCCGAGGACTGCACGGGCTGTGGCCTGTGTGTCGAGGCCTGCCCGGTCAAACCGCTCGGCCAGCCGAACCGGCGGGCGATCAACCTGTCCCCCGTTGCGGCGCGACTCGAGGACGAGAAGAAGAACGTCGAATTCTTCGACTCGATCCCCCACAACGACCGCACCCGCGTCGACTTCGGCACGGTGCGCGGCACCCAGTTCCTGCAGCCGTTGTTCGAGTTCTCGGGCGCCTGCTCCGGATGCGGTGAGACCCCCTATGTGAAGTTGCTGAGTCAGCTGTTCGGCGACCGGGCCACGGTCGCCAACGCCACCGGCTGCTCGTCGATCTATGGCGGCAACCTCCCCACCACGCCCTGGACCTCCAACGACAAGGGCCGCGGCCCGGCCTGGTCCAACTCACTGTTCGAGGACAACGCCGAGTTCGGGCTCGGCATGCGCCTGGCTGCCGACCTCCATGCCGGCCTGGCCCGCAAGCGGCTCGTGCAGTTGCGCGATGAGCTCGGTGCCGAGCTCGTCGACTCGATCCTCGAAGCCGAGCAACACTCCGAGTCGGAGCTGGCCGCCCAGGCCGAGCGGATCGACGAGTTGCGCCGCCGCATGGATGGCATCGACGGCCATCGGGTCGAGGACCTGCGCAGTGTCATCGACCATCTCCTGCGCCGCTCGGTCTGGATCGTCGGCGGCGACGGGTGGGCGTACGACATCGGCTCGGGCGGCCTCGACCATGTCCTGGCCTCCGGCCGCAATGTGAATGTCCTGGTGCTCGACACCGAGGTCTACTCCAACACGGGCGGTCAGTCGTCGAAGTCGACGCCCCTCGGTGCGGTCGCGAAGTTCGCCGCCGCCGGCAAGACGACCAACAAGAAGGACCTGGCGATGCAGGCCATCGCCTATGGCAACGTCTATGTCGCCCGCGTGGCGATGGGTGCCGATCCCCAGCAGACGCTCAAGGCGTTCCGGGAGGCCGAGGCCTATGACGGCCCGAGCCTGATCATCGCCTACAGCCACTGCATCGCCCACGGCATCGAGATGCGCAAGGGCCTGGACCAGCAATACAACGCGGTCAACTCCGGGCACTTCCCGCTCATGCGGTTCAACCCCGTCAAGCGCGAAAACGGGGAGAACCCGTTCCTGCTCGACTCGCCGAAGCCGCGCGTACCCCTGAAGGACTATCTCTACAAGGAACTCCGCTATCGGATGCTCGCCCAGGCCGACCCCAAGGAGGCCGCCCGTCTGCTCGAGATGGCGACGGTCGCCGTCCGGCAGCGGTGGGAGAACTACGAGGACATGGCCACCCGCGAGGCTGCCGACTTCGCTCCGGACGCCCGTCGGGACGTCGAGCGCGAGCCCGAGAAGCAGCTCGAGAAGTCCAATCCCGCCGCAACCCGGAAGGCAACGACGTGATGCCCGATCTCGGAACCACCTATCTGGGCCTGACCCTGCGGAGCCCGCTCATCGCCTCCGCCGGGCCGATCACCCAATCCCCGGACGGGTTCGCGGCCCTGGCCGAGGCCGACTGCGGCGCGATCGTTATGTATTCCCTGTTCGAGGAGCAGCTCCGCCACGAGTCGGCGCACGACCTGCTCCTGGAGGATGAGTACGCCGACTCCTTCGCCGAGTCGTTGTCCTATTTCCCGACGATGCCGAGCACGGACGTGGGCCTGAGCGATCGCTATCTGGAGACGCTGCGGACGGGGATCGAGGCGGCGAACGGGACGCCCGTCATCGCCTCGCTCAACGGCTCGACCATCGGCACCTGGGTGGAATTCGCCCAGCAGCTCGCGGATGCCGGCGCGTCGGCGCTCGAGCTGAACATCTATCTCGTCCCCGGCGACATCAGCATCACCGGCCGTGAGGTCGAGGACCGCCATGTCGAGATCCTCGAAGGGGTCAAGAACGCCGTCGACATCCCCGTGGCCGTGAAACTCAGCCCCTATTTCTCGTCGATCGGCGAGATGGCGAAGCGGCTCGTGGACGCCGGAGCCGACGGTCTCGTGCTGTTCAACCGTTTCCTGCAGCCCGAGATCGACATCGAGACCCTGCAGGTGCAGGCCCAGGTGAGCCTGTCGCGCTCGATCGAGGGGCGCCTGCCCCGCACGTGGATCGCCGCATTGCATGGGCGCCTGGACACATCCCTCGCCGCGACGACCGGCGTCGAGACCGGTGACGACATCGTCCGCTATCTCCTCGCCGGGGCCGACGCGGTCATGGCCACCTCGGCCCTCATTCGCCACGGCGCCGGATTCGCGCGGGAGCTCAACCAGCAGCTCACCGACTGGCTCGTCCGCAAGGAGTTCGACTCAGTCGCGGCTGTTCGGGGCCTCCTGGCCGTCCCGGTCGATGCCGACGCCACGGCCTACGAGCGCGCCGGCTATCTCGCGGCGCTCGAGAAGGCGAAGGAAACGTACGCCCCGTTGTAGATCCTTGCGCGTTCGCGTCGGTGTGGCACGCAGTGATTAAATAGCCCGGTATGCCTCCGTAGCTCAGTTGGTAGAGCGTCGCTCTTGTAAAGCGAGGGTCGCGGGTTCGAATCCTGTCGGGGGCTCTGCCAGAGTGTCGACTCCTCGACAAAGGAGCCTTTCACCTTGACCGAGTCACGCCCACAACACCGCGGTGAGATCCACGGCCTGCGAGGCATGGCGATCGCACTGGTCGTGGCCTACCACCTATGGGGTGCGGGCCGTGTCTCGGGCGGCGTCGATGTCTTCCTGATGATTTCGGCGTACCTGATGACCGGGAGCTTCCTGCGCAAGGGCATGGCCTTCAAGTTCCTCGACTTCCTTGTCGGGCGGTTCCGCCGACTGATCCCCTCGTCAGCGGTCGTCATCCTCGCGACGTGCGTGGCCGGCTGGCTGATCCTGACCCCGACGCGGTGGTACGGACTGCTCGAGCAGGCCCTCGCGTCCCTCTTCTACACCCAGAACTGGGTCCTGATCGGCCTGGCGACCGACTACACGTCAGCCGATCGCAGCGGCACCAGCCCCCTGCAGCACTACTGGTCCCTGTCGATCCAGGGCCAGATCTTCCTGATGTGGCCCTTGCTCATGCTGCTGGCAATGGCGCTGTTCAAGTTCTGGCGGATCCCCATCAAGTGGACCCTCGGCGTCATCTTCGTCGCCGCCACGGCCGCGTCGCTGGCGTACGCCCTCCACGGCGTCGCCACCAACCCGCCCGCCGCCTATTTCGACACCTGGGCCCGGCTCTGGGAGTTCTCCCTCGCGTCGCTGTTCGCGTTCGTGCCCCAGCTGCGGCTGCCGTACGCCGTGTCCGCCATCATGAGCTGGACCGGCGTGGTCGGTGTCGCCATCGGTGGCCTGATCATCGGTCGTTACGACTTCCCGGGCCTGCCCGCCCTGTGGCCGTCGCTGGCCGCAGCCCTGGTGGTGTTCGCGGGCAGTTCCCAGCGGCGTACGCATGCCGCCCACTGGCTCTCCAGCCGGCCGATGGCGTGGATCGGCGACCGGGCGTACGGCCTGTATCTCTGGCACTGGCCGGTGCTCATGTTCTGGCTCCACCTGTCCGAGCGCAACGAGGTCGACATCTGGGGCAGCATGGTCGTCATCGGCCTGTCGGTGCTGCTCGCCGACTTCAGCACCCGCCTCATCGAGCGCCGCTTCAACCGGATCCCCCTGCTCACGGCGAAGCGCTGGGGACTCGCCACGATCGCCACGATCGTCATCATCGTGATCGGGGCTGTCCAGGCCTGGACGATGATCCTCGACCGCAGCGTGCAGCAGGTGAACGCCGCCCCCGAGACCGAACGCCCCGGCGCCCGGGCCGTCACCCCGGGAGCATCCCTGCCGACCGCCTCTCCGTCCCGCAGCATCGCGCCCGGCGACACCGTCATCCACACCGACTGGCCCGAGGCCCTGCCGCCCTGCAACATGGACGGGCCGCTCGCGCCGCCCCAATCGGAGTGTTCCGAGGTCCTGCCCGAGGACGGTCAGCCACCCCACCGCACCGTCGTCATGTTCGGCGATTCCCACACCAACCAGTGGAATCCCCTGCTGCATGATCTGGCGGTGCGCGAACGCTGGCGCCTGCTGGTCATCATCCAGCCCGGCTGCCGCTTCAGCCTGCCCAACGAGTTCAGCACCCCTGAGTGTGTGCAGTTCAGCCGCGACCTCACCACCTATCTGCTGCAGCTGCAGCCCGACTGGGTCTTCACCATCGGGTCGCGCGCCCAGGCCGACGGGCCCGAACTGCCTGTCGACACCTATGCCGAGGCGGCCCGTCCCCTGACCGAGGCCGGCATCACGATCGTCAACATGCGCGACAACCCACGGTTCACCTTCCTGATGCCCGAGTGTGTCCAGCGCTATGGCGCCGCCGACGCGCGCTGCCTACCGCCGGTGTCGGAGAAGCTCGCCGCCGAATCACCGCTCCTCGCGCTCGAGGCCGACCCCGGCATGCGCAGCATGGACCTGACCGAATACATCTGTCCTGATGGCTACTGCCCGGGCGTGATCGGCAATGTCTATGTCTACATGGATGACAACCATCTGAGCCGGACCTACATCCACACTCTGAAAGACGAGTTCGAGGCACAGTTGTGGAGCGCGGTCGAACGGTGAAGCAGTTGAACCGGCGGTATCGGCCGTCCCGGGCTCGTTCACGCTGGGCCCGCCCGTCCGCGCGCGTGCTGATCGTCGCGCTCCTGATCGTGTCCGCACTGGTCTTCTCGAGCAGCACTCACCTGACAGTCCCGGCGAGCGATCCCGTGCCGTCGGCTGTCCCCGCGCCACCCAGCCCCGTCCCGGTGCCGGCGGACGCCACCGCGACGGTCACGCTGCGCGCGGCCGAGCCGCTGGCGCGTACCACGACCATGCGGCAGACCACCATCGCCGGCAAGATCTTTCGCTATTGCGCCAACGGCTCGATCGACAACCCGGCCCGCGAGGCCAAGCGGGTCATTTTCGTCATGCACGGCAATGACCGACAGCCGTGCAGTGTGGCGACGGCGGCGCTGGCGACGGGTACGCCCGAACAGCGCGCCTCGACGCTCGTCATCTCCCCGCGCTTCCCCCTGAAGGAGGACCGGATCGACACGCAGCGCGAGCTGTTCTGGACGTTCGCGTCCTGGTCCCAGGGCGACCCGTCAGCCAACGAGGACGTGCAGGTGTCGTCGTACGAAGTGCTCGACGAGTTGCTCGAGCGAGCCCGGCCGCTCCCGGTCGTCGTGGCCGGCTTCTCCGGGGGTGGCCAGTTCGTCAACCGGTACGCCGCCGGCACCAGCCACAATCCCATTCGGTTCATCATCGTGAACCCGTCGAGCTATCTCTATTTCACGCCGGACCGCCCGGGTACGCCCGCCACGCAGCTGGCGATCTGTCCGGCGTACAACCACTATCGCTATGGGCTCGAGCACCTCAATGGCTACATGGGCCGCGTCGGGCCCGAGACGCTCACCCGACGCTATGGCGAACACCGCGTGGTCTATCTCCTCGGGGACGCCGACAACGACCCCCGCTCCACCTCCATGGA
Source organism: Propionibacteriaceae bacterium ZF39 (assembly GCA_039565995.1). GTDB lineage: Bacteria > Actinomycetota > Actinomycetes > Propionibacteriales > Propionibacteriaceae > Enemella > Enemella fulvus. Next base: position 1,143,282 of record CP154795.1, on the reverse strand, counting down.
CAAGACGTGCGGCGCCGTCGCGGAAGGCGCGAACCGCTATGAACGTGGCATGCGCTACTGGGCGTACCTGCCCTCGGTCTTCGGCCCCGGCATCCAGCGGCATCATCGACTCCATGTCGTGCCCCGTGCGGGACACAACGTCCACGCGATGTTCCAGCACCCCGCGGCCAAGGCCGCGCTCTATGAGTGATCGGCGCGCTTCTTCTTCTGGCTGTTCCACCACCAGGTGACGATCATGCCGATGATGATGACGATGCTGAGATACCAGAGATATTTGCCGTATTCGGCGACGACCTCCACGGCCGGCGCACCGATGCGATAGCCGAGATAGAAATACAGCGACTGCATGATGGCCGCGAAGAGCAGGTCGAAGGCGATGAACTTCTTCCAGCTCATCCGGGCGGCGCCGAGGGTGGCATAGATGACGGCCGCGGGCAGCGGGATCGGCAGATAGGTGATGAACAAAGCCGGGATCGAATACTTCAGGGCCAGCCGTTCGGCCCGCTCGGCATTGCGCCGGGCCCGCGGTGACTTGCCGGCGATCATCTCGAAGACCCCGCGCCCCCAGCGCCGGCCGGCCCAGAAATAGACGAGGTCGAACTTCATCACGCTCAGCGTCGCAACCGCGACCCAGAACGGCCAGATCGGCGCCTGCCCCACGGCGGCGAGCGCGCCGATCATCACCACGCCCGTGCGGGAGCCGGTGAGAACGGCGGCCAGGAACGGCTTCGTGAGCAGCGCCGCGCGGAAGGGCAGCAGCGCCAGGGAATAGAGGCCGAGGAGCGTCAGGACCCAGAAGCACGCCATGTCGGCGCGGGTCGGCTTGTGACCCCACGGCATCCGCGGATCCTGCCACCACTCGGGCTCGGCGTCGGGGGTCTCCGGGTCGGGCACCCGCGTGGAATCGGGGAGGGTCTCCGGCTCGCCATGGTCCGGCTCGCGCCGCTCGTCGGTCACCCGGCGAGTCTATGCGGGGAGGGTCGACATCGGCGGGAGGCGACGGTCCGGTGATACGCTGACGAGGCTGACCACGAGGTCGGCAGATCATTCCACTCGGATCGTCGGGCACGTTCCTGCCCGTGGAAATGGAGTAACCGTGGCAACGGTCAGTTTCAGGGAGGCCACTCGACTGTTCCCGGGCGCAGAGCGTCCGGCCGTCGACAGGTTCAGCCTCGAAATCGGAGATGGCGAGTTCATGGTCCTGGTCGGACCCTCCGGATGCGGCAAATCGACGTCGCTCCGCATGCTCGCAGGTCTCGAAGAAGTCAACTCCGGCAGTGTCTGGATCGGTGACAGGGATGTCACCCACCTGCCGCCGAAGGACCGGGACATCGCGATGGTGTTCCAGAACTACGCGCTCTATCCCCACATGACCGTGGGGGAAAACATGGGCTTCGCGCTGAAGATGCAGAACGTCGGAAAAGAAGAACGCGAGCAGCGCGTGGGCGAGGCGGCCAAACTTCTCGGCCTCGAGGAGTTCCTCAACCGCAAGCCGAAGGCCCTCTCGGGCGGCCAGCGCCAGCGCGTGGCGATGGGTCGCGCGATCGTGCGCCAGCCCCAGGTCTTCCTGATGGACGAACCGCTGTCCAACCTCGATGCCAAGCTGCGCGTGTCGACCCGCACCCAGATCACCGCGCTCCAGACGCGCCTGGGCGTCACCACCGTCTACGTCACCCACGACCAGGTCGAGGCCATGACCATGGGCGACCGGGTGGCAGTGATGAAGGACGGCATCCTCCAGCAGGTCGACTCCCCCCTCGCGCTCTATGACACTCCGCGCAACCTCTTCGTCGCGAGCTTCATCGGCTCCCCGTCGATGAATCTCGTGTCCGGCCAGGTGACCGAGGGTGGCGTACTCGTGGGCGACACCGTCATCCCCGTGTCCCGCGAAGTCCTCGGCCGCGCCGGTGGCGAGCAGGTGCTCACGGTCGGTGTCCGGCCCGAGAACTTCGAACTGTCCGAGACGGACGAGGGGATCGCCCTCGACATCGCGGTCGTCGAGCAGCTCGGAGCCGACTCCTATCTCTATGGCACGCCGACAGGCACCGGTGCTGCCGACGACCTGACTGCGCCCCAGATCGTGGCCCGCATCACGTCCCGGCGCCCACCCCAGGTCGGGGCGCAGGTGCGGCTCGCCGTGTCGCCGGACTATGTGCATGTGTTCTCACCCACGACAGGCGAGCGGCTGTCCTGACCCGTGCCCCGCTTCCTCTCGACGACACCTGACGTCCGCCTGGTCGGACTGCCCTGGGACACTCCCCTGGCGGAATGGCCGCATGCGCACCTCGTCGCCCTCCCCCGCGGTATCTCGCGCCATGTGGTGCGGTTCATCCGGGTGGGCGACGAGGTGTTGGCAGCCAAGGAAGTCATCGAGCACCTGGCCATCCACGAATACCGGCTGCTGCACGATCTGGCCCGGATGGATACGCCGGCGGTCGAGGCCCACAGCGTGATCACCGACCGGGGCACGGCGGCCGATGGCACGCCGCTCGACCCGGTGCTGGTCACCCGCCATCTGCGCTTCGCCCTGCCCTACCGCTCCCTGTTCACCCGGGGCGTACGCTCCGAGACCGTCGGCCGGTTGATCGACGCGATGGTCGTTCTGCTCGTGCGGCTCCACCTGGCGGGGTTCCTCTGGGGCGATGTGTCGCTGTCGAACACGCTGTTTCGTCGCGATGCGGGGGAATTCGCCGCCTATCTGGTCGACGCCGAAACCGGTGAGCTCCACAACTCGCTGAGCACGGGCCAGCGCGAGCACGACCTCCACATCGCGCGCACCAACCTGTTCGGAGAGTTCCTCGACCTCCAGGCCGGCGGGCAGCTCGACCAGCAGCTCGATCCCCTGAGCCTGGTCGACCAGATCGAGGCCCGCTATCGCGAGCTGTGGGCGGAGTTGACCGCCCCGGAGGAGTTCGACGAGACGCAGATGCACCGCGTCGACGGTCGCGTACGCCGTCTGAACGCCCTCGGCTTCGACGTGGCCGAACTCGACATCACCACCGACATCGAGGGCACGACCGTGCGTATCCAGCCCAAGGTCGTCGACGCGGGCCACCATTCGCGGCGTCTCCTGCGGCTGACCGGGCTGGACACCGAGGAGAACCAGGCCCGCCGCCTGCTCAACGACCTCGACTCCTATCGCGTCCGCACCGACCAGCAGGGGGTCGACGAGGCGGTCGCCGCGCACCAGTGGCTCACCCAGTGCTTCGAGCCGGTGATCCGGCTCGTCCCCGACCACCTCTTCGCCAAGCGCGAGGCGGCGCAGATCTATCACGAATTCCTCGACTACCGCTGGTATCGCTCCGAAGCCGCCGGGGCCGAGGTGCCCCTCGACGAGGCCGCCCGCGGCTATGTCCACGACATCCTCACCAAACTGCCCGACGAGGCCGTGCCCGCCGACGAGCTGTCGTTCCTCGACTCGCCGAGCTCGCGGAGTCATCGGTTGGCAAATCCCTATGACCCGAGTGAGGGCTACGCCGAGGACGCGGACTAGCGGCCGGGCCGCAGCAGCGACCGCGCGATGACCAGACGCTGGATCTGGTTGGTGCCCTCGAAGATCTGCGTGACCTTGGCCTCGCGGAAATAGCGCTCGACGGGGAAGTCCCTGGTGTATCCCACCCCGCCCAACACCTGGATGGCATCCGTGGTGACCGCCATGGCGGCATCGGTGGCAACCAGTTTGGCGATGGCCGCCTCCCGGGTGAAGTCCAGCCCGGCATCGAGCCGGCGGGCACCGTCGAGATAGAGCGCCCGGGCAGCGGCCACCTTCGCGGCCATTTCGGCGAGTAGGAACCGCATTCCCTGGAAGTCCGCGATACGCGTGCCGAACTGCTCGCGCTCCTTCGCGTACGCCACAGCGGCATCGAGCGCCGCCTGCGCCAGCCCGGTCGCCGAGGCCGCGACCCCGAGTCGGCCCTTGGCCAGGCCACTCATCGCAATCCGCTGCCCGTCGCCTTCGGCGCCGAGACGATCCCTTGCGGGTACGCGGACGCCGTCGAGCAACAACGGTGTGGTGGGTGACGCGCGCATGCCCATCTTGTGTTCGGGCGGACCGGGGACCAGACCGGGCGTATCAGCCGGGATGTGGAAGCAGCTCAGCCCGTCGTGGCCCTCACTCGTGCGGGCAAAAACCTGGTAGTAGTCCGCCACCCCGCCATGGCTCGTCCAGGCCTTCTCGCCCGACAGGACATAGTCCGCACCGTCGCGGGCCGCCTTGGCCCGGATCGCGTCGACATCCGATCCGGCCTGCGGCTCGGACAACGAGAACGCGCCGAGCAGACTGCCGCCGAGCAGGCCCGGCAACAGCCGCTCCTGTTGCTCCGCATCGCCGTGATGGACGACCGCGTGACACGTCATCACGTGCACGCTCGCGCCGACGCCGACGATCATCCACGCCTGGGCAACTTCCTCGAGCGCCTGCAGATAGACCTCATAGGGTTGGCCGAGCCCGCCGACCGACTCCGCGTACGGCATCGCGAACAGCCCCAACTCCCCCAGCTCCCGCATCAACTCCCGCGGGAACTCCTCGGCCTCCTCCATCGCCGCGGCCACGGGAGCCAGTCGTTCGCGGGAGAACTGCGCGATGACCCCGACCATGTCGTGAGCTTCGGCCGACGGCAGCAGTCGCTCAACCGGCATTGGTCTCCCTTCATCGCGAGCCTGCTGGCGCACCCGTGTCGTCACGAGGTGCCCGGTTCTCCGGGATGCCCCGGGAGAGTTCTCCATGGTAGGCAGTGACCATGACGTTCGATCCCACGGGCCTTCGGCACCACTTCCCCGCCCTTTCCGGCCCCGACGCGGCCGCCCATTTCGACGGGCCCGGTGGGACCCAGACGCCGACGGTCGTGGCCGAGGCGGTGGCGGAGGCGCTGGTGTCGCCGGTCGCCAACCGGAGCACGGTCACAACGGCCGAGCGCAACGCGGACCGGATCGTCGTCGAGGCCCGTCGGGCGATGGCGGATCTCCTGGGCGCAGACCCCGGCGGGATCGCGTTCGGGCGCAGCATGACGCAGTTGACGATGGACACCGCCCGGACCCTCGCCAAGCAGTGGGGGCCGGGTGACGAGATCATCGTCACGCGCCTCGACCACGACGCCAATATCCGGCCCTGGGTGATCGCGGCGGAGCGGGTCGGCGCGACCGTCCGCTGGGCCGACTTCGACCCACTCACCACCGAGCTGCCGGTCTCGGCCATCACCGATCTGATCACCAACCGCACCCGGCTCGTGGCTGTCACGGCCGCCTCCAATCTGATCGGCACCATGCCCGACGTCGCGGCGATCACCACGGCAGCCCGGGCCGCGGGGGCGTTGACCTATGTCGATGCGGTGCACTACACCGCGCATGCTGCGGTCGACCTGACGGCACTGGGCGCCGACTTCCTGGCGTGCTCGCCCTACAAGTTCTGCGGGCCCCACCTGGGCGTACTCGCCGCCGACCCCGCGCTCCTCGAGACCCTCCGGCCCGACAAGCTCCTGCCCTCGAGCGACGCCGTGCCCGAACGCTTCGAACTCGGCACGCTGCCCTACGAGCTGCTCGCCGGCACGACCGCAGCGGTCGATTTCCTCGCCGGAATGCTGGAGACGGATTCCGGGGACGACCCCGCCGACGCCGTGGCCTCCCGCCGCGCGTTCCTGTCGGGAGCCGTGGATCTCGAAGGGGATCATGCCGATGCCACCGGCTCCCGCCGCCGACGCCTCACAGCCGCGATGACCGCCATGGCCGACCACGAGCTGACTCTGCGTACCCGCATCGAACCCGGCCTCGCCGACCTCGGCGCCCGGGTCCACAGCCGCGCGGAACGGCGCACGCCGACCCTGTTGTTCGAGGTGCCGGGGATGGCTTCGGCGGAGGTGTACGCCGGTCTGGCGGCGCGCGGCGTCAACGCGCCCGCCGGCAACTTCTATGCCCTCGAATGTTCCCGCACCCTGGGGCTCGGCGATGCGGGTGCGGTGCGGGTGGGGCTGGCGCCCTACACCGACGACGCCGACGTCGACCGTCTCCTGACCGCGCTGAATGATGTCGTCGGCCGCGGATAGGCTTGGCGGGTGACGTTTCGCCTGTATGACTCCGCCACCCGCACCACGAATGATCTCGACCCGGTCATCCCCGGCCAGGTCTCGATCTATCACTGCGGCCTGACGGTCCAGTCCGCCCCGCATGTCGGCCACATCCGCAAGGAGGTCGTCTTCGACGTGCTGCGGCGCTGGCTGACCCATCTGGGTTATCAGGTCAAGGTGGTCGCCAACGTCACCGACATCGACGACAAGATCCTCGCGAAGTCGGCGGAGCACGGTGAGGAGTGGTACGCGTGGGCGTATCGCTTCGAGCGCGAGCTCCACAAGGCGTACGCCGCGCTGGGCTGCCAGCCGCCCACCTATGAGCCGCGCGCGACCGGCCACGTGCCCGAGATGATCGAGATGATTGAGACGCTCATCGAGCGCGGCCATGCCTATCCGGCCCCCGATGGCTCGGGCGATGTCTATTTCGACGTGAAGTCGTGGCCCGAATACGGCCGGTTGTCGAACCAGAAGGTCGACGACATGGCCGAGGCCGAGGACGCCGATCCGCGCGGCAAGCGCGATCCGCGCGACTTCGCGCTGTGGAAGGGCCACAAGGCCGGCGAGCCCGAGACCGCGTCCTGGCCGACGCCCTGGGGGCGCGGTCGTCCGGGGTGGCATCTGGAGTGCTCGGCGATGGCCGGGAAATATCTGGGCGACGAGTTCGACATCCACGGCGGTGGCCTCGACCTGCGCTTCCCCCACCACGAGAACGAGCTCGCCCAGTCGACCGCGGCCGGCAAGCCGTTCGCGCGGGTCTGGATGCACAACGCGCTCGTCACGATGCGCGGCGAGAAGATGAGCAAGTCACTGGGCAACGGCGCGCTCGTGACCGAGGTGACCCAGACCTATCCCCCGCGCGCCGTGCGGCTCTATCTGCTCGCGCCCCACTATCGCTCGATCATCGAGTTCGCCCCCGATTCGCTCGAGGAGGCCACCGCCCAGCTGGCCCGGATCGACTCGTTCGTCGCGCGCGCGGCGGAGGTGGCCGACGTGCCGGCGGGCGAGGTGCCGACGGAGTTCGCCGCCGCGATGAACGACGATCTGGGTACGCCCGCTGCGGTGGCGACCGTCTTCACCTCCATCCGGCAGGGCAATGCCGCGATCGAGGCCGGCAACACGGCCGAGGTGGGCCGGATCCTGGGTGAGGTGCGGGCGATGCTGTCCGTGCTCGGGCTCGCGATCGATGACCCGGTCTGGGCCGACCTCGCGGGGTCGGGCGACGGCGACGAGCTGCGCCCGGTGGTGGACGGGCTGGTGCAGGCGCTGCTGACCCAGCGCGCCGACGCACGGGCCCGCAAGGACTGGGCCGCTGCCGACGCGATCCGCGACCAGCTCGCGGGAGTCGGACTGAAGATCACCGACACCCCCAGCGGCCCCCGCTGGGAACTGGAAGGCTAAGTCATGGCAGGAAACTCCCAGCGTCCCGGCGCTCGCAGCCGAGGCAAGGGCAAGGGTCCGGCCGGATCCGGCGGTCGCATCCGGCGCGGCCTCGAGGGGAAGGGCCCGACGCCCCGGGCCGAGGACCGTCCGAACCACAAGGCCTACAAGGCGAAGCAGGCCGCGGCCCGCAGCCAGGCCGGTCGGCCCAGGGTTGCGCGGGAGCGTACGGGTCGTCCCGGCGCCGGCCCCGAGTGGGTGGCCGGCCGCAACCCTGTGCTCGAGGCGCTGCAGGCAGGGATTCCTGTCGTGACGGCCTATGTCGCCGACGGTGCCGAGCGGGATTCACGGCTGCGCGACATCCTGCAGCACTGTGCCGACCACAGCGTGCCCACGATCCAGTCGACGCGCGTGGAGCTCGACCGCCTCACCGGTGGGGCCGTGCACCAGGGTGTGGCGCTGAAGCTGCCCGAGTTCGAGTACGCCCATCCCGACGATCTGCTCGCCGACGCCCTCGAGGCCGATTCCGCGCCGATCATCGTGATGCTCGACCAGATCACCGATCCGCGCAACCTGGGCGCGATCGTCCGCTCGGCGGCAGCCTTCGGCGCCGCGGGCATTGTGATCCCAGAACGGCGCTCGGCCAAGATGACAGCGGCGGCGTGGAAAACCTCCGCAGGCGCGGCAGCCCGACTGCCGATCGCGCTCGCGGGCAACCTCAACCGAGCCCTCGAGGCGTACGCGAAGGCGGGCTTCACCATCGCCGGTCTCGCCGGTGAGGCAGACACCGGGATCGAGGGTCTGCCGGGGGTCGACGGCCCCCTGGTGCTGGTGGTGGGATCCGAGGGCGAGGGGCTGTCGCGGCTCGTCCGCGATCACTGCGATGTGCTCGTGTCGATCCCGATCGCGAACGCCGTCGAATCGCTGAATGCTGGTGTGGCAGCAGGGATTGCTCTCTATGAAGTATCCCGCCTGCGAACTGACTGAAGCCGCTAGATTGGCTTCACCGAACGCCGAAGGAGCCAGTCGTGACCAACCCCAACGTCGAGTTGTCCAGCGCCTACCAGACGATCCTCAAGGTGGTCGAGCAGGTCGAGCCCCGCATCGCCGCCGCGACGCGCGCCGAACTCACTGATCAGCGTGCGTCTTTGAAGCTGATCGCGTCCGAGAACTACGCCTCCCTGCCCGTGCTGGCGACGATGGGCACGTGGCTTTCGGACAAGTACGCCGAGGGCACCGTCGGCCACCGCTTCTATGCCGGCTGCCAGAACATCGACACCGTCGAAAGTGTCGCTGCCGAGCACGCGCGGGAGCTGTTCGGCGCCGAATATGCGTACGCCCAGCCCCACTCCGGCATCGACGCCAACCTCACCGCGTTCTGGGCCATCCTGGCCAACAAGATCGAGGGCCCCGCGCTGACCGAGTTCGGCGCCAAGACCGTCAACGACCTGACCGAAGCCGACTGGGCGACCCTGCGCAAGCGCTTCGGTGAGCAGAAGATGCTCGGCATGAGCCTCGACGCCGGCGGCCACCTCACCCACGGCTTCCGCCCCAACATCTCCGGCAAGATGTTCGACCAGCGCTCCTACGGCACGGATCCGACGACCCAGCTGCTCGACTACGACCAGATCGCCACCGCTGCGCGCGAGTTCAAGCCGCTGATCCTGGTCGCCGGCTATTCGGCGTATCCCCGTCGCATCAACTTCGCCAAGATGAAGGAAATCGCCGACGAGATCGGTGCGGTGTTCATGGTCGACATGGCTCACTTCGCGGGTCTGGTCGCCGGCAAGGTGTTCAAGGGCGAAGAGGATCCGATCCCCTATGCCGATGTCGTCACCACCACGACCCACAAGTCCCTGCGCGGCCCGCGCGGCGGCCTCGTGATGGCCAAGGAGGAGTACGCCCCGTCCGTCGACCGTGGCTGCCCCCTGGTGCTCGGTGGTCCGCTCTCGCACATGATGGCTGCCAAGGCCGTCGCCCTGGCCGAGGCCCGCACCCCCGCGTTCCAGGAGTACGCCCAGAACGTCGCCGACAACGCCAAGTCCCTCGCCGAGGGCCTCATGTCGCGTGGGTCGAAGCTCGTCACCGACGGCACCGACAACCACATCGTGCTGCTCGATGTCAGCTCCTTCGGCCTCACCGGCCGTCAGGCCGAGTCGGCGCTGCTCGATGCCGGCGTCGTCACCAACCGCAACTCGGTGCCGTCCGACCCGAACGGTGCCTGGTACACCTCCGGTGTCCGCCTCGGCACTCCCGCCCTCACCTCGCGTGGCTTCGGCGCCGCCGAGTTCGATCGCGTCGCCGAACTCATCGTCGAGGTGCTCACCAACACCGAGGCCGCCATGGCGTCGACGGGCAAGCCCGGCAAGGCGAAGTACACCATCGCCGACGGCGTGGCCGACCGCGTCAAGGCCGCCACCGATGAGCTCCTCGATGCTCATCCGCTCTATCCGGGCCTCGAGCTCTGAGGCTCTCCTGACCGCCTGAGCACAAGGGCCGTGCCTGCAATCGCAGTCACGGCCCTGTGCTTTGCCGGCTCACCGCGCGAAGAGGTTTCCGTTCATCGTGGTGATGAAGTTGCGCAGGGAATCGGGCAGGTCACGCAGGTGCCAGTTGTCGGGGCCGTGATACCAGTTCAGGTCCGTGGAGTCGGGGGTGTCGTCATCATCGCTGCGGACGATGGCATCGAGCCAGCGTTCGGCACCGCCCAGCACGATGGCGTACGGCAGGACTTCGGACAGCTCCTCATACTCCCGCCCGTTGGGCATCTGGTCGGTGGTCTGGCTGAGCAACTGGCTGCGGAGCTGACCGAGCCCGGCGAGCAGACGAGCACCCTTGGCCGTCCGCGCGGGCATCTCCTGGGCGACGAACGCGAGGCCGAGGCCGATGGCGATGATCGCGAGGCCGGTGAGTCCGAAGCGGGTGAAGGCGGCGAGTACGCCGGTGGCGACGACACCGAGGATCAGCACGATCAGCGCCGCCATGTTCCACACGTTGCGGGTGTCATCGGGGCGACGATCGAAGAAGCCCTGCTCGACGACCTCGTCATACAGGTCGGACTGGATCTCCGGAATCGCGCCGGCCACGGTCGGTCCGATCGTGGAGACCAGGATCTCCGACCCATCGGCGGGGGCGACGACGTCGAGCAGGTCCTTTTCATAGGCGCGGAGGCCGGAGATGTCGGAGTCGAGGCGAGCGAGATACCAATCCGTGGGTGCGAACTCGCTGCGCCGCGGAAGCTCGGTGATGCGCAGGTGGCCGTGCACGGCCAGGTCGAGGATCGTCGCGGTGATGTCGATCGGGTCGACGCGTTCGTCGGCCACCGTCCCGACCTCACCGGGAAGCACCTCGCGACCGGGGCGGAACTCCACCTCCCCCGGACCCACTGCATCGAACCGGGCGACCTCGATGGGGTCGCCGCTGGGATGGGCGTCGCGACCGGCCCGCCGGTGCAGGGCATACAGCACCGCCGCCCCGAGAAGCAGCGCCGCGAGCGCCGTGGCAAGAGGCCAGCCGGTGCCGGTGAACGCGCGACCAACGGTCCAGTACTCATGGATCTGCTCATTGCTCGCGACCATGTTCGCGGGGAACGTGATGCGCGGGCCGACGATCTCGCCCGCGCCGCGGGGACCGTCGACGAAGCGCGGATTGATCGAGTCATGGGGCGCACCCTCGGCGAGCGCACACGCCGACTGCGATCCCGGGGCGCCGGCGACGCACTTGAAGTCGGTGAACTGTCCGGGAGCGAGCACCTCGCCCTCGACCTCACGCGCGCCGACCGAGAGGCCCTGCAGGACGTCCCACTTCACCAGGGTCTGACCATCGGGCGTACGCGTCGCAGCACCGACCACCCGATAGGTCAGCACGATCTCGTTGGCGCCCGGCGCGGCAATCGTCGCGACGACATGCTCGTCATCTTCCGAGCGGGTGAGCTGGGCGGGTTGGCCGTCCGCGGTGGCCGTCAGGTCGGAAACCTCCGAGGCGTACGCCCGGTCGTCCACCAGCGGCTCCTTCGTCCGGAACCGCTGGGTCAGGGTCTCCGGCGCGCCGCCCTCGAAGGTCATGGTGGTGGTCACTTCGAGCGCACCATCGGCATTGACCACGATGCGGCTGACATGCCGGGACACGTCGTCCACAGCATGCGCCGGCTGGGCCAACCCGCCCACAAGAAGGCCAGTCGCAAGAACGCACAACACCAGCCACCGCATCAATCGTGCTGACTTCTGCTTCAAAGCTCGCCCCTCATCGCAGGTTCATGACAATTCGACGGAGGACGGCCCCCGCTTGGCGAAACTATGGCACAGCGGGGTTCCAGCCCTAGGGTGTGGCACATTCCGGCTGACGCCCCGATTCCGCGGGGCCGGCTCTTCAGGAGGAGGCTCCATGTTTCGCACCGGGATCGGCGTCGATGTGCACGCTCTCGCCGACGGCCGCCCCATGATCGTCGCCGGGCTGCATTTCCCCGAGGAGCCCCGTGGACCGCAGGGGCATTCCGACGGTGATGTCGCTGCTCACGCGGCCTGCGATGCATTGCTGTCCGCAGCCGGACTCGGAGACCTGGGCAGCAACTACGGCACCTCGGATCCGCGCTGGGCAGGCGCTCCCGGCGTGGAGTTCCTGGCCGAGACGGCGCGTCGCGTTCGGGAAGCCGGGTTCGAGATCGGCAACGTGGCCGTCCAGGTCATCGGCAATCGTCCCCGCATCGGCCCTCGTCGCGCTGAGGCGGAGTCGCTGATGAGCGAGGCCCTCGGCGGGCCCCCCGTATCCCTCTCGGCGACCACCACGGATGGCCTCGGCCTGACCGGTCGCGGTGAGGGCATTGCCGCCGTCGCCACCGCCCTGATCCACGCAGCCGACACGCCCTGAACCGCACCCTGGCTCGGGCCGAGAGCCCATTGCCTCCCACGAGGTGCCTGATCGCGGACCCCGGGCGAGGGTATGGTGCCCGAGTCAGTCGAGACGAGGGGGCCGGATGAGTCAGGGATTCCCGGGGCAGCAGTGGCAGGGAGCTGGCCCCGCCTGGGGCCAGCCGCAGGGCGGCCCGGCCCCGAGTGGGCAGTTCGGTGGCGGGCAGTTCGGTGGCGGACAGTTCGGTGGCGGCCAGTTCCCCGGCGGCGGTCCTGCACCGAAGCGGCGGAGCCCCGTGCCGCTGATCGTGGGGGCGCTCGCGGTGGTCGCACTGGCGATGATCGGGCTCGGGCTCTATTCGGTGCTCGGTGGCCCCGACTATCAGAACGATGACTACGTTCCGCCGCCGCCCGGTGATGTGAAGCCCTTCCCGGATGCGGAGGTGAGCGAGGTCGACATGCTGCTGACCGCGAACCCGCTCTATTCGCAGCAGTTGGCCACGCCCATCCGCTGCGACCTGTCCATCCCGGACCTGAACCTCGAGACCGCCTCCGACGCCGACGTGAAGACCTACATCGACGACCTCATGGCCTGCAACATGCGCGTCTGGGACCAGCCGTTCCGTGGCACCAACCGCTTCGAACTCGTGCGCCCGGTCGTGAACGTCTATCACGACTCCGTCAGCACACCCTGTGGCGGTGGCGAGCGGATGGGGCCCAATGCGGCGTACTGCCCCGCCAACCAGCAGGTCTACTACTCCCGCAAGATCCACGAACTCCATCCCAACCTGGCGATCATGACCCAGCCCCATGTGATCGACGAGGTCATGGCCCACGAGTTCGGGCATGCGATGCAGGGGCGGACGCTGATCCTCCAGGCGAACTACTACCAGCAGCGTCAGGGCGATCGTCAGGCCGCGCTGGAGTTGAGCCGACGCGCCGAGGTGCAGGCCGACTGCTTCGCGGGCATGTATCTCCAGGCCGTCGCCGAGTCCGTCGGCTACACGCAGAGCGACATCGATACGATCATGGAATCCGTACGCCTCGGCGGTGACGACAACCTTCGCAACCGCCCCGACGATCCCGGAGTCCTGGGCGATCACGGCCATGGTGCGAGCCGTCTGTATTGGCACCAGGTCGGCCTCACGTCCACCGACATCGGCAGCTGCAACACCTTCACGGCCCCGGCCGAGCACGTCCGCTGACCAGGAAAGACACCTTGACCGACCCTGAGCACCCCGACGCCGACGATCACGCCGACCGGCTGGACCGCGTCCGCGCGCTGCTGGACGACAACGATCCGTCCATCCGGCTGCGGACCGTCATGGCGATGGGCGCCCGCCCGCACCCCGACTGGCTCGAGCCGCTGATCGCGCGGTGCGGGATCGAGCCTGATTTCGGCGTACGCGACACGCTGTCCTGGGCCCTGCTCCACCTTCCGAAAGAGTTGACGCTCCCCCGCCTGCAGCGCGAACTCGGGTCGTTCAACCCGCAGGCGCGCAGCCAGGCACTGCACACGCTGTCGAAGATCGGCGACCCCCGCGCGTGGGAGTGGATCACGACCGAGATGGTGCGGGATCGGGACGACGAGGTCGCCCTCACGGCCTGGCGCGCCGCGGCTGCCCTGGCTCCCGAGGACGCCCGCGCCTCACTCGCCGAAGAATTCACCCGCCAGCTCGGGCGGGGCGACAGCCGGCTGCAGCAGGGGCTCACGCGTGCCTTCCGCGTTCTCGATGAGGCTTCACTTCCCGCCCTTGATCGGGCGGCGAACGAAGACCCGGCGACGGCGGCTGCGATTCATGCCCGGGCCACGGCCATGCTCATTCGCGACCCCGAACTCACGGTCGCAGTTGCCTTCGAACGCGCGGCGAAGCCGGCTCAGGCTGATCCGGAGGAAGGTCAGGCCGGTTCGGACTCCTGACGCGCCGCCCAGAGCGCCTCGGCTATGACGAGGTCAGTGGGCTCGGTCACCTTCATGGCCAGGCGTGACCCTGGCACGAGATGCACCGGATGCCCGACCGCCTCACAGCAGGCCGCATCGTCGGTGACCTCGAGACCGGCAGCCAGGACGTGTTCGTGCGCGGCGACCAACTCGGCGTACGCGAACCCCTGCGGGGTCTGGACCCCGCGCAGTGCGGCCCGATCGACGACGCGCGACCCCTCGCCGGTGACCTCGCGGATGCTGTCGATCACGGGCAACGCTGGCACGACCGCGACATGGCCCGCACGGACCGCCGAAATCACGTCGGCGACCACACGGGCGGGAACCATGGGCCGGGCGGCGTCGTGCACGAGAACCACCCCGGCGTCACCGACAGCCGCGAGCCCGAGCCGGACGGAGTGTTGGCGCTCGGAACCGCCGACGACGAGGGTGCAGGGGATCGGCACGTCGGCCAGCGCGGCCTCGAACTCGGGCTGGAGGCCGGCAGGGACGATGACGATGGCTCGCTGTACGCCGCCTGCGGCCAGTTGATCGACCGAACGGGCGACGAGGGCACGGCCGGCGAGCGGACGGAGGGCTTTCGCGAGGCCGCCGCCCAGACGGGAACCAGAACCGGCCGCCGCCACGAGGGCGACGACCGGTTCGTCGGACAGATGGGTCATGTGAATGTCAGGAGGCCAGAACCTCGTCGAGCAGAACCTCGGCCTTGTCTTCTTCGACCTTTTCGGCGAGGGCCAGCTCGGACACCAGGATCTGGCGCGCCTTGGCCAGCATCCGCTTCTCGCCGGCGGAGAGCCCGCGATCCTTTTCGCGACGCCAGAGGTCACGGACGACCTCGGACACCTTGATGACGTTGCCGGAGTGAAGCTTCTCCAGATTGGCCTTGTAACGACGCGACCAGTTGGTCGGCTCCTCGGTGTGGGGGGCGCGCAGGACGGAGAAGACCTTCTCCAGCCCATCGGCATCCACCACATCACGCACGCCCACGAGATCCAGGTTGCAGGCTGGCACCCGCACCACCAGGTCGTTCTGGCCCACAATTCTCAATACGAGGTAGAGCTTGTCCTCTCCCTTGATCTTCCGGGTCTCAATGTCCTCGATGACGGCCGCCCCATGATTGGGGTAGACCACCGTTTCGCCGACTGTGAAGGTCATATTGTTGTAACCCCTTTCCCGGGGAGAAGTGTATCACGCGATGCTTTCATGGCCGAGTGCGTTTGTGCTAGCCAGAGCGGGTTCGGGGCCTTATGAGGGGCTTGACACGACACGGGGCGTATGCCTGTGATAACCATTTGAACGTCAACGTGGGCGATTGCGGGCGTTTGTCGCTAAGCTGCCCCTGTCTATTCACGTCCTCGAGGAGCTGCCCCCGTGGTCAAGCGTCAGTCGCCCCGCATCCTTGCCGCCGCCGCAGTCGCGGCGCTCGCACTCGGCCTTTCGTCCTGCGCGACCCCGCAGACGCTCAAGCCATATACGCCAGCCGAGGGTGTGCAGGCCGATGTGCCCAGCACCGATGCGGTGCCGGGCGCGAACGAGGTTCCGCTCAAGATCCGCAACCTGATGATCGTGGCGGAGCCCGACGCCAACCAGGGTTTCCTCTCCGGCGCCTTCATCGCCCCGGTTGATCGCTCTGACCGCCTGGTCAGCATCGAGGGACGCACGTTCACGCATACGAATACGGAGGCCGGCACGATCCAGCGTGTCCAGGCCAACCGTGAGCTCCCCGCCGGCCAGCTCGTTCGCCTGACCGAGGGTGGGACGCCGCTGCAGGTGAGCGCGTCCCAGCTCACCCCGGGCCTCCTCGCCGAGCTCACCCTGACCTTCGAGGGCAGCAAGCCCCAGACGCTCATGGTGCCGGTCGTCGACGCGTCCAAGGAAGATTACGCGACCTACTCACCGGCCCCCGCCGCCGGCAGCGCCACCCCGACCCCTGCGGCCGCCGGCCAGCAGACTCCTGCCGAGGCTGCTCCCCCCGCGGAGGCCACACCCGGTCAGGCTCCTGCCGAGGCCCCGGCTCAGGCACCGGCCGAGGCTGCGCCCACGCCCGGCTGAGGCTCGTGACACAAGAAGGCGCTCACCCCATCGGGTGAGCGCCTTTCTTTCTGCGCTCCAGGCCTCCGTAGCTCCCGACCGTCTGCCCGGACACGCCTGAACCCGTGAGACGATGCGCCATATGCCACGAGTTCGGTCACGACTGGCGGTGCCTCGATGCAAGTCGTGCCATCCGGCACAGGCTGACTCGGCCCCTCGGAGTGTCGTCAGAGCCGGCTGGGTTCGACCCGGAATCGGTGCAGCCACTGGCAGAGCGCCCCAGCGGACGGGGCACCCCTCCAGCACACGTCACTCGCCGTGGGTGACCTCATCGGAGAACAGCGAGCTGATCGACGAACCCGAGTTGTGGCGACGCACGGCCTCGGCGAACAGGGGCGCGACGGAGCGCGTCTCGAGCTTGGCGGGCGTACGCTCCGGCGTCAGCGGCACCGTGCTCGTCGTGACGATCTCGGTGATGTCGTCGCGCGCGTTGAGGCGCTCGACGGCTTTGCCGGTGAACAGGCCGTGCGTCGACGCGATGGAGATATCGCGCACGTTGTAGTCCTGCAGACGATCGATCAGCTCGATCATCGAGCCGGCGGTGGCGATCTCGTCGTCGATGATGATGACGTTCTTGCCCTCGACGTCACCGACGATGCGATCGATGATGACCTTGTCGTCCGCCATGCGGCGCTTGGAGCCGGCGGCGACGTCCAGGCCGAGGAAGCGCGCGAACTCGGACGCGACCTTCGCGTAGCCGAAGTCGGGCGACACCACGACGGTGTTGCTCAGGTCCTTGTTGCGATAGTGATCGGCGAGCTCGCGCACGGCGGTCAGGTGGTCCACCGGCACGTTGAAGAAGCCGTGGACCTGCTCCGAGTGCAGGGTCATGGTGATCACACGCGTCGCGCCGGCGGCCGACAGCATGTCGGCGACGAGCTTGCCGCCGATCGAGATGCGAGGAGCATCCTTCTTGTCGGATCGCGCATAGGAATAGTGCGGGATCACTGCGGTGATGTGGGCAGCAGAGGCACCCCGGGCTGCGTCGAGCATGAGCAGGAGTTCGACGAGGTTCTCCTGCACCGGCGGGACCAGCGGCTGGACGATATAGACGTCCTTGCGACGACAGTTGGCGCGCAGCTGAACCTGCAGGCAGTCGTTGCTGAACCGGGTGATGTTGGTGTGCGAGAGCTCGACCCCGAGGATGTCGCACATCTCTTTCGCGAACTCGGGATGGGCGCTTCCCGTGAATACGGTGATGTCTTCGGTCACGGTGCCTCAGCCTATCCGTTCACCGAGTGTTCACAGTGCGCCGTGGACCGCTGGTGCCGCAGCGCGGAACGGTGCCTGATTCTGACAGGCACCGGCACGCGCTCAGCCCTCGAATTTGTAACCCAACCCCCGCACTGTCACCAGATAGCGCGGCGCCGACGGGTCCGGCTCGATCTTGGATCGCAGGCGCTTGATGTGGACGTCCAGCGTCTTGGTGTCACCGACATAGTCGGCGCCCCAGATGCGATCGATCAGCTGCCCGCGGGTCATGACCCGCCCGGCGTTGCGCAGGAGCATCTCCAGCAGCTCGAATTCCTTGAGGGCGAGTTTGACGTTCTCGCCGTTGACGGAGACGGAGTGACGCTCGACGTCCATGCGTACGCCGGCGCTCTCGATCACGTCCGGCACCAACTCCACCTCCTGGCCGCGTCGCAGCACCGCACGGATGCGGGCCACGAGCTCGCGGTGGGAGAACGGCTTGGTTACGTAGTCGTCGGCGCCCAGTTCGAGCCCCACGACCTTGTCGACCTCCGAGTCGCGGGCGGTGACCATGATGACGGGAACGGTGCCGCGGAGGCGGAGCTGGCGGCACACCTCGGTGCCGGGCAGCCCGGGCATCATCAGGTCGAGCAGCACGATGTCGGCACCGTTGCGGTCGAACTCGGCGAGACCCTCGGTCCCGTCGGCGGCCTCGACCACCTCGAAGCCTTCCTTGCGGAGCATGTAGGAGAGCGCCTCCCGATAGGACTCCTCGTCCTCGACCACCAGCACTCGTGTCATGCGGAGACCTCCCGTGTCTTCTGCCGGGCGCTCCGCCCGGAATGTGTGTCGTGCTGCGGGCTGTCGAGCTCCACAGCTTCCGAATCGTCCCGAGTGGGTTGCTCGGGAATCCTGATCGTGAACGTCGAGCCCTGACCCTGCTGGCTCCAGACGCTCACCTGGCCACCGTGGGCCGCGACGATGTGTTTCACGATCGACAGACCCAGACCGGTGCCGCCATTGGCGCGGCTGCGGGCGTAGTCCACGCGATAGAACCGCTCGAAGATCCGGGGCAGTTCCTTGGCGCTGATGCCGATGCCGTTGTCGCTCACGGTGAGCTCGACGAAATGGTCCTCGGCCTCGTGGGCGCGCCGGGCCGTCACCACAACCTTCTTCCCGGCCTCCGAATAGATGACCGCGTTCTCGACCAGATTGACGACCGCGGTCGTGAGGTGCTCGCGGTCCCCCATCACGACCATGCCCTTCTCCCCTGCCACGGTGAGAGTGACCGATCTGGCGCCGGCCCGGAGCCGGCAGCGATCGACGGCTTCGGCGAGCACGTCATCGACCTTCACCTCGGTCGCAGTCATCAGCGGATCATCGGACTGGAGCCTCGATAACTCGATGATCTGCTGGACCAGCTCGGACAGGCGTTCGGAATCGCGGGCCATGCGGTTGGCGAACCCCCGGACCGCCTCCGGATCGTCCGCGGCCTCCTGCACGGCTTCGGCCAGCAGGGAGATCGCTCCGATCGGGGTCTTGAGTTCGTGGCTCACGTTGGCGACGAAGTCGCGGCGGGTCTCCTCCACGCGGCGGGCGGCGGTGCGGTCCTCGGCCAGGATCAGGATCAGGTCGCCCACCTTGGCAACCCGGGCAGACAGATAGAGGGACGGGGACACGCGGCCCCGGCGCAGTTCCAGTTCGCTCGTGCGGATCTGACCGTCGGCCCGCACCTCCTGGACGATGTCCATGACCATGGGCACCACGATCCGGGTGCCGCGGACGAGGCCGAAAGCTCGGGCCTGACTGGTGGACTGCAACACCTGATCGCGCTCATCGAGCACGATGGCGGAGGAACGCAGGACGCTGATGACCTCGGACATGGCCGGCGGGACCCGGGGCAGCTCCACGGGTTCAGGGGTCGGCTGCGGAACGGACCGTCGGCGCCAGATCAGCGCCCCAACCACCAGTCCGAGGATCAGGCCGACCACGCCGGCAAGCACCCACGTCACGCGAGCATCCTAGGCCCGCAGCGACGAGAGAATTCGCCAATCATCGGGTCCCGAGCCGGGATGATGAGGGCAGTTACCGCAGAGTTAATCTATTGTTAACGTCAGAATCGGCCGCGGTCAGCACTATCGCCTAGGTTGGGGGCCCGGCCACTGGGAGGCCGCCTCGACATGACACCGACGATCGGACCCCGACCCTTGCGTGATTCCTACCGTGAGCAACTCGACTCCGTGGTCGCCGACCTGGTCGAGATGTCACAGCTGATCTGCGCTGCGGTCAGGAATGCGACAGCCGCGCTGCTCAACGCCGACCTCCAGCTCTCGGAGCAGGTCATCTCGAACGACGGGCGCATCGACGATATGCATGCCGATATCGAGATGCGCTGCTTCGACCTGCTCGCGCGCCAGGCGCCGGTCGCCGGCGAACTCCGCACGGTGGTCGCCGCGCTGCGCATGGTGACCGAGATGGGCCGGATGGGCGACCTCGCTGCCCACGTGGCCAAGGTCGCCCGGATGCGTTACCCCGACCGGGCCGTGCCCACGTCCCTCGAGTCCAACTTCGCCCGCATGGCCGAGGTGGCCGAGGAGATGGTCGAACAGGCCGGCAAGACCCTGCGTACGCGCAATGTCGCGGTAGCGCGCGAACTTGCTGCCATCGACGAGGAAATGGACGACCTGCGGCGTACGCAATTCCGCATCCTGCTCGGGAACGACTGGCCCTACGGCGTGGAAGCGGCCGTCGACGTGGCGCTGCTGGGGCGCTACTACGAACGCATCGCCGACCACGCAGTCTCCATGGGCCGACGCCTCATCTATGTGGTCACCGGCGAAATCGGTGGCATCGACACCTGGACGCAGGCCTGACCCGAGTCCGCCGACGGCACCACGAGGGCACCGACGGCGGAACCGCAGGACTCTTTACTTCTTGCCCTGGTTCTTGACCGCCTCGATGGAGGCCTTGGCAGCGTCCGGATCGAGGTAGCGGCCGCCGGGCGTGACAGGCTTGAGGTTCTCGTCGAGCTCGTAATACAGCGGAATGCCCGTCGGAATGTTCAGGCCGACGATGTCGGCATCCGAGATCCCGTCGAGGTGCTTCACCAGCGCCCGGAGCGAGTTGCCGTGGGCGGTGACGAGCACGACCTTGCCGGACTTGAGGTCGGGCACCACGGCCGACTCCCAATAGGGCAGCATGCGCTCGACGACATCCTTGAGGCACTCGGTGCGGGGCCGCTCGTCGGCGGGGATGTCCGCATAGCGCGGATCGTTGAACTGCGAGAACTCGTCGTCGGTGTCGAGCACCGGCGGCGGAGTGTCGAAGGACCGACGCCAGGTCATGAACTGTTCCTCGCCGAACTCCTCCAGCGTCTGGGCCTTGTTCTTGCCCTGCAGCGCGCCGTAATGGCGCTCGTTGAGTCGCCAGGACCGCTGCACGGGGATCCAATGGCGGTCGCAGCCGTCGAGCGCGAGGTTCGCGGTGTGAATCGCGCGGCGCAGCAGCGAGGTGTGCAGCAGGTCCGGCAGAAGGTCTTCGGACTTCAGGAGCTCGGCGGCCCGCTTGGCCTCTCCGACGCCCTTCTCGTTGATGTCGACGTCAACCCAGCCGGTGAACAGATTCTTGGCATTCCATTCGCTCTCGCCATGACGGAGCAGGATCAGTTTGGCGCTCATGGGATGAGCCTAGCCCCGCCCCCACGCGCCCACAGCCAGTTGGGCGCTGGCACAATCGCGATCATGAACACACCCATGCGAACTGCTGTTGTCACCGGTGCGAGCAGCGGCATCGGCGAGGCCACCGCGCGGGCGCTGGCGGCCGCGGGATACCGCGTTGTGTGCGCGGCGCGGCGTACCGATCGGATCGAAGCCATCGCCGCCGAGATCAACGGCATCGCGGTGACGTGCGACGTGTCGTCGGACGACTCCGTCGCGGCGCTCGCCGAGGCCGTGGGAGACCGCTGCGACCTGCTCGTCAACAACGCCGGCGGTGCTCTGGGGCTCGAACCGGTCGCCGAGGCGGACCTCGATGCCTGGCAGCGGATGTATGACTCCAACGTGCTCGGCGCCGCCCGCGTGACCAAGGCCCTGCTGCCCGCCGTCGAAGCCGCCGAGGGACAGATCGTGTTCGTGACGTCCGTCGCCGCCGACGGTGGTTATGAGGGCGGTGCGGGTTATTGCGGCGTCAAGGCCGCCGAGCGCGCGATCGTGCAGTCGATGCGGCTGGAGTTGTTCGATCGCCCCGTGCGGATCTGCGAGGTCGTGCCCGGCATGGTCGAGACGGACTTCTCGCTCACCCGGTTCGGTGGCGACGCGGAGCGGGCGGCGAAAGTGTACGCCGGCGTGGTCGGCCCGTTGGTCGCCGACGACCTCGCCGAGTGCATCGTCTTCGTCGCCGAGCGCCCCGGGCATGTGAACATCGACCGGATGGTCGTGCGTCCCCGTTCCCAGCCCGCGCAGCACAAGATCCACCGCGTCAGCTGAGCTCCTCCTCGGGCGGTCGACCCTCGGCCAGGTGCCGGAAGGCACGCAGGTTGGCGGTCGACTCGCCGCGGGACAGGCGCCACTCCCATTCCTTGCGGATCGACGTGGTGAAGCCGAGTTCGAGGATGGTGTTGAACGCATCGTCGGCGGTCTCGGCGACCGACCCGAGGAGCCGATCCACCTCGGCCGGGGTGATCGAGTCGACCGCCACCCGACCGGTCAGGTGGATGTCGCCGTGCCGGTCCACGCTGAAGGCCACGCCATAGGTCTTGAGGTTGTGCTCCAGCAGCCAGCGGTAGACCCGCTCGTGATTCTCATCCGGATGCCGCGCGACGAACGCCCGGACCTCCACCGCGTACTCCCCCACCACCAGCGCGCACTCCGTCTTGAGCTTGCGCGTCCCCGGCAGGGTGACCGAGATCGTCCGGTCATGCTTTTCCCAGGGGAGTTCCAGCCCCGTGACGGTCTCGACGATCACCGCGAGAGCGCGGTCGGCGGTGTCCATGGGCCAACGGTACGCCAGCCCGTGGTTGAGCTTGTCGAAACCACTCTCAGAGGGCAGAGCGCTCCTGCCACTCGTCCCAGGTGATGTTCCACTCGGTCCAGCCGTTGCCCCATTCGAGCTCGCGGTCGGATCCGGTGAACTCGACGGGGTCACCGATCTGGGCCTGTTCGTAGTAGCTCTCCGCAGCCGAGTCCGACAAGCCCGTGCAGCCGTGGCTGGCGTTCACGCGACCGAAGTTGCTCGCGTTCCAGGGTGCGGCGTGGAAGAACTCACCGGACTGGGTCAACCGCAGCGCATAGTGCACGTTGAGGTCGTAGCCCTCCGCCGACCCGGCGGCGATGCCGGTGGTCTCGGATTCCATGCGGGTGGAATAGATCTTCTCCATGATGATCTTGGTGCCTGAGCGGGTGGTGAAGCCGGGCTTCCCGGCGCTCACGGGCCAGGTGTGCACCTCTCCCCCGTCGCGTTGGAACGACAACTGCTTGGTCTCCAGATCGACCTTCGTCACATTGCGTACGCCGATCTTCACCTCGAGCTCACGATTCAGCTGACCGTAGGTGCCATTGCCGGCGTCGACGCCGTTGAGATTGGCTTCGAGTTTGATCCGCGTCCCGGGCTGCCAATAGTCCTTGGGCCGATAGTGCACCTCGGAGTCATTGATCCACCCCCACGACCCGGTCTGCGCAGGCTCACTCGTGACGGAGAGGTTCCGCTCGAACTCCGCCTTGTTGGCCACCGGCAGGTCGAACTGGATGATCACGGGCTGGGCCACGCCGAACGGGCCCCCCAACTCGGCCAGCGGCCCCACCGTCGGGAACACCTCCTGGTTGCGGCTCAGGCTCTTGGTCGTGAACCGACTCCGCGCGGTCAGCTCGCTGCCGTCATCGGCCCTGCCGCGTGCGGAAACGGTGTAGGTCGCACCCGGGTCCAACCGCGACTTCGCCACCCAGTTGCCGCTCGCGTCCACGCCGCCGATGACGGGCACCGCGTTGCGGCCGGATGCGGTGGTCGTGACCTCGACATCGGTGACCTCGACGCGGTTCCGGCTCACGGTGATGAGGGTGTCGACCGGCACGTCCTTGGCTCCGTCGGCCACGTTGACCGCCAGGGCCGGCGGGCCGCTCGGCATGGGCGACGGCTCGGGCGTGGGTTCGGCCGTCTCGACGGGTACGCCGGACGTCGCGTTTCCGGGCGTCGGCTCCACGGTCGGCGGTGACACCGTCGAATTGCCACACCCCACCACCAGCAGCGCCACCAGCGCGGCGGCGACTCCGCGTACCCTCATCGCACCCTCCCTCATCCGGGTGGAATCTACCCCGGGCGGGGCCGAGAAACTCTGCCCCACCTGAGAACTCAGCCCGTGTTAGGTTGATTTTCTGTCGACCCCCATGGAGATGGCATGACCGATTTTGATCCGGATCTCAAGGGCACCTGGGTTGCGGACCCCGCCCATTCCTCCATTGGTTTCGTGGCCAGACACGCCATGGTGACCAAGGTGCGGGGTGACTTCACGGACTATTCGGTGACGATCGAGGCGGTCCCCGATGACCTCGAAAAGTCCACCGTGGAGGTGCGCCTGCGAGCGGCGAGCCTCGACACCCGCAACAGCGATCGCGACACGCACCTGCGATCGGCCGACTTCTTCAATGTCGAGAAGTGGCCCGAGATCGTGTTCCGGTCGACTGCCGTCGAGGAGATCGACGAAGGTGCCCTGATGGTGACCGGCGATCTCACCATCCGCGATGTCACCAAGCGCATCACCGTGCCGGTCGATTTCACCGGCTTCAGCACCGACCCCGTCGCGAAGACCAAGCGCGCCGGCTTCGAGGGAAGTCGACGTGTGAATCGCCGCGATTTCGGGCTGGAGTGGAATGTGCCCCTCGATACGGGCGGTGTGCTCGTGTCCGAAAAGATCACCATCGAGTTCGAGGTCTCGGCAGTGCCCAAGGACGCCGTGGCTGCCCCGGATGTCGAGTCCGAATAACCCCCTCGTCCGAAATCCCCCCTTCGGAGGTCTCATGCCCAGCGCTGTCCCCCACGATGACGCACTCACTCCCCGCTCGATTCGCCATGCGGAGTTCTCCACCCGGCAGCGCGGCTTCTCTCGCGAGGAGGTGAACGACTTCCTGGCCGAGGTGTCCGAGGCCTGGGGCGAGGCCATCAGCGAGAACAAGGACCTGCACCGCCGACTCGCCGAGGCCCAGGAGGCGGCCAACAAGGCGGCGCTCCGCGAGCAGGAGGCCCGCGCCGAGCTCGAGAAGCTCACCAGTGAGGGCCGGAGCGGCTCCCGCCCCGCGGCCGGGGTCAGCTCCCAGAACATGCAGGCCACGGTCATCCTGACCCGGGCGCAGGAGATGGCCGACGCCCTGGTCTCCAATGCCAAGGAAGAGGCCCGCCAGCTCGTCGAGGACGCGTCGAAGGTCGACTCCATCGACTATGTGCGCACCTATGCCAAGATCACGCACGAGCAGATGAAGACCGTCGTCGATCAGCTCGCGCGCAACCTCGACCTGCTGGGCGAGCTCGCCAACCAGGACAATCGCGCCGCGACCTGGGAGTCACTCCAGCATTGACTCCCGGGCGCTCACTCCAGTTCGACGAGCGCCTGTCCGCCCTGGACCGCATCGCCGGCTTCGACGTGGACGGCCGTCACCATGCCTGCGGACGGGGCGGTGATCTCGGTTTCCATCTTCATGGCCTCGAGCACGACCAGCACCTGGTCGGCCTCGATGGTGTCCCCCGCCTTGACGAGGACACGCGCCACCGATCCGGCCAACGGTGCCACGACTGCGTTCTTGCTCGCGCCCTTGACCGACGCCGAGGTGGGTGCCGTCGGTGTCGGGCCGGGGTGGCGTACGCCGGTCTGCAGCAGTGAGCCCAGACCGGGCTGCTCGTCCGGCTCGACCTCGACGTCGACGCTGTAGGCGGTTCCGTTGACAACAACTTTCAGCTTCATGGGTGTGCTCCGGTTCAGCGAAGGGGGGATACGGCGCGGCTCTGCACGGCCTGGCGGCCATGCTGGGCCCACGCGCCCGGGCGGGAGAAGTGGATGGCGCGGATCTTGGCGCGGTGACCGAGAAAGGCCGCAACGGCAGCCGAGATCGCGAGGAGGTCCTCCTCGGGGATCTCGCGAGCCGCCTCCAGCTCGGCGAGCCGGCCCTCGATCGAATCGAGCCGGTCGCCCAGAGCCCGCAGCAGGTCGGTGACTTCGGCCAGGGTGGGTTCGGATGTCATCGTTCGCTCCCTCGATCAGGCCGGCCCGAGGCCGTGCTTCTTGGCGGGTCGTAGCTCGCGCTTGGAGACCAGGACCTCCAGCGCCATGGCCACCTCGCGACGGGTATCGGCGGGGTCGATGATGTCGTCGACGAGGCCCCGGGATGCCGCCATGAACGGCGTCGAGAACGTCTCGCGATAGAGCGTCACCATCTCGTCCCGCTTGGCCTGCGGATCCTCGGCCGCCTCGATCTCGCGACGGAAGACCACATTGACCGCGCCCTCGGCGCCCATGACCGCGATCTCTGCGGTCGGCCAGGCGAGGACCTTGTCGGCACCCAGGTCCTTGCCACACATGGCGAGATAGGCACCGCCATAGGCCTTCCGCAACACCACGGTGATCTTGGGCACGGTCGCGGCCGAATAGGCATACAACATCTTGGCACCGTGGCGGATGATGCCGCCGTGTTCCTGGGCGACGCCGGGGAGAAAGCCGGGCACATCCACGAACGTCAACAACGGGATGTTGAACGCGTTGCAGAACCGGATGAAGGTGGAGGCCTTGTCGGAGGAGTTGATATCGAGTACGCCCGACATCACCTGTGGCTGGTTCGCGATGATCCCGACGGTTCGGCCGGTGATGCGGGCGAACCCGACGACGATGTTCTGCGCATATCCCTCGCGCACTTCGAGGAAGTCGCCGTGATCGACGATCTGGCCGATGACATCGCGGACGTCATAGCCCTTGCGTCCCTCGACGGGCACGATGTCGCGCAGGGCGGCATTCGGCTCCACGACATCGTCGGGCTCGACGATGGGCGGGTCCTCGGAGTTGTTCTGGGGCAGGAAGCTCAGCAGCTTCTTGGCGATCAACAGCGCGTGGTGGTCATCATCGGCGACGAAGTGCACGACGCCCGACTTCTGCATGTGGGCGTCGGGTCCACCGAGTTCGGTCTGGCTGACCTGCTCACCCGTGACCTGGGAGATCACGCCCGGGCCGGTGATGAACATGTGGGCCTGACGGGTCTGGATGATGAAGTCGGTCAGGGCCGGGGAATAGACCGCGCCACCCGCACAAGGGCCGGCGATGATCGAGATCTGCGGCACCGCGCCCGACAGGAGCACGTTGTTGAAGAACACGCGGCCATAGCCCGACAGTGAGTCGATGCCTTCCTGGACGCGCGCCCCGCCGGAGTCGTTGATGAAGACGAACGGCGTACCCGTCTTGATCGCCGCCTTCTGCATCTCGACGACCTTGTTGGACTGCACCTCGCCGGCCGAGCCGCCCATGACGGTGAAGTCCTGGGAGGCGATGTGAACGGGTCGTCCGAGAACGGCCCCGGAGCCGGTGACAACACCGTCGGCGGGGGCCTCGGCCGTGTCCATGCCGAAGTGGCTGGTGCGGTGTTTCATGAACAGGAACGACTCGGTGAACGAGCCGGGGTCACAGAACTCGTCGATGCGCTCGCGGGCGGTCAGCTTGCCCTGATCGTGTTGCTTGGCGATGCGCTTCTCCCCGCCGCCGTCGCGAAGCCGTTCGCGTTCGGTGGCGAGGAAGTCGAGGCGCTGTTGCATGCTGGGAAGTTCGGTCGCCATGGGGTGCGGCCTCCTCAGGCGGGCTCGACGGAAACGGTCGACGAGCGATCGCCGATCGTCACCTTGTAACGGATCGGCTCGCGCACGGCCTTGCTCGCGCCGCTCTCCCGTTCGGCGTCCGCGGCGACCTGTTCGGCGGTCCGGCCGACGTTCTTCGGGCCCTCGGGGCGGGCCTTGAAGAAGCCCGGGGCGACACCGGGGAACATGGCGTTGGTGAGGACGTCTTCCTCCGAGCCGTTGTTGCCCTCGATGTTGGTGCCCTCGAGGACGAGCTTGTCCCACTCGGGCTCGAGGGTGTCGGCCGGGCGTACCGTGATCGGGTCCTTCTTGGTCTGCTTCTGCGCGATCTCGACGACGTCCGCGTTGCGCTCGCCCATGCACTCGCCGTAATAGCCGAGCATCAGGTCCGCGAACTCACCGGTGAGGACCTTGTAGCGACCCATCAGCACGTTGAAGACCGCCTGGGTGCCGACGATCTGGGAGGACGGGGTGACGAGGGGCGGATAGCCGGCGTCCTCGCGTACGCGCGGCACCTCCTCCATGACTTCCCTGATCCGGTCGCCGGCTCCCTGGGCCTTGAGCTGGGACTCCATGTTGGAGATCATGCCGCCGGGGATCTGGGACTTGAAGATCTCGGTGTCGACCGTGGTGATGGCCGACATGAACTGCTTGTATTTCGGCGTGATCCCGGCGAAGTGATCGCGGATGCGGATGAGACGGTCCTGGTCGACATCGGTCGTGTAGCCGGTGCCCTCGAGCATCTCGATGACCGACTCGGTCGGGTTGTGGCCGGGGCCCATCGACATCGAGGAGATCGCGGTGTCGACGACATCGGCGCCGGCCTCGACGGCCTTCATCAACGACACCTGCGTCACGCCGGTCGTCGCGTGGCAGTGAACATTGATCTGGGTGTCGGAGCCATAGGTGTCCTTGATGGCCTTGATGATGTCGTACGCCGGCTGGGGCTTCAGCAGCGCCGCCATGTCCTTCAGCGCGATCGAATCAGCACCCATGTCCAGCAGCTGACCGGCGAGCTTCACATAGCCCTCGGTGGTGTGCAGCGGCGACACGGTGTAGCAGATCGTGCCCTGGGCGTGACCGCCGTGCTTCTTGACCGCGGCCATCGGATGCGCGAGGTTGCGCGGGTCGTTGAGGGCATCGAAGACGCGGAACACGTCCATGCCGTTCTCAGCCGACTTGGCGACGAACTTCTCGACGACGGTGTCCTCGTAGTGGCGGTAGCCGAGCAGGTTCTGCCCGCGCAGCAGCATCTGGAGCTTGCTGTTGGGCAGCAGCTTGCGGAACGTCCGGAGCCGTTCCCAGGGGTCTTCGTTGAGGAAGCGGATGCAGGCGTCGAACGTCGCGCCGCCCCAGCACTCCACGCTCCAATATCCGGCGGCGTCGATGTCGGCACACGCATCGACCATGTCCTCGAGAGCCATGCGCGTCGCCATCAGACTCTGATGCGCATCGCGTAGGGCCAGTTCGGTGATTCCGATCTTTCGCTGCTCCATGGCTCAATCCTCACACTTGGCGGGCCAGCAGGTTTCGCACCCCCAATGCTGCCTGCCGAGCCCCGGCGAGTAGGTTGAAACAAGGAATTTTCGTTGGTTCCGGCCTACTTCGGTCATTTCCCGGCCGGGCTAGCATTGGCCCGGTGGGATGGATCGGAAGAGCCGCTGGGGTCGGCATTGCTGGCCTGGCGGTCTGGGCCGCAGTCGCCGTCTGGGCCTTCCGGTTTCCGGCCGTGGATCCTCCGGCCCGGACCGACGCCTACCTCCTGCTCTCCTCCAGCGGCGGACTGGCAGCTTTCCAGGCAGGCCTGGACGACTACCCGGAGGATGCCGCGATCGTGCTCTCTACTCCGGACGAATTGCGCGCGCTTCCGGCCTATCAGAACGCCTGCGCCCGCACGGATCGAGAAATCCACTGCATCAGTCCCGTGCCGGTGACCACTCAAGGGGAATCCATCGCCTTCGCGACACTGGCCCGCGACCACGGATGGAAGTCCGTCACGGTCATCAGCCAGGTGTCACACACGACGCGAGCGCGGATGCTGATGCAGCGCTGTTTCCCCGGCGAGGTCCGCATGGCACCACGGGACACCGAACACGGCATCATCTGGGCTCGCTCACTTGTTTATGAGACCGGCGCCAGCCTCAAGGCCCTGACGCTGCGCGGGTGTGCTGCCGACGAGGCCGACATCTAGGACGGCACCGCGTCGGTGCGGGGCTCTGGATCGGCCCGGGTCGGTCCGTGGCTCTAGAGCGGCACCGGTCAGTCCGTGGCTCTTTCCAGCGCCCCGATCTCCTGGCTGTCTTGGACTTCAGCGCCCCCGCAACCGATCGGGAACCCGGCAGTGACCTCTGCCATGGCGCGCCGGGGACAACACCCAGGACGTCCTCGTCGCCCAGTGGTCTGCGACACGCTGGGCAGTGGTGGGTGGACGTGCCAGATGGCGCGAGTTCCCCGGGGGCGCGCGGTGTCGGAAGCGAAGTCGTGACATCTGGCACGGTGCGATCTGCGCGTCGGCGTGTCCTTCGGCTCGCGCCAGCCCTTTCAGCCTCCACTGCCCCCTACAGCTTCAGCTGGCCCGTTCAGCTCCCTTGGCCCGTTCAGCTCCGCAAGCTGCGTCGATTTCGACCCTGAGGCAGTGCGAGCCCAAGCGGGCAGGGGCGCTGAGTGCGATGAACGGACGCTGAAGGGCGGGTTCTCCCGAGATTTCCCGGTTCCGATCGGTTCAGCAGCGCTGGTACGCCTCCGCGGCGGGAGGGCACGCTGAATGAACCCCTGGCCCGAGCCACGACAAGCTCAAGCAGCGGCGAGACGCTGAAGCTGGGTCGGCGACCTCCGCGGGGAGCAGAACTCACCCGATGAGTCAGTCCTTGCGCCGAATGGTCGGAACCCGCTTGCGGAACTCCTCCTGGAAGAGATCCTTCACGGCGCGGGAATCGAGCGCCCCGTCGATCCGGGGCACCTTGCCACCGGCCACTCGCTGACAGACGGTCAGCCAGGCCTGCCCCATGGTGTAGGTGAATGTCGAGGCCACCGCCGCAGAGATGGCTCCCCCGGCCACCGTGCCCGCCCCGGGAATCAGCTTGAGCAGGTTCGTGAAGGCCGCTCGCCCCCCGACGGTGGCGGCCGACGTGGAAGCCACCGCCATCATGGCTGCTCGGTCGAAGCGGATGCCATAGAGCTGGGCGATGCGGGCCATCATCCCCAGCTGAAGCGGGATCAACATGGCCGCATCCGAGAAGGGAATGGGCGTCGCGGCTGCTGCGGCCGCACCGGCAGCGGTCGCTGTTATGTGCTTTTTCGCTTCCCGCGCCTTGGCGGAAAGATCGACCTTCTGCGCGGCTGCGAGGGCGCCGTGGACCGCTTCGGGTGCAACGTGAAACGTCGCCCGCATGAGGTCGATCAAGCCGTGTTCGGGCTGATCAGAGAACTGATCCCTCAGAGCGTTGGTCAGGAAGGGACGGCCGCCGAGGATCGGCAGGCGCAGCGACTCGATATGGCGAGCCAGGGTCACCGCATCGGGGTGGTAT
Source organism: Propionibacteriaceae bacterium ZF39 (assembly GCA_039565995.1). Lineage (GTDB taxonomy): Bacteria > Actinomycetota > Actinomycetes > Propionibacteriales > Propionibacteriaceae > Enemella > Enemella fulvus. The sequence goes on along the minus strand of CP154795.1, from coordinate 1,112,429 downwards.
TGATCGTTTCGCCTCGGGACCTGGGTGAGGACCACGATGACGGGCAGGTCGAGTTCGTGCAGGTGGCGGATGAAGTCGGCCTCGGCCTCCTCGAAGCGCCGGTCCAGTCCGCGTACGCAGTACCACGCCACGTGGACCTGGTCGGTGAGCGGCTTCTTGCGCATCTCCTTGACCATCTTGTCGAGGTCGGAGATCAGCGCCTTGTTGTCCCGGCCCACCTCGAGGCCCTGCGTGTCGACGATGCCGAGCCGGCCACGACGGTCCAGGTAGACGTGACTGCCCTTGGTCACGGGCTCACCGATCCCGGTGGCCGCGACATTCTCGCCGAACACCGCATTCAGCAACGTCGACTTGCCGACCCCGGTCTTGCCGAAGATCGCAAGATTGAACCGGCCGAGCAGCTCGTTCTGTCGATCGAACTCAGCACGGAAGCTATCGGTGAACCACTGCGACACGGCTTCAGGCTAGCCGGGGCTCCGAAAGCGGCACGCAGCCCCTCAGGAGTCGCCCCCGAACAGGTCGCGCGTATAGACCTTGTCGGCCACATCGGACAGCTCATCGCTCATGCGGTTGGCGAGGATGACATCGCACCGGGACTTGAACTCGTCGAGATCCTTGATCACCTCGGAGCGATAGAACTCCGCCTCCTCGAGCAGCGGCTCGAAGAGCACCACGGGAATGCCCTTGGCCTTGATCCGCTTCATGATCCCCTGGATCGACGACGCCCGGAAGTTGTCGGAGCCCGCCTTCATGGCCAGCCGATAGATGCCCACCACCTTCGGGTTCCTGTCGATCACGTCGAAGGCGATGAAATCCTTCCGCGTCGAGTTCGAATCCACGATGGCCTGGATCAGCGTTTGCGGCACGTTCTGATAGTTGGCGAGCAGCTGCTTGGTGTCCTTGGGCAGGCAGTAGCCGCCATAGCCGAACGACGGGTTGTTGTAGAAGTGCCCGATCCGGGGGTCCAGGCCGACGCCGGAAATGATCTGCCGCGTGTCGAGGCCGTGGGTCGCGGCATAGGTGTCGAGCTCGTTGAAGTAGGCGACCCGCATGGCCAGGAAGGTGTTGGCGAAGAGCTTGACCGCCTCGGCTTCGGCGGCACCGGTGAACAGCACAGGGGTGTCGTCATCGAGCGATGCCTCGGCCAGCAGCCCGGCGAAAGCCTCGGCCTCCGGGCCGGGATCGGCGACGACGATCCGCGAGGGATGGAGGTTGTCGTGGAGCGCTCGACCCTCACGCAGGAACTCCGGCGAGAACAGGATCGTGATGCCCGGGAAGTCCTCGCGGACACCTGCCGTGAAGCCGACCGGAATGGTCGACTTGACCACCGCGGTGGTGCCGGGGGCGTTCTCTGCGACCGTGCGCAGCACCGCCTCCACCGTCGAGGTGTTGAAGAACTGGGTGTCGGGGTCATAGTCCGTCGGCGTGGCCACGATGACGAAGTCGGCACCCGGGAGTGCCTCGACGAGGTCCGTGGTGGCAGTCAGGTTCAGCTGCTTGGTCGCCAAGAAGTCCGAGATGTCCGGGTCGACGATCGGTGACCGCCCCGCGGAAATCTGGGCGATTCGGTCGGCGTTGATATCCACCGCGACCACCTCGTGGCGCTGCGCGAGCAGCACTGCGCTCGCCATGCCCACATAACCCATCCCTACGACAACGATTCGCATGCCCAGCACGCTAGCCGAGGGAAGTGGATCAGCCGCGCCGGTTCCGGTTCCAGAGCCACCAGGCGACACCGACGAAGAGGAATACGCTCCAGGCGTTGCCGTCGACGACGTTGAAGATCACGAACGACGCGACGAGGCCGATGATGATCCAGACCCAGGTCTGGCTGAGCCGGGACGACGGCTTCGGCGGCGGGGCCTGCTGATAGGGGTAGGGCTGGTTCTGATGAGTCCCCGGCGGGGGCGGATAGGCCTCGTAGTCGCCATAGCTGTTCGGGGCGCCGTACTGCTCAACGGGCGGGTCGGCGTACCCCTCGGAGGAACCTGATCCCGGCCGCAGGGTCGGCTCAGGACCATGGGGATAGGTTTTCCACTCCTGGGGGCCCTCGGCTTCGTTGGGGTTCTGACTCACGCCCGGCCTCACTTTCCGCTCGTCGGCAACGGTTCAATCCTATGTCCGCGCCTTGCCGGGATTCGGAACCCGCAACCTTCGCGCCCTAGACTCCGCACGTCATCCAACAGGAAGTTACGCGTATGCCCGTCCGTTCGGACCTTCGAAACGTCGCCATCGTCGCCCACGTCGATCACGGCAAGACCACTCTCGTCGATGCCATGCTGTGGCAGTCCGGCGCATTCCGCGAAGGCTCGGCGGTCGACAACCGGGTCATGGACTCGATGGATCTCGAACGCGAGAAGGGCATCACCATCCTGGCCAAGAACACCGCCGTGCGTCACACGATGGCGGACGGCCAGAACGTCACGATCAACATCATCGATACCCCCGGCCACGCCGACTTCGGTGGCGAGGTCGAGCGCGGCCTCGAGATGGTCGACGGCGTCATCCTGCTCGTGGACTCCTCCGAGGGCCCGCTCCCCCAGACCCGCTTCGTCCTGCGCAAGGCCCTGCAGAAGAAGCTGCCGCTGATCCTCGTGGTGAACAAGGTCGACCGGCCCGATGCCCGCATCGACGAGGTCGTCGAGGAGACCTACGACCTGTTCATGGACCTCCTCGACGAATCGTTCGATGACTCGGTGCTGGATTTCCCGATCGTGTACGCCTCCGGCAAGGCCGGCCGTGCCTCGCTGAACAAGCCCAACGACGGCGAGATGCCCGACTCGGAAAACCTCGAGCCGCTGTTCGAGACGCTGATGACGACGATCCCGGCGCCGGCGTACGAGGAAGGCGCGACCCTCCAAGCGCACGTCACCAACCTCGACGCCTCTCCCTATCTGGGCCGTCTCGCGCTGCTGCGCATCGTCGCCGGTGAATTGCATCGCGGCCAGAACGTCGCCTGGTGCAAGGCCGACGGCACGGTCCAGACCGTCAAGCTCTCGGAACTCCTGATGACGGAGGCACTCGAGCGCAAGCCCGCCGAATCCGCCGGCCCCGGCGACATCGTCGCGATCGCCGGCATCCCCGACATCACTATCGGCGAAACCATCTCCGACCCGGAGAATCCCAAGCCGCTCCCCCTCATCACCGTCGACGAGCCGTCGATCTCGATGACGATCGGCATCAACACTTCCCCGATGGCCGGCAAGGCGGGGAAGAACCTGACCGCCCGTCTCGTCAAGGCCCGCCTCGACTCCGAGCTCATCGGCAACGTGTCGATCCGGATCAACCCGACCGATCGCCCCGACACCTGGGAGGTGCAGGGCCGAGGCGAGCTGCAGCTCGCGATCCTCGTCGAGATGATGCGCCGCGAGTCCTATGAACTGACGATCGGCAAGCCCCAGGTTGTCACCAAGGAGATCGACGGCAAGCTGCATGAGCCCGTCGAGCGCCTGACGATCGACGTGCCGGAGGAGTTCGTCGGCACGGTCACCCAGATGATGGGCACCCGCAAATCGCGGCTGGAGCAGATGGTCAACCACGGCACCGGCTGGGTGCGGATGGAATACATCGTCCCGGCCCGCGGCCTCATCGGCTTCCGCACCGAGTTCCTGACCGAGACGCGCGGCACCGGTCTCATGCACCACGTCTTCGAGCGCTATGAGCCCTGGGCGGGCGAGCTGCGTACGCGGCCCACCGGGTCGCTGGTCGCCGACCGGTCCGGCGTGGTCACGTCCTATGCGCTGTTCAACCTCCAGGAGCGCGGCACGATGTTCGTCGGCCCGGGCGCGGACGTCTATGAGGGCATGATCGTCGGCGAGAATTCCCGCCCCGATGACATGGACGTCAATCCGACGAAGGAAAAGAAGCTCACCAACGTGCGCTCCGCAACGGGCGACGAACTCGAGCGCCTCATCCCCCCGCGCCTGCTCAACATGGAGCAGGCCCTGGAGTTCTGCCGCGAGGACGAATGCCTCGAGGTGACACCCACCAACGTCCGCATCCGCAAGGTGCAGCTCTCGGCCAACGACCGCAGCAAGACCAGGAACCGGGCCAAGCAGGGCTGAGCCCACGAGGTTCGGACAGCCGATGTGACGCGGGTCTCGAGACCCGCGTCACATTGGTTTCTATTGCATAACGGCGGAACTGAGACGCACTGCCCGGACTCCTTCGATCAGGCGTACCGTCCGCTTTGCTGGGGAGTTCTTCGACTCCACCCGGATCTTCCCCCAGGGCGCGCGGCACATCGTTCGAGGCAAGTGAAGGAAATCGTGATGAGAGCAAGCGTCAAGTCCCTCGTGGGGACGGCAGTCGCTGCGGTGATGCTGGCAGTTCCGGCCATCGCACAGGCTGCGCCCACCACGTCGCCCACCCCCAGCCCGACCGCGACCCCGACCCCGACCGTCACCGCCACCGCTGCACCCACGGCGACCCCGACGGCCTCCCCCAGCGCCAGGGCCAACCCGTCCCCCACCGTGGTGGCGACCCCGCGCGCTGCGTCGACTGACGCGATCCAGGCTCTGTACGCCACCCTGCGCGGCGAACTCGGCGCGCCCGTGGGAGCCGAGACCACGGGTGCCAACAACACGATCACCCAGCGCTACGCCAACGGTGCGATCATCTTCCACACCACGACGGGCCGCGCCTTCGCCGTCTATGGCTCCATCTGGACGAAGTACGCGGCGATGGGCGCCCAGGGCGGCGCCCTCGGCCGCCCGCTCGCCAACGAAGAGGCCGGCGGCGCCGACGCGCGCCAGTCCCGCTTCGAGAACGGCGTCATCGTGTGGTCGCCGCGCTTCGGAGCATTTGCGGTGATCGGTGCCCATGCGACGAAGTACGCCGCAGTGGGCGGGGCCGCCGCCATCGGCGTACCCACGAGTGATCAGTTCCCCGCCGGTCGCAGCTCGACCGTGCAGCGCTTCGACGGCAGTCTCATGATGAGTTCTGCCGCGACCGGCACGCGCGTCGTGCGCGGCGCGATCCTCGGCGCGTACGCCGGCCTCGGCTGGGAGAACGGTGTCCTGGGCCTGCCGCTGACCGACGAGGAGGCCGGCGGCGTCGCCGGCTCGCGCGTCTCCCGCTTCCAGAACGGTGTGATCATCTGGTCGCCCGGCACCGGTGCCAACGCGGTCTACGGCGCGATCTATGAGTCCTATCGCGCCACCGGCTCCGAAGCCGGCCCGCTCGGCCTGCCCACCAGCGGCGAGTTCGCCGCCGGCCGTGGGGCCCGGGCCGTCAACTTCCAGCGCGGTGTGATCCTGTGGACCGCCGGGACCGGGGCCAACCCGGTCTATGGCGCCATCTTCAGCACCTATCGCGCCCACGGCTTCGAGCGCGGCGTCCTCGGCCTGCCCCGCACCCCCGAGTTCACCGGGGCCCGCGGGTCGCGCGTCCAGAACTACGAGAACGGCCAGATCATCTGGTCGGCCGGCACCGGCGCGAACGCCGTCTATGGCTCGATCGCGTCGGCGTACGCCAGCCTCGGCTGGGAAGGCGGCGTCATGGGGCTGCCCACGACGAGCGAGTTCGCGGGCCGCAACGGCGCGCGGGTCAATCGCTTCCAGAACGGCGTGATCATCTGGACCGGCCGCACCGGCGCGTTCTCGGTGCGCGGCGCGATCCTCGATGAGTACGGCCGCAACGGCTGGGAGGGCGGCCGCCTCGGCGCCCCGATCGGTGACGAGAACGTCGTGGACGGCGGCTGGACGCAGGACTTCGAGAACGGCCGGATCTCCTTCATCGGTGGGCGCTTCTCCATCCAGATGCGCGGCCCGGCTGTCGACGACCGCTGCCGTACCGGCCGCGTGCTCTGCATCTCCAAGGCCGACCGCAAGATGCGCTGGATGATCGACGGCCAGGTCATCCGGGAGTTCGACGCCCGCTTCGGCTCAACATCGACCCCGACCCGGGAAGGCACCTTCACCGTGTTCCGCAAGGTCCGCGATGACTGGTCCTATCTCTACAACTCGCCGATGCCCTTCTCGATGTACTTCTCGGGTGGTCAGGCCGTGCACTACTCGGCCGACTTCGCCGCTCGCGGGTACGCCGGCGCCTCCCACGGCTGTGTCAACATCCGTGACTACGCGGGTCTGCAGTGGCTCTATGACACCCAGGTTCGGACCGGGGACCGGGTCGTCGTCTATTGGTGACCCGCTGAGCCCACCGCCGGGCTGAGACAGAAAGCGGCCCCGACCATTGGTCGGGGCCGTTCTGATTCCTGGGCTGGTTGAGCTCGTCGAGCCACCGCGCCCGATCAGCTGTCGGCGTTCGGCGGAGCGGACTGGTCGCCGGTGATCTTCTTCTCCGGGGCCTTCTTGGCGGCCGTCTTCTTCGCCGGGGCCTTCTTGGCCGCAGGCTTGGCGGGCTCGTCCGCGACCTCGGCACCTGCGGGCACCTCGACGACCTCGGCCTCGACCGGCTTGTCCGCACCAGAGTCACGATCTGCGGTCGCGGTCTCGGCAGCGGTGTCGGGATCGACGCTGTCGGCGGCTTCCTTCAGCTTCTCGGAGGCCTCGTCGAACGACTCGGCGACACCGTGACGAGTGCGGGCGAGACGCTCCTCGCCGCGGCGCACCATTTCCTCGAAGCTCAGGTTCATCTCCTTGAGCAACTCCTCGAGCTGCGCCTGGACCTGATCCGGGAAGTTGCGCACGCTGGTCGGGGCTTTGGTGACCAGGTTGGTGGCACGCTCGGTCGCCTGGTTCCACTGCTCCATCGCAGCGGCCGTGCGGGTGCGAGCCTCTTCCTGCCGGGCCTCGACGTATTCCCGCCAGCGCTCCGCCAGCAGGTCGGTGACACCGGCAGCGGCATAGAGCGCCTTGATGCTCGAATCGATGAACGGCTGGGCGGGATTGTTCTCGTTCTTCTTGGACATGCAGCCTCCTGATGACGTGGCGTTACTACTCCACGGTAGCCGGATCGGTCAGCCCTGACGCGACCGGGGGACGCTCGCGGTCATGATCGAGCCGTCCTTGCGGTGGCCGCCCACCAGCGCCAGCCCACCAGCGGTTTCTCCGAGGTCGGCCGGTCGAGGCGGCAGGGCGACCTCAACCGGTTCGCCGGGGCGTACCGTGATCTCCTCGTCCGCCACCGTGAGCGTGACCTCGTCTCCGCTCGCTAGCTCGAACCGCGCTGAATCGTGGGTGACGCGGACGCGGAGGCGCGAGTCCTTGAGCCGCAGCCGGAAGCGCATCTCGGGCCAGGGCTCGGGCAACCGGGGATTGAACGCGAGCTGTCCGTTGTGGTCGCGCAGGCCACCGAATCCATAGACGAGCGCCGACCAGACGCCGCCGGTCGAGGCGACGTGAACACCATCGGACGTGTTGCGGTGGCGGTCGTCGAGGTCGACGAACAAACCGGAATGGAAATAGCGCAGCGCGAGATCGTAATAGCCGACCTCGGCCGCAATGATCGCCTGCACGACCGCCGAAAGGGTGGAATCACCGGTGGTGATGGGGTCGTAGTACTCGAAGTTCGCCCGCTTCTCCTCGGGGGTGAAGTCGTCACCCTGCAGGAACAGCGCCATCACGACATCGGCCTGTTTGAGGACCTGGAAGCGATAGATGACGAGCGGGTGATAATGCAACATCAGAGGGCGCTTGGAGGCGGGCGTATTCGCCAGATCCCACAATTCACGCTCGAGGAAATGCATGTCCTGGGGATGGACGCCGATGCGCTCGTCGTAGGGGATGAACATCGCCTCGGCGCACCGCTCCCACTCGTCGACCTCTTCGCAGTCGAGATCGAGCCGGGCCTGCAGCCGGGCGTACACCTCGGGTTGGGTCTCCTTGAGTTCCCGCACCGTGCGCGCCGCGGTCGCGAGGTTGTCGCGGGCCATGATGTTGGTGAACAGGTTGTCGTTGACCACCGTCGTGTATTCGTCGGGCCCGGTAACCGAATGAATATGGAATTCGTCGCCGCCGTTGGAGCGCCAGAAACCGAGGTCGGCCCAGAATCGGGCGGTTTCGACGAGAATGTCGGCGCCTTCGTGATGGAGGAAGTCCTGGTCATCGGCGGCGCGGACATATTTCATCAGGGCATAGGCCACATCGGCATCGATGTGATATTGCGCAGTGCCGGCCGCGTAATAGGCCGAGGCTTCCTCGCCATTGATCGTGCGCCATGGGAACAGCGCGCCGAGGGCGGCCATTTCGCTCGCACGCTTCCGGGCGGCATCGAGCATTGTGTAGCGGAATCTCAATGCGCACCGGGCCGCCTGCGGCATCGTGTAGGTCAGGAACGGCATCACATAGATCTCGGTGTCCCAGAAGTAATGACCCGAATAACCGGAGCCGGTCACCCCCTTCGCCGCAATCCCCTGGCCCTCGGCGCGCGCGGCGGCCTGGGCGAGCTGGAACAGGTTCCACCGGACGGCCTGCTGGATCGCCGGCTGCTCCGGCAGCTCGACATCGCATTCCTCCCAGAACCGCTCCAGCCACGTGATCTGGTCGTCGTGGATCGCCTCGACCCCGACCTCCCGCGCCCGCTCGAGCGTCCGCTGGCAGCGATCGGCGAGTTCCCGCACAGGAGCGCCGCGTGAGGTGTGATAGGCGACGAGCTTTTCGAGGTGGATAGGGACGCCCTGCTCGGCATTGATGCGATAGACGTGCTTGGCGTGGTCGCCCTCCGCCGAGGAGATCTCCGAATAGGTGTTCTCGGTGATCATCGTGTGGTCGGCGCCCACGGCCAGCGTCATCTTCGAGTCGGCACAGCGATAGGTCAGCAGCAGCCGGCCGTCACCACACCACTGGGACTGTGGTTCGAGGATGCGCCGGTCGACCGACTCGGCCTTGCGCGGATCGCTGCTGCCGGCAGCGGTCTTCGTCATCACTGAATAGTCGTCACGGCCGTCCTGGCGGTTGACGACCTGCGACGAGATCACGATGGGCGCCTCGCCCGAGAGCATGGTGATGTCGATGGTCATGATCGCCAGGTGGCGGTGAGTGAACGACACCATGCGCGTCGTGTTGATCTGCACCCGCTTGCCCGCCGACGTCCGCCAGATGACCTTGCGTCGCAGCACCCCCTGGCGAAAATCCAGGAAGCGTTCATAGGCGTCGAGATCGGCCATGGGCAACAGGAACGGCTCGTCGTCGACATAGATCTTGAGCACCTTGGCATCGGGCACGTTCACGATCGTCTGGCCGATGCGCGCGAACCCGTGGGCATCCTCCGCGTGCCGGATCGGCCAGGTTTCGTGGAACCCGTTCACATAGGTGCCGTGGGTGTGGGCCGGCCGGCCCTCCTCCGGGTTGCCGCGCATACCGATATAGCCGTTGCCGACCGCGAAGAGCGTCTCGGTCGTGCCGATGTCGGCGTCATCCCAGTCGGTCTCGAGCAGCCGCCACTCCTCGAGCGGAAACCGCGTCCGGTCCAGCGGATCCGTCGGATCCGGGAGCGTGTGGTTCATCGGGTCTCCTCGGGCCTGTGGTCGGCGGGGATCAGTTCGTCCAGTTCGTGGACGATGATGGCAGCGCCGGCCTCCCGCAGGCGATCGGCCCCGGTGCCACGGTCCACGCCCACGACGACACCGAAGTCGCCGGCAGCGCCCGCGCGTACGCCGGAAAGTGCGTCCTCGACGACGAAGGCCTTGTTGTGGGGTACGCCCAGCTGGTCTGCGGCGTACGCGAACATGTCGGGCGCCGGTTTGCCGGCGATGCCCTGCTCGGCCGCGACGAGTCCGTCGACGATCACGGGGAACCGGTCGAGGATGCCGGCCGCGGCGAGGACCGCGCGGGCATTCTTCGACGAGGAGACGATGGCCTTGCCGATCCCCCGCCCATCAAGGAAATCGAGGAGACGCAGGGAGCCGGCGTACCCCTGAATGCCCTCCGACGTCAGCGTCTCGTTGAACACCCCGTCCTTGCGGTTGCCGAGGCCACAGACGGTCTCGGTCTCGGGCGAGTCGCTCGGGTCTCCCCACGGCAACTCGATGCCGCGCGAGGCCAGGATCGACGCGACGCCCTCATAGCGGGGCTTGCCGTCGAGGTAGTCGAAATAGTCCTGTTCGCGATAGGGGGCGAGACCCCGCTGGGCGAAGACGTCGGTGAACAGATGGGCCCACGCTCGCATGTGCACCTCGGCCGTCGGCGTGATCACGCCGTCGAGGTCGAGCAGGGCCGCTTCGAATGTGTCCCAATCCACACGGCGACTCTAACCGGGGATGCCCATCCCTGTCGGCCCGCACCCGTCGGCGAGTGCCTCTCGGGCCCCGACACGCCCGGCGTCCAGGGCGACTCACGCCATTCGGCACGACCACGCACGCGACACCGCGCGCCACCGCCGCACTCGTGCCATGTGGCGCATCAGCCGTCAGCCTGAGCGTGTCGCCTGGCCCCGAACGGCCCGGCCACCAGAGGGAATGAGTTGTCCACAGGGTCGGACCTACCTCGAGACTCCGCGGTGGATGTCCACAACCCCTGAATCGTGAAGGCGCCGGGCGCGCATGGTGCGCGCATGACACCCTTCTCAGGACCCTTCACCGTCGCTCAGGCCCGCTCGGCGGGGCTCCCGCAGGCCAAGATGCATGGCTCTGACTATGTGCGCCTGTTCCATGGGATCTATGCCCCGGCCGGGGCCATCGATCTCAGGGTGCGCTGCGAGGCGGCGCGGTTGCTCCTCCCTGACGACGCCGTCGCCACGGGCCTGACTGCCCTACGGCTGCGCGGACTGGACCTCGGCACCGACCTGCCGGTCACCTTCGTGACCAGGCAATCTGTACGCATGCGCCACGGCGGAATCAACCTGCGCACCGTCGCCGAGCTTCCCCGACACAGAGGCTGGATCGCCGAAAGATCCGAGGCGTGTGCGTTCCTGCTCGATTCCGAGCCGCTCGTTCCAGCGGTCACGGCGGTCGACCGTGCCCTGCACCGTGGGATGGTCACCCGAAGCGACATCCTGGCTGCACCTCTGACCACACGGGCGCGCCGGGCGTTCGCCCATGTCGCTGTCGGTGCTCATTCGCCGAGGGAGAGCAAGCTCCGCCTGGCGCTGACGCTGGCCGGGCTGCCTCGCCCGGAGACCCAGGGCCGGATCGAGGCCGATGGGAAGCTGGTGGCTCAGGTCGATCTGCTCTATCGCCACTTCCGCGTCGCACTGGAATATGAGGGCGGTCAACACCTCACGGACCCGGAGCAATGGCAGAAGGACATCACACGTTACGCAGATCTGGTGCGGTTGGGCTTCACCGTCGTACGCGTGACAGCCGAGCGGATGCGCAAACCCGACGAGGTCGTCAATGAGGTCTTCCGCGGGCTCGTCGACCACGGATATCCCGGGCCCGCTCCTCGCTTCAACCCTTCCTGGTGGGCCGCCGTCGGCTGAGGTCCTGCTGGCTGCAGGCTTCATCCGGGCCGCCGAGGTCAGCATCTCGGCGACACGCCGGGGCCGGATTGGCTGACGCGCCATCTGGCACGAGTTCAACGAAGGCGCGCGGTGTCGGCCAGGAAGTCGTGCCAATTGGCACACGTCGTCGTGGCTCTCAGCGTGTCGGAGGGCGACGCGGCGTACGGCCCGGACGATCAGGTGCGATACCGCGTCCGCAGCGGCGGCCACTGTTTGTCACGGTTGGCGCGCTCGACGGCGTCGGCCCCGGAGTGATCGCCCAGCGATCGCAGACCGGCCACGACCCCGGCGACATCCTCCGGTGACTTGTTCTGCGAGAGCTTGGCCTTGCCTTCGATGGAACTCACCACGAGCTCGATCCCCACGATCGCGCGGCACATTCCGGCGATGAAGTCCGCGGGCGCATCCTCGACGGTCCAGGGCTCGGGGAACCCCTCCTCGAACTTCGCCGACTGATCGGTGACCTGCGCGAGGATCCATTCCGGATCATCGTGCACGATCACCCGACCGTGCACGTGCACCACGACGTAGTCCCAGGTGGGCACCTGTCGCGGGTTGTCCGGGGCATACCACTTCGGTGTCACATAACTGTCCGGCCCGTGCACGATCACCAGCGACTCGACGTCGCTCGTCGCCAGAACCTCCGCGTGCGGGTTCTGCCGCGCCAGGTGGGACCGCAGGACCCCGTGCTCGCCGATCGTCTCGTCGAAGACCCACGGCAGATAGGTCACCGCCAACCCACCGGCATGGGGCGTGATCAGGTCGGCCGGGCCCATGTCACCGAGCATCACCAGCGCCTCGTCGCGGTCCATCACGAACCGCTCAGGAATCCACACGACCGCTCACAACCGGGCGCGCACGTGCAGGCCGACCTCCGGGTCGACCAGGACTTCCTGGGCCGCGGCGATGCCCTCGACCTCGAACGCCGCATCGACCGCAACGTTCCGCTTCACCAAGCCCAGCGCGATCGGCCCCAGCTCGTGGTGCCGCGCCGATCCACCGACGAAGCCCACAGCCTTGCCCTCCGGCTGCCCCGCCGGATGCAGCGCCGCGCCCACGCTGGGCAGCGCATTCATCGAGCCGTCCAGGTGCAGCAGCACCAACCGCCGCGGCGGACGGCCCAGCGTATGCACCCGCGCCACCGTCTCCTGCCCCCGATAGCAGCCCTTCTCGAGATGGACGGCCACACCGAGTACGCCCAGTTCGTTGGGAATCGTGCGGGCGTCGGTGTCGAGAAAAACGCGGGGTACGCCAGCAGCGATCCGCAGGGCCTCATAGGCCCACAGTCCCGCCATTGGCGGCTTCACTCCCCCACCGAGCATGGTCAGGAACTCATCGACATGATCGCGCGGGATGAACGATTCGTGGCCCCCGAGCGAATCCGCCCCGGCGCGGGCGACCCGGTGCCCCTCCGGTGCCGCGCCGGGCTGCCACACGACCGCCAACTCGGGCGTACGCAGGCGCACCTCGACCCGGCGCATGAAGATCATCCGTTCCAGCCATTCGACCAGGGCCTGCCCCCGGCCGGGCTCGGTGTGGGCCCAGAAGACCTCACCGTCGTCGACGCCATAGAGCACGTGCTCGATGTGGCCCTGGGGCGACAGCACGAGCGCGGTCGTGCCCTGCCCCGGAGCGAGGTCGGTCAGGAATTGCGTCGTGAGCGAGTGCAGCCACTCGAGCCGATCGGGGCCGGAAACCGAGATGACGTCGCGGTGATCGAGCAGCACGGCACCCTGCCCCGATTCGAGCAACCGCTGCTCGGCGATCGGATCGCCGTAGTGCCAGACAGCTCCCGCGTCGATACCGTCCGGGACCGCCACCGGCGTACTCATCGCTTCACCAGCTCCCCACTCAGCCACGGCTGCAGGGGAACCTCGGAATCGGCGCGGTCGTACGCGAACATGAGCTTCCCCTGGATCTTGCCGACCAGGCGCGAGCCGGCGGTGTGGGTGCCCTGGCTGAGCGCCGCGTCCGTCGTCATCTCGATCTTCGTGGCGAGCTCGCCGCCGTTCGGCGAGGCCAGCCCGGTGATCGTGCCGTGCCAGCTGGCAGCCACACCCTCGGGGCTGCAGATCATCGCCATGATCGAGTTCTTCTCGCCCGGGATCCAGAAACCGGACTCCATGATCAGGGGGTCCCGGGTCTCATCGTCGGAGAACACCTGCAGCAGATAGTGCAGATAGGGCTTGCCGTTGTGGGAGAAATCCATCTGCTGGAGCACCTTGCGGTCACCGGTCCCGGGCCACTGGGTGTGGCCATGGCCCTCCCAGTGGCCCAGCAGCCATGCCAGCCCACGCAGTGCCGGGTCCATGCCCTCGGGGAACGCGAAGTCGAGGCTGCCCTGGTCATCCGTCATGGTGTTGTCCTTAGTCGTCAGGCACTGGGAAATACCCAGCCAAGCCTAAGGCCTGCGGGAAAACCACCGGGACCTGATGGCATGCTGGGCCCCATGGTGGCGAGCGCGGTGGAGGATGTCCGGACGACCCCGACACCGGGACGCATAGCGGCAGCCGCGCTCATCAGCCTGTCGGCGCTGTTCCTGTTCGGCCTGCGGATCGCCGTCCGCGACCACCTCGACGCGATCCCCAACTGGGCGCCGCTGGTCGTGGGCTATGTGTTGCTCGTGGCCGGTCTCCTGCTGGCCGCCCGGATCGATCGCGAGCTCCTCAAGGACCTGGGTCTGATCGGTGTCGGCATCTCGATCGTGTCGGTGACGTCCGTCGAGGCGGACGTGGGCTGGGCCGCGTTCTTCCGGATCGGGACGGTGCTGGTGCTGGCGGTCCTGACGCCCGTGGTCATCGACCGGATGATCTTCAAGCGGAAGGCGATCCGATTCCCGTGGTTGTCGGGCAAGAAGTGGTCCCCGCTCGAGAAGGCGTACCTCTTCATCGTCCCCTTCCTCGGCTGGCTCATCCTGCCGGCGTACTTCATCACCTCCGGCACCTATCAGAACTGGCCCCACATCACCGATACGAGCGAGCTGATCCGCTTCTTCATCGGTGTGAACTTCGTCGGCACATGGGACGAGTTGTTCTTCATCTGCACCTGCTTCGCCCTGCTGCGCCGGCACTTTCCGGTGTGGCTGGCCAACCTCCTGCAGGCCACGATCTTCGTGTCGTTCCTGTGGGAGCTCGGTTATCGGTCGTGGGGTCCGTTCCTCACCGCCCCGTTCGCCCTGCTGCAGGGCTGGCTCTTCAGCCGCACGCACTCGCTGCTCTATGTGCTGATCGTGCACCTGTTGTTCGACGTGGTCGTCTTCCTGTCGATCGTCCACGCGCACAATCCGACGATGTTCAATATCTTCCTCGTCAGCCCCTGAGAACGGAGAACACATGCGGGTGGTGGTCCAACGCGCAAGTTCGGCGGAGGTACGCGTCGCCGACGCTGTGGTCGGCAGTCTTCCTGCCCCCGGTCTGGTCGTCCTGGTGGGAGCCACGCACACGGACACGCCTGCCATCGCCGATCGCCTCGCCGACAAGATCTGGCGTCTGCGCATCCTCGCCGATGAGAAGTCGGCGTCCGACGTCGGCGCGCCCGTGCTGGTCGTCTCGCAGTTCACCCTCTATGCCGACACCCGCAAGGGCCGCCGCCCCTCCTGGAGCGCCGCCGCCCCCGGTGCGGTCAGCGAGCCCCTCGTCGACGCATTCGTCGAGGCATTGCGTACGCGCGGAGCGCATGTCGAAACCGGCGTCTTCGGCGCTGACATGCAGGTGGCCCTCGTCAACGACGGCCCCGTCACCCTGATCCTCGACGCCGACTGAGCCGATCTATCCCCCGGCGAAGGGCGGCAGCACCTCGACCTGCACGGCCCCGGCGAGATTCTCGTCACGGTCCTGATCGGACGAGCGCAGCCCATCGACGAGTATGCTGCTGATCCCGATGACTCGTTGCAGCGCGGGTCCGCGATCAGCGGCCGCACTGGCCAGGGCTTCGGCCACGGTCCCGGCCTCGATGGTTTCCGATTCAACACCGGCGGCGGCTGCGGCCCCGGCCCAATAGCGGATCACAACGGGAAACATGGCCCCATCGTCGCACGGAAGACCCTCGAATGGCGCAATTGCTCCTGCTCACCAGGGACACCGCCAGTTCCCACGAAATCCTTCCGGCGTTGGGTCTGCTTTCACACCAGGTCTCGGTCGCCCCGGCAGAGAGCACGAGCCTGCTGAACGCCGATCCGGATGTTCTCGTCATCGACGCCCGCGCCGACCTGGTCGGCGCCCGCAACCTGTGCCGCATCATCGCCGCGGCCGGCTCCGGCCTCCCGGCTCTGCTGATCGTGACCGAGGGCGGCCTCGCGGCGTTGTCCCCCGATTGGGCCCCCGACGACTTCGTGCTGGCGACCGCCGGCCCGGCCGAGGTGGAGGCGCGCATCCGCCTGCTCGCCCGGCAGGACACCGGCGACGATGTGATCCGGGCCGGACGCATCGAGATCGACGAGGGGGCGTACGCGGCGCGCCTGGACGGGCGGGGACTGGACCTGACCTATACGGAGTTCGAGCTGCTGAAGTTTCTCGCGGCGCACCCGGGCAAGGTGTTCAGCCGCGAGCAGCTCCTGAGCGATGTCTGGGGTTACGACTACTACGGCGGCACGCGGACGGTCGACGTCCATGTCCGTCGTCTCCGGGCCAAATTGGGCGATGCGGACAAGATGATCGGGACCGTACGCAACGTGGGCTACCGCTTCGATCCACGCTGACCCGGCTCGGGAGCGCACGACAGGTCACGGTCCGATAACGTACGCGCCATGACGCCTGCCCCACTGTTGCCGGAGACCGTTTCGACCCTCACCGCCGCCCAGCGGCTGGAGGTCCGGACGCTGATCGACCGGGCGCGCGACACGGATGGCGCCGCCCCCTGCAACGAGGCAGCCATGATCGAGATCGGCCGCAGCGAGTGCGACCCCGGCACCGCCCACCAGTTGGCGCGTCTCGACGACAACCTCGTCGGTTATGCCTTCCTCGACTCGACCACGGGCGACCCGATCGCCCAACTGGTCGTCGACCCGGCGCATCGTCGCGCCGGCATCGCGACCGCCATGATCCGTGAACTCGGTTTCGATCCCCGCGACGAGGCCGGCGGCCACCGTCTGCGCCAGAACATCAGCCTGCGTCTCTGGTCTTTCGGCGATCTGCCCGCCGCGCGCGCCCTCGCGAACTCGCTGGGCTATCGGCCGGTCCGGGAGTTGTTGGTCATGGCCAAGGACCTGGTCGATCTGACCGACCCCGTCCTGCCCGCGGACGTCACCGTCCGGGCGTACGCCGAATCGGACCTCCCCGACCTGGTGGCGGTCAACGCCCGCGCCTTTGCCCACCACCCCGAACAGGGTGCTATGACCACCGATGATTTCCGCGACCGCTTCGCGGAGCCCTGGTTCGACCCGGCCGGGCTGCTCATCGCGACGCGTCCCGATCCGGAGGGCGGCGACCGCGTCATCGGCTTCCACTGGACCAAACGACACGACGACGTCACCGGTGAGGTCTATGTCATCGGCGTCGATCCCGAGCATGCCGGCGGCGGCGTGGGTCGCGGCCTGCTCCACCTGGGCCTGCAGCACCTCGCGGACCGGGGCGCGAAGCGCGTGATTCTCTATGTCGAGGGCGATCAGCGCTATGTTGTCGGCCTGTATGAATCGAGCGGCTTCACCGTTGCGAACCGCGACATGATGTATGCATCGCCCTCTCCGGAAGACCAGTGATCGCCATGTCCGACCCAGCACCGCCCGGCACCGAGCCGGCCGTCTGGCTGCCCGAGGACCGCTTCGCCGAGCGCGAGCTGTCCTGGCTCTCCTTCAACGAACGCGTGCTGGCCCTGGCCAAGGACGCCGCCCGCATCCCCCTGCTCGAGCGCGCCAAATTCCTGGCGATCTTCTCGTCCAACCTCGACGAGTTCTTCATGGTCCGGGTCGCCGGCCTGAAACGGCGCATCGCAGCCGGTGTCGCCACGCCCCGGGGTGGATTTCTCCCCCGGGACCTGCACGAGGCGATCCTGCGGCGTACGCGGGAACTCGTCGCCGACCAGGCCGAGGTCTTCACCACCGAAGTCCGCCCGGCCCTGGCCGCCGAGGGCATCCACATCCTGACGTGGGCCGAGCTGACGGGCGCGGAGAAGGACCGGATGCGATCGCTGTACGCCGAGCGCATCTTCCCCGTGCTCACCCCGCTCGCAGTCGACCCGTCCCACCCGTTCCCCTATATCTCGGGACTGTCGATCAACCTCGCGGTGTTCCTGAGGAACCCGTCGACGGGAACGCGGCAGTTCGCCCGGGTGAAGGTGCCGAACCTGCTGAGTCGGTTCATCACCCTCGGCAACGGTCGGTTCGTGCCGCTCGAAGAGGTCATCGCCCAGCATCTCGATCACCTCTTCGCCGGCATGCAGGTCCTGAGCCACCACGTCTTCCGCGTGACCCGCAACGAGGACCTGGAGGTCGAGGAGGACGACGCGGAGAACCTGCTGTTCGCCCTCGAGAAGGAGCTCCTGCGCCAGAAGGTCGGCCGCCCGCCGGTGCGTCTGGAGGTCGAGACCGACATCGACGAACAGACCCTCGATCTCCTGCTCGCGGAGCTGGACATCGAGGAACGCGAGGTCTTCCGTATCGACGGCCCGCTCGACCTGACCGGCCTGTTCTCCCTGGCGTCGGTCGACCGGGAGGATCTCTCCTATCCGGCGTTCCTGCCGATCACCCACACCCACCTGGCCGAGGTCGAGACGGCCCAGCCGGCCGACCTCTTCACCTCGCTCCGCAGGCGCGACGTGCTGCTCCAGCACCCCTATGACTCGTTCGCCACTTCTGTGCAGCGGTTCATCGAGCAGGCCGCCGCCGACCCGCACGTGCTCGCGATCAAGCAGACGCTCTATCGCACGTCCGGCGACTCCCCGATCATCGACGCACTGATCGAGGCCGCCCAGGCCGGCAAGCAGGTGCTGGCCGTGGTGGAGATCAAGGCCCGCTTCGACGAGCGCAACAACATCGCATGGGCGCGCAAGCTGGAGCAGTACGGGGTGCATGTGGTCTATGGGATGGTCGGGCTGAAGACCCACTGCAAGCTGTCGCTGGTGGTCCGCGACGAGCCCGAGGGCCTGCGGCGCTATGCCCATATCGGCACGGGCAACTACAACCCCAAGACCGCGCGGATGTATGAGGATATGGGCCTCCTCACCTCCAATCCCGTCACGACCGAGGATGTCGCGCGGGTGTTCAACCACCTGTCCGGCATGGCGGCGGAGACGCGGTATCGCCGCCTGCTCGTCGCGCCCCACTCGATCCGCAAGGGCCTGGTCGACCTGATCGAGGGCGAGATCGCCCATCATCGGGCCGGGCGCGAGGCCCGCATCCGCATCAAGGTCAACTCGATCGTCGACGAGGTCGTGACCGATGCGCTCTACAAGGCCTCGCAGGCCGGGGTGCCGGTGGACCTGTGGGTGCGCGGCATCTGCGGCGTACGCCCGGGAGTCCCGCGCCTCAGCGAGAACATCCGGGTCCGGAGCATCCTGGGCCGATTCCTCGAACACTCCCGGTTGTTCTGGTTCTCCAACGGAGGCAGTCCCGTCGTCGGCCTCGGTTCGTCCGACCTGATGCACCGCAACCTCGACCGTCGGGTCGAGGTCCTGGTCTCGATCACCAACCGCAAGCACATCGCCCAGATCGGTGAGCTCTTCGACCTCGCGTTCGCCGAGGACACCGTGGGCTGGTGGCTGACGGCCGACGGCTGGGTGGAGCAGTCGATCGGACCGGATGGCAGGCCGCTGCGCGATCTGCAGGAGCACCTCATCCAGGTGACCGGCATCCGCCGCCGGACCAAGGACCCGACGTGAAGAAACCCGACATCCGCGCCGCGGGCGCGGTCGTGCTGCGAGACGGCCGGAACGGCCCCGAGGTCCTGATCGTCCACCGACCGCACTACGACGACTGGTCCCTGCCCAAGGGCAAGACCGACCGAAGTGAGACCGAGCCCGTCACGGCGACCCGGGAGGTGCTCGAGGAGACCGGTGTCCCGGTCCGGCTCATCACCCCGCTCGCGCCGAACCACTATCAGGTGAAGGGCCAGCAGAAGCGCGTCGACTGGTATCACGCCGTTCCCCTCGATCCGACCGCCCCGCTCGGCGCCCTCGACGCCACGGAGGTCGACCGCGTCGAATGGGTCCCCGTGGCGAAGGCACTGAAACGGCTCAGCTATGCCGACGAGGGCGAACGGGTGACCGAGGCTGTCGGATTGCCGGCACTGACGCCGCTGCTCATCCTCCGCCACTCCAAGGCGCTGCCCCGCAAGGACTGGAACGGGGCCGACCCCCATCGGCCGATAACCGCCTGGGGACGCCGGCAGACCCGCACCCTGGTTCCGTTCCTGGCGGCCTTCGGCGTACGCCGGGTCATCAGCTCTTCCGCCGTCCGCTGTCTCCAGACGGTGTCGTTGTTCAGCCTGCGCCACGGCGTACCCCTGGAGGGGTGGCACGAACTCACCGAGGAACGCGCCGAGGAGGACCCGGAGCTGGCGACCCGCGTGACGGCGCAGGTGCGCGAGGAGACGATGCGCTCAGGCGTGCCGACCGTGGTCTGCGGGCACCGGCCGGTCCTGCCGGCGATGCTGGCCGGCCTCGACGTGCCCAACCAGAAGTTCGAGACCGCGGAAACCCTGCTGGTCCTGCTGGATGCCGAGGGCAACCCCGCCCGCACCCAGTCACTCACCCAGCACCCCGGACGATAACGATTCGATCACCCATCTAGCAGTTCACCTTCTGTTAACCAAACCGCCGAGGATCGGACACACACCCGCCCTAACGTCCGGCACGGAAGCCGTAAAACGCTTGACCATTCCGTCTTCATTCGAAGGGAAAACCGTGAAGATCCTCCCCGTGGGCGCGTCCCTCGTCGCCGCTTTTGCGCTTGCCGTTTCCGGCTGCGCCGCCAATGAGACCCCGACCACCCCGGCTGGTCAGGGCACCTCCGGCTCCGGCTCGACCCAGGCTGCCCTGCAGGGCCAGCTCCAGGGCACCGGCGCCAGCTCCATGCAGGCCGCGCAGGAGGCCTGGATCGCCAAGTACAAGGCTGAGCAGCCCGGCGTGACCGTCAACTATGCTCCCGAGGGCTCCGGCGCCGGCCGCACCGCCTTCATCAACGGTGGCGCGGGCTTCGCGGGCTCCGACCGCGCCCTCAAGGACGACGAGATGGGCGCCGGCAAGTTCGCCAAGTGCACCCCCGAGTCGAACGCCATGAACCTCCCGGTTTATGTCTCCCCGATCGCGATCATCTTCAACGTCGAGGGCGTTGACGAGCTGAAGCTCGACGCGGCCACCGTCGCCGGCATCTTCAAGGGCGAGATCAAGAACTGGAACGACCCGAAGATCGCCGCCCTCAACGAGGGTGTCAACCTGCCGAGCGGGACCATCACCCCGGTCCACCGCTCCGACAACTCGGGCACCACCGAGAACTTCACCGACACCCTGTCGAAGGCCGCCCCCGAGGTCTGGACCGAGAAGGCTTCCGGTGACTGGCCGGGCGCCTTCGGTGGCGAGGCCGCCAAGGGCACCTCCGGCGTCGTGGCCGCTGTCAAGAACGGCAACGGCACCATCGGTTATGCCGACGAGTCCCAGACCGAGGGCATGAAGGTCGCCCAGTATGCGCAGAAGGCTGACGGCGAGTTCGTCGGCCCGACCGCCGACGCTGCCGCCCAGGTCGTCGAGGCCTCGCCGAAGGTCGAGGGTCGCGGTGACAACGACCAGGCCCTGAACCTGGACCGCACCGCCGCCGGTTATCCGTTCGTCCTGGTTGCCTACGCCATCGTGTGCGAGGACTACAAGGATGACAAGGAAGCCGAGCTGGTGAAGTCCTACATCGGCTACATCGCGTCCGAGCAGGGCCAGAAGGACGCCGAAGAGTCCGCCGGCAGCGCTCCGCTGTCGTCGGCCATGGCCGGCAAGGTCAAGACCTCCGTCGACTCCATCAAGTGATTTTCATGATGTGACCGGGCCCCGCCCGGTTGCATCCCAAGACGGCAACGCCCGCCCCAAGCCTCTGTGCGGGGGGCGGGCGTTCCGGCCTTCGTGACACGATTCACATTCAGTGCGTCTTTGTAGGAGACTCAAACCGTGACGACTGCACCAACCCGGGGCCCGGAGGCCCAGGAACAGTCGGCGGTCGACGCGGGACTGGCTTATCACCGCAACGAAGTTGGCGACAAGGTCTTCAAGGGCCTTTCCGTCGGCTCCGGCGTCATGATTTTCGTCATTCTCGCTCTCGTCGCCCTCTTCCTTATTCTGCAGGCCATCCCTGCCTTCCGCGCCGAGCCCGGCACCCTGCCCTATGGCAACGGCGAATTCTGGCCCTATGTCCTTCCGTTCATCTTCGGCACGCTGTGGTCGTCTTTCCTCGCGCTGCTGCTGGCTGTGCCGGTGAGCATCGGCATTGCGCTGTTCATCTCGCACTATGCGCCGCGCAAGCTTGCCTCGGGTCTCGGCTATGTGATCGACCTGCTGGCCGCCGTGCCATCGGTCGTCTTCGGCCTGTGGGGCATCAACACGCTCGCCCCGGCCATCCAGCCCCTCTATTCGTGGCTCGTGGACAACCTGGGCTGGATCCCGATCTTCGCCGGTCCCGTCTCCGGCACCGGCCGGACCATGATGACCGCCGCCATCGTGCTGGCCGTCATGATCCTCCCGATCATCACCTCCCTGTCGCGTGAAGTCTTCCTCCAGACCCCGCCGCTGCAGGAGCAGGCCTCCCTCGCCCTCGGCGCGACCCGCTGGGAGATGATCCGTCAGGTCGTGTTCCCGTTCGGTCGTTCGGGCATCGTGTCCGCCTCGATGCTGGGCCTCGGCCGCGCACTCGGCGAGACGATGGCCGTCGCCATGGTGCTCTCCGGTGCCGGCGTCATCACCTTCAAGCTGCTGACGTCCGAGAACCCCAACACCATCGCCGCCAACATTGCTCTGGCCTTCCCCGAGGCCTACAACATCGGCGTCAACCAGCTGATCGCAACCGGTCTGATCC
The DNA here is from genome assembly GCA_039565995.1 of Propionibacteriaceae bacterium ZF39. Classification (GTDB taxonomy): domain Bacteria; phylum Actinomycetota; class Actinomycetes; order Propionibacteriales; family Propionibacteriaceae; genus Enemella; species Enemella fulvus. Next base: position 1,090,105 of record CP154795.1, on the reverse strand, counting down.
TGTTCGCCATCACCCTCGCGGTGAACATGTTGGCCCGCTACATCGTCGGCCTGCAGAACGCCAAGGCCGAGGGTGAGAAGGGGAAGAAGAAGCGAGCATGAGCACTGTTGTCCAGGACCCCCGTCCCACCGAAAAGCTCCCCGAGAAGAATCCTCTGACCTCGGGCCAGCTGCCCCCGTGGATCGAGGCCGCGGCCGGTCTGGTCGCCCTCGTCGTCTCCTTCGCGGTGCTGTCGTTGTTCGGCGCCACCAACCCTGCGCTCGTCATTGTGCTGGGCTTCGTGATCTTCCTTGCGATCATGTACGCCGTGTCCGCCGGTGTCGAGGGCTCGCGTCAGGCCAGCAACCGCACGGCGAAATATGTCGTCTTCCTGGCCTTCGCGCTGGCGCTGATCCCGCTGTTGTCCCTGATCTGGGACACCGTCTCAAAGGGCATCCAGCGCTTCGATGCGGCCTACTTCACCCACTCGATGAGCGGTGTCTACGGCGATATGGCCGGCGGTGCCGTCCATGCCATCTGGGGCACCCTGATCATCACGGGCATCGCGACCCTGATCTCGGTCCCGATCGGCCTCTTCACCGCGATCTACCTCGTCGAGTACGGCGGCAAGAACGCGCTGGCTCGCGGCATCACGTTCCTCGTGGACGTCATGACGGGCATCCCGTCGATCGTGGCCGGTCTGTTCGCCTTCTCGGTGTTCGTGCTGTTCGCCGGCCCGGGCACCAAGTCGGGTCTCGCCGGTGCGGTCGCCCTCTGCATCCTGATGATTCCGTATGTCGTGCGCAACGCCGAGGAAGTGCTCCGCCTGGTCCCCCGCGGCCTGCGCGAGGCGTCGTTCGCCCTCGGTGTCACGAAGTGGCGCACGATCCTCAAGGTGGTCATCCCGACCGCGATCTCCGGCATCGTGTCCGGCGTGATCCTGGCCATCGCCCGCATCATCGGCGAGACCGCTCCGCTGCTCGTCACCGCGGGCCTGGCGACCACCCTGGTCACCAACCCGCTGCCGACCGAGGGCGTGCCCAACCAGATGACCACCCTGCCGGTGTTCGTGTACTACCAGTACATGCAGCCCGGCACCAGCCCGGACGCCAACTACGCTCGCGCGTGGGCCGGCGCCCTGGTCCTCATCCTCATCGTCATGGCGCTGAACCTGGCCGGCCGCTTCATCGCCGCCCGGTTCGCGCCGAAGACCAAGAAGTAATCCCGCAGGAACAAGGAGAGATACATGGGAAAGCGACTTGAGCTCAAGGACCTCTCGATCTACTACGGAAAGTTCCTGGCGGTCGAAAAGGTCAACATGATGATCGAGCCGAACGCGGTCACCGCGTTCATCGGTCCCTCCGGCTGTGGCAAGTCCACGGTGCTCCGGAGCCTGGACCGCATGCTCGAGGTGACCCCCGGTGCCTACACCGAGGGCGAGGTTCTCCTCGACGGTCACAACCTCTATGGCAAGAACGTCGACCCGGTGCGCGTACGCCGTCAGGTCGGCATGGTGTTCCAGCAGCCGAACCCCTTCCCGACCATGACCATCGCCGACAACGTGTTGGCCGGGGTCAAGCTCAACTCCAAGCGCATGCCGCGCTCGGAGCAGCAGGATCTCGTCGAGCAGTCCCTGCGCGGCGCGAACCTGTGGGAAGAGGTCAAGGACCGGCTGGATCGCCCGGGTGGCGGCCTCTCCGGTGGCCAGCAGCAGCGTCTGTGCATCGCCCGCGCCATCGCGGTCAAGCCCGACGTCCTGCTGATGGACGAGCCCTGCTCGGCTCTCGACCCGATCTCCACCCTGGCGATCGAGGACCTGATCCAGGAGCTGAAGCAGAACTACACCGTGGTCATCGTGACCCACAACATGCAGCAGGCCGCCCGCGTCTCCGACAAGACCGGCTTCTTCAACATCGAGGGCACCGGCAAGCCCGGCAAGCTCATCGAATACGACGCGACGGAGACCATCTTCTCCAACCCGTCGATGGAGGACACCGAGAACTACATCTCCGGTCGTTTCGGCTGATCCGAGCAATCCTCACGCAGCACCGTCCCGGTCCTAGACTGGGGCGGTGCTGTTTCGTTTCCCCCTCCCCCACCCCAGGAGGCTGGGCGCGGGCCTGATCGGGGTGTCCCTCGTGTTGGCGCTCAGCGGTTGCCCGGCGACCCCCTCAGCGGGTCCCGGTCAGACCGGACCGACGCCCGACCCGGCGTACGCCTGCCCCGCGGGCGACCTGCTCATCGAGGGCAACCCCACCGACCAGACCCTGGTGGAGACGCGGGCGGCCGACTACAGCGCGATGTGCCGCAACGCGGGCCGACTGCTCGTGAGCGCCGCGCGCGATGCCGGCACCTCCAGCTTCCTCAACGGTCTGGTGCATATCTCCGCAGCCGACAGCCCTCTCGATGCCACCCAGCAGGAGCAGGCGAAGGTCCGCTGCCTGTCCCATCCGGCCTGGCATCTCCCGGTCACCGTCGATCCCGTCGCGCTCGTCTATCGCATCGACGGCGTCACTGACCTGACACTGCGACCGGAGACCCTGGCGAAGGTCTTCTCCGGGATCATCACGCACTGGAACGACGCGGACATCGTGGCCGACAACCCGGGCGTACGCCTGCCTGCCCAGCGCATCGAAGTCGTGCCGCGGTCCGGCCGGACCGGCCTCACCGAGGCCGTCGGCAGCTATCTGAGCCGCGAGGCCCCCGCCCAGTGGACCGTCGGGGCCAACCCGGCCTGGCGCGGTCAGGGCCAGGCGCGAGCGACCGCGCAGGAGGTGCTCGACACGGTGTCGACCACCCCGGGCGCGCTGGCCTATGTCGAGTATTCCCAGTTGACCACCGAGGTCCTCTCGCCGACACCGACCCCGGGAGCGGGTACGCCGAACGGCGAGTCGGCCCAGTCCCCCGGGGCCACACCGACGGCCGGGACCACGGCCTCACCCCGTCCACCTGCGAGCAGCACTCCGGCCCTGGTGCGCTTGCTCCGCAACGATGCGCCGGTCGCGCTGACGCCCACGAGTGCAGACGCGGCTGTCCAGGGGATGCGGGCCTGGGAAGGGCCCGACCTGGTCGTCGACCCGGCGAGCCTCGGCGAGGCGCCGGGCGCGTGGCCGATCCACCGGGTGTCCTATCAGGTGTTGTGCTCGGCAGGGATGCGCGCGGACGTCACGGCGCTGGAGAAGGACTGGCTGACCTACCTGGTCGACGACAACACCCAGAGCACCTTCGCCGAAGAGGGTCGGATCGCGCTGCCCGCTCCCCTGCGCGACCGCGTCCGACAATCCGTCGCCGCGCTGCGCTGAGGCGGTAGCGACCGAGCACCGCCCGCTGCCGGCTGCTTCGCCAGGAATCCCGCCGCCGCGGGCTATGCTGACGTCCGCACCACCCCGGGAGGATGTTTGTGATGACCAGTGCCCTGGCCAAGGCCGTTGCCGTTGCCCTCACTGGGCTGGTTCTGGCCGGCTGCGGGACGGCGAATCCCACCCCGACCGCCGAGCTGACACCGCTCGGCCCTGCCACCTGCCCGACGGGTGAGGTCGTCGGTGCCGGTTCCCCGGTGGTCCACAATGCGCTCGACGAGCTCGGACAGGCCTATCGCGAGCGCTGCGCCGAGTCCAGCAGCGCGTTCTATCGCCCCATCGGGGTGGAGGCTGCGCTCACGTCGTTCGCTGCGGCCGAGACCGACTGGACGTCGTCGGATGTGCCCATCGAGGGGGCTGCTGCGGCAACGGCTGCGGCCCGCTGCGTCCGGGGTGAACTCTGGAACATCCCGCTGCTGGGTCACCGGGTGGTCATCTCGTTCAATCTGCCCGGGGTCGACGAGCTCACCCTGTCCGCCGATGTGCTCGCGCGCATCCTCGACGGCCGCATCTCGCAATGGAATGACCCCGCCATCGCGGCGGTCAACCCCGGCCGCACGCTGCCCGATCTGCCCATCAAGGTCCTCGGCCGCGCCGACTCCGACGGCACCACCCGCACGCTGAGCACTTTCCTGGCTGCCAACTCCGACTGGCCGGCCGACAAGGTGGGAGCCGAGTGGACCGGGACCGGCGAGAAACTCGATCGCACCGCCGACCTGCTGACCGGGATCCGGAGCACACCCGGCGCGATCACCTATGCCGATGCCTCCGTCCTCTCCGCGAATGCCCTGCCCAGCGCTGCCATCGATGCAGGTGCGGGACCGGTGGAGCCGACGACGGAGTCGGCCTCCGCAGCCCTGCAGCGGGCCGAGCTGACCGGGGAGAAGGGCGACATCCGGCTGACACCGACCTATACCGACAACCCCGCTGGGGCGTACCCGGTGGTCGGAGTCGACTACCAGATCGTCTGCACGCAGGGTGCCTACACGACCCAGAATCGGCGCAAGGCCGCCATCCTCAAGGACTTCCTCGGCTTCGCTGCGTCTGATCCGCAGCAGAAGTCGATCGGTGACCTCGGCTATGTCCCCCTGCCCGACGAGGCGCGTTCGCGCGTACGCCAGGCCATCGCCACACTCGTCGTCGTCCCTTGACCCCGGTTTCTAGGATGACCCTGTGAGCGCACCAGGCTGGTATCCGGATCCGGGCGGGCAGCCCGGGATGTTCCGCTATTGGGATGGCTCGGTCTGGTCGGCCGCACTGTCGCCCACACCTCATGCCGGACGGCCCTCATCCGTGGGTCCGGGTCCGCAAACACCCGGCGGTACGAGCCAGGGAGGGCCGGGAGGCCCGGGCGGGAACGATGGGTCCGGTGCGGGCGGCAACGGCGGGGCCGGAGGGTCCGGCGTGGGCGGCAACGGCGGGCCCGGGCAGGGCTCACCCGGATCGGGCAACCGGGCCTGGGTCATCGCGGCCGCCGCGGTCGTCGTGGTCCTCGTCGTCGTGGTGGCCTTCATCGTCCGGAATGTGACCAACAATGGGAGCGACCTCACGACCGACCGACCCGGCGGATCCTCCACCCGCCCCGTGTGCCCACCCCAGGATTCCCAGACCCCCGATGCCGCTGCCACGCGGGACGGTCGGGTCTATGGCGGCAAGCTCTCCTACCCCCAGCTCTCCGCTCCGTGGACCGAACCCCGCCTCGAAACCCGCGTACCCTTCGGTCGCAACGCCTGGACCCAGACCATCCATGTCGAGGACTACGTGTCCGGCTCCACCGCCGGGTCCTGGGTCGCGTCCGTGTTGGTGGCCGAACTGAATGCGGGTGACGGGTTCTACAACGCCCAGGACGGCTCCGAGATCGTCGTGACCTGCATCGTGGGCGCGTTCTATGGCGAAGCCAAGGTCGATCGCAAGGACCGGGTCAACAAAGCGATGACCGTGGACGGACACGCCGCCTGGCTCGTCGAGTCCGACCTGGAGTTCAGCATCCCCGGCCTCCGGACCGATGGCGAACTCGCCATCGTCCTCATCGTCGAGACCGGCCCCGGGAGTGCGAGCGTCTACTACGCCTCCATCCCCAACACCACTCCCCAGTGGGAGGCCCCGGCGCGTCAGGCCATGGCGCAACTCACCGTCGACGATTAGTTTTTGTCGGGTTCCGGCGAATCAGCTCGGTCTTGCCGTCTTTCCTGGGTACGCCGCCCCAGCCACTTCGTGCCTGACACGCCGAGCGCCGGAACGTACATGTGCCAAATGGCACGACCTCCGCCCCGACACCGCGCGCCTCTGGTGACTTCGTGCCATCTGGCACATCAGCGTCCAGCCCTGGGCGTGTCATGTCCGACGGCCGCTGTTCGACAGCCCTGCGCACCCGGGTCCGACCTCGGGGCCATGAGACTTTGCCCGCGCAATCCCACGTCGCAACACGAAAGCGTCTTCCCGACCGTGCGCCACGTCGGAACGAGGAAGTCGTGTTGGGATCACGCCTCGATGTCGGGAGGTGCGCCGCTTTGGGCGAGGGAGGTGGCGTACGCGTTTGGAAGTGCGGGCCCCTGCCGCTCCGGCAACCACGTCCCCAGCGGGGCAGAAACGCAGGGCCTCAAGAAAGGCGACGGGAGCGCCCCCTGCCCCTGGCGACCGTGGATGGGACTGGCCGTCGAGCGATCACCGAACCCCCAGGCCGCACCCACAGGAAATGCGCAACGTGATCGCGAGACTGGATGGGCGCCAGGGGCAGGGGGCCGAAGTCGCCGCACGTAACCCCGGTTGCCACGGCCGCAGGGGGCCGAAGTCGCCGAACCCAACACGGTTGCCACGGCTGCAGGGGGCCGAAGTCGCCGAACGCAACTCCAGCGCCTGGGTCACTCGTTGACCGGATCCGGCTCACCGTCGTAGCCGGGCACGGCCAGGGAGAGCAGAGCGTTCTCGACGACCTCGGTGAGGGCCGGGTGGATCCAATACTGGCCCCGGGCCATGTCGCGAATGCCCAGGTTGAAGCTCATCGCCTGGATGAGCGGTTGGATCAGGGTGGAGGCCTGCTCACCGATGATGTGGGCACCGAGAAGGAGACCCGTGTCAGGATCAGCCAGGAGCTTGCAGAACGAGTGCTGATCCTCCATGGCCCAGCCGTAGGCAACGGAGCCATAGTCCTGAATCGCCTTCACATAGCGACGACCGGACTCGCGGAGTTCCTGCTCGGTGGCACCGACCGAACCGATCTGGGGGTCACCGAAGACCGCGTGCGGAATTGCGTTGTGGTTGCTGGCGATGAGGTCATCGGGGTGCAGCAGGTTGTGCTGGACGGTGCGGGTCTCGTGGTTGGCGACATGCTTGAGCTGGGCGGGAGAGGACACGTCGCCCATGGCGAAGATCCCCTCGGCCGTCGTGCGCTGGAACTCGTCGACGCGGATCAGCCCGTCGTCATCCATCTCGACACCGGCGGCGGCCAGGTTCATCGTGTCGCCATTGGGGATCCGGCCGGTGGCGTTGAGGAGCACCTCGGCGTTGTACTCATATTCGATGCCCTCGTGGTCAGCGGTCACGACCAGGATCTCGCCACCCTCGTCCGGCTCGAGCCGGACGAGCTTCTGGTTGAGCCGAACGGCCATGCGCTTCGACATCCGGGTGGTGAACCGCTTGGCGACGTCCTCGTCCTCCTTGCGGAGCAGCGTCCCGGAGCGGTTGATGATCGTCACCCGCGTACCGAACGCCGAGAAGATGTGGGCGAACTCGGCCGCGATGAAGCCGCCACCGATGATGACCATCGATTTGGGCAGCCGGTCGAGCCGCATCACGGTGTCGGACGTGTGGACCGTCACCTCGGGCGGCACGGCCACAGCCAGCGGCCGCGGCCGGGAACCGGTGGCGATGACGAACCGATCGGCCGTGAGCTTGCCGCCGGCCACGCCAAGGGTCTTCTCGCCGGTGAAGCGGGCCTCCCCCTCGAAGAGGGTGATGTGTTCGTTCTCGATCCGCCAGTCGCGGCCGGACGACGAGATCGCGTCGATCCGGCCGAAGATGCGGTCGCGAATCGCCGGCCAATCGGCGTCCCCCCACGGCAGCGACACGTCAACGGCGGCCGCCGCTTCCCGGGCACGGGTCAGGTCGGCCGGGCGGACGAACATCTTGGTCGGGATGCACCCGACGTTGAGGCAGGTGCCGCCGAACGCCCCATTGATGCCTTTGTCGACCAGCGCGACGTTCATCGAGGTGAATCGCTCGTCCAGCAGGGAATTGCCGGATCCGGAACCGATGACGCACAGGTCGTAATGGGGCAGCGCAGCAGACATGCGCCCCATCCTATTGCGGCAGCGGCCTGCACCCGGCGCGGGCACGTGCGGAGCACGACAAGTCGCCGGGTAGGCCTCGCTAGGCTGAACCCATGGCTCTGATCCGTCGTTCCCCAGCGTTCTCCTACACCGGCACGGCCCTCGTGACAGGGGCATCGGCGGGTCTGGGGGTGGCGTACGCCGAAGCGCTCGCACGCAAGGGCATGGACCTCATTCTCGTCGCGCGCACAGCTGCCCCCATGGAGGAGCTCGCCGCGCGGCTCCGGCAGGAAACCGGCGTGGCCGTCACGGTGCTGCCGTCCGACCTGACCGACCGCACGGCCCGCGCCGAACTCGTCACCGAAATCAACGAGCGCGGCCTGCTCGTCGACGTGCTGGTCAACAACGCCGGATTCGGCACCAAGGGCGATTTCGCCACGCTCGATCCCGACCGGGTTGTCCGCGAGATCGAGCTCAACTGCGTGGTCCTGACCGACCTGGCCCGGCAGTTCCTGCCGGGCATGCTCGAACGCCACCGCGGCGCGATCCTCAACATCGCATCGACCGCCGGCTTCCAGCCGTGGCCGACGATGAGCGTCTATGGCGCGACAAAGGCGTATGTGCGGAGCCTGTCCCAGGCGATGTGGTCCGAAACGCGCGGGACGGGCGTACGCGTCCTGTCCGTCTGCCCCGGCGCCACCGACACCGAATGGATGGCCAAGACCGGCGCACCCGACATGCTGCCCAATCGCCGCGCGCCCCGACAGGTCGTGGAATCGACCTTCCGGGCACTCGACCGCGATCAGCCCGAGGTCGTCGACGGCGTCGTGAACTGGATCACCGGACATGTCGCGACGCTCGCGCCGACGCGGGTGAAGCTGCCGATCGCGCGGATGTACGCCAAGGAGTGACGACAGGGGTACGCCCCAGAGGGCACCCTATTTGGCGTAGGAGTGCAGGCCGCTCACGAGCAGGTTGATCCCGACGAAGTTCCACCAGAACGACACGGCGCCGACGATGGAGATGATCGCGGCGGGACGGCCCTTCCAGCCGGCGGTCGAGCGGGCGTGGAGGTAGGCCGCATAGATCGCCCAGGTCACCAGCGACCAGGTCTCCTTGGGATCCCAGCCCCAGTAGCGCCCCCAGGCGTACTGCGCCCAGATCGCGCCGGCCGCGATGACGAACGTGAACAGCGGGAACGCGAACGCCAGCAGCAGGTAGGTGAACTTGTCGAGCTTCTCCGCCGACGGCACGTTCACCAGATAGCCGCGCACGACGCCCCGTTCCTCGGCCCGGCGGCGCAGCAGATAGAGGATCGCCGAGATGCCACCGATGGTGAAGGCAGCGCCCGCCACGGTGGCGGCGAAGATGTGGAACGCGAACCACACCGAGTGCAGTGACGGCACGAGCGGTGCGACATCGACATAGAACACGGTGACGGCGAGGCCGAGACCGGTCGTGGAGAGCATCGCGACCGGCAGCCCGAGCCAGCGCATCCCGAACCGCGTCGCCAGCACCAGATGGGTCGCCACCACGAAGATGAGGGAGGTGGAGGTGAACTCATACATATTCCCCCAGGGCAGGCGATCGGCCGCCACTCCCCGAAGGACCACCGCGAGGACGTGCACCAGGAGGCCCACCATCGTCAGCGCGATGCCGATCCGGCCCATGCGATCGGTGCGCAGGCGCGCACCCGCCGGCTCGGCCGACACCTCCTCGACCGGCTCATCGGCCTCGACGGTGTCGGCCTCCTCCGCTCCGCGACCGCCGACGACGACGGGGACGCGACCCCTGGCCTTCGACACCCTGATGCCGGCATGGCGGGCCGAAGCCCACTCCGCGGCATGGGCGAACACGGCGAACAGATAGATCACCGCCGCGGTCACCATGGCGAGCATCGAATAGTTGCCAACTGCGTCCATCGAGTGTTTCCCTCCTGATCCGTGCCTATCCTGCCATCACCGCAGGACGGATTCGCCCAGTTCGCCCACGGCCTCGGCGAGGCCGGTGCGGCCCTCGGCGCGGTCGAGACCGGTGACCTCGACCGAGCCGTCCGCAGCGGCACGCACCCAGAGTCGGCGCGGACGAATGAAGAGCGACATGCAGAGCCCGGCGACCCCGATCAGACAGGCCGCCAGCGTGGCAGCGAGCCCGGGGGTGTAGGACACCTGCAGCCGCACCCAGCGCTGATAGCCCTCATAGGTGATCGTGCCGCGCCCGTCGGGCAGGGCGAAGCTCTCCCCCGCCTTCAACCGGAACCGCAGCGGCTCGCCGTTGGCCTGCAGGTATTGCGTCAGGCCGGTCTTGTTGAGCGAATAGACATTCTCGGGTTCGCCGGTCGCGACCCGGGGCGGGCCGTGATACGCGTTGAGAAACAACTCGGGGTTGTAGGCGTCGGGGAAGAGCGACCTGGGCATCGCGTTGTCGACCGGCGTGGTGGGCACGAAGATGCCCTCGAACGCCAACCGGTCCGGGCGAGCGTCGGGAGCCTTGATCACGCCGTTGGAGGTGAAGTTGCCGTCCTGCGGCAGGAACACGACGGGCCCCGACCACGCCACGTTGCCCTCGCCGTCGTGCACCGTCACCCGGGGCGCATAGCCGTGACCGAGGAGGTGCACCTGCGTCCCGGCGATCTCGAGCGGGTGGTTGACCTCGATGACGTCGGGCTTCGGCTCGGCACCCGGGCGCTCGATCACAGTGACATTGGCAGTGAACTCGCGCGGCTGGCCCGTGTTGACCTTGCCGGTCTCGAACCTCGCGGTGAAATCGTCGATGAGCACACTGAACGGCTGCAGGTCGAGGTCGGTGAACTCCGCCCCCGAGGTCAGCTCGTCATACTGCGTGAGGTTGTTGGAGAAACCGCCGCCCACCGGCACGATCGCCGCCCCGCGATAGCCGAACAGCACACCGGTGGCCACACCCAGCAGCATCGCGACCAGAGACAGGTGGAAGACGAGGTTGCCGGCCTCGCGGAGATAGCCGCGTTCGGCTGAGAGGCTCGTCGCGCCGTCCTCCTCGATGCGTCGGACGCGATAATGCTTGGCCCTGAGATGCTCCGTCGCCCGCTCGATCGCGTCGTCCCGACCGTCGACCTTGGCGTACGCCGGCAGTCGCGACAGGTTGCGTGGGGTATTGACCGGTTCGGCACGCAGGGCCCGGGCGTACACCCCGATGCGGGGCACGATGCACCCGATCAGGGACACGAGCAGCAGCAGGTAGATCGCCGAGAACCAGGGCGAGGTATAGACCTCGAACAGGCCCACTGCGTCATAGAACCCACCGAGCCGAGGATTCTCCGTGATGAACTCGCGCACCTGGACCGGGGAGACCGGGCGCTGTGGGATGAGCGATCCGGGGATTGCGGCGAGGGCGGCGATGAACAACAGCGTGAGCGCGGTGCGCATCGAGGTGAGCTGGGTCCAGGCAAAGCGGAGCAGTTCGAGCGGCGACAACGCGGATGCATCGGCCGGCTTGCGCGGCCGGTCGGGCTGGTGCTCCGGCGGCGCGGTCGCGGTCGACTGGTCGGTCATCACATCACCGTCACGAACGAAGAAGCCCACTGGCGGGCTTCGGCCATCAGGAAGTCCCATCCGCCGGTGATCAGCAGGATGCCGACGAGGACCATCAGCCCGCCACCGATCCGCATCATCGTCTGCTGGTGGCGACGGACGAAGTTCACCGCGCGGTTCATGCGGGTGAAGGCCAGCCCGGCGATCACGAACGGAATGCCGAGCCCCATGGCATAGACGAACGCCAGGATGCCGCCGCGCAGCGCCGAGCCCTCGGTCATCGCGAGACTGAGCACGACCGTGAGGGTCGGGCCGATGCAGGGAGTCCAGCCCAGGCCGAAGAGCAGGCCCAGCAGCGGTGCCGCCGCCACGCCGACCTTCGGCACCCGGTGCAGGCGCATATCGCGCTGGCCCAGCTTCAGGATCCCGGCGAAGATCAGGCCCAGGATGATCGTGAGGATGCCGAGCACGATGGTGATCGGTCGCGCATATTCGAGCAGCGCGCGGCCGAGCGTACCCGCCGCGACACCGGACGCCACGAACACGAAGGCGAACCCGAGCACGAACAACAGGGTCCCGGCCAGCATCCGCCCGCGCGGTCCCCGGCCCTCGATGACCTCGACCGCGCTCAGGCCGGTCGCATAGGACAGATAACCCGGCAGCAGCGGCACGACACACGGCGAGAAGAACGACACCAGCCCCGCCAGGAGCGCCACGGGCAGGGCGAGTGCGAGCCCGCCGCTGACGCTCTGCGCCGCCCAGCTGCCGATATCGAGGGTGACGAGATCCATCAGTGGCCCTCGGCCGTGTCGGTCACCAGGCCGACGAGGGTGTTGCGATCGACCTCACCGATGATGCGGGCGGCGATGCGGCCTTCGGGGTCGACGATCAGGGTGCTGGGGATGCCGGAGGGCGGCAGGTGGCCCGAGAACTCGAGCAGGCTGCGCCCCTGGGGGTCATAGATCGATGGATAGGTGATGCCGAACGTGCGCACGAACGCCTGGGCGGGCCCGGGATCGGGGTCACGGGTGTCGATGCCGACGAACTGGGCCACATCCCGGGTGTCCTGCCACGCCTGCTCCAGCGCCGGAGCCTCGGCCCGACAGGGTTCACACCACGAGCCCCAGACGTTGATCACCACGACCTTGCCGGGATGCCCCGTCGTCACCGTGCCACCGTCGAGGCCCTCGCCCGTGGCCACCGGCGCCGCCTGGCGATCCGGCGGCGCGACCCGGGTCAGGCCGGTCTTGCCGGCGACGAATCCGGTCTCACCGCCGGAGCCGCCCGAGCAGCCGGTGACCACGAGGACGCCGGCCAGCGCCAGAAGCGCCAGCCAGCGGGTGAGCGAGCCGGGCGTACGTCGGAAACGCAGTGAGCGGAGGGGCGAGGGGAACAGGTCAATCACGCCCCGGCGACGAACTTCTTCTTGGCGGTCGTGCGGTTCTTGACCGGCACGAGGTCGATGCAGGGCTCGGCGTATTCGACCTTGGTCACCCGGCCGTCGATCAGCGTGAACGACGTGATCGACGCCAGCGAACACTGCCGCTTGCGGGGATCGTGCACCAGCGGACGGCCCTCGGCGTCGAGCCGGGCCATCCAGATGGGGAGCTGGTGGCTGACGATCAGCGCCTCCTGCCCCTCCGCTGCCTCGGCCGCATCGGCGATCGCGAGGCGCATGCGGGCCACGATCTCGCGATAGGCCTCGCCCCAGCTGGGCCGGAACGGGTTGTAGAGCTTGGTGAACACCGCCGGCTGCAGCAGCTGGGTGAGCTTGCCCGTGAACACGCGGCCGCGCAGGTTGTTGCCGGCCTCGATGACGCGCTCGTCGGTGGTGACCTCCAGGCCGTGGCGTTCGGCGATGGGAGCCATGGTCTCCTGGGCGCGCTCCAACGGCGAACAGCGCAGGTGCACCAGGTCCAGGTCAGCGGTGTATTCCGCCATCCGCTGGGCCATCCGGCGCCCGATCTCCGACAGGTGGAAGTCGGGCAGCCGCTCGTAGAGAACACCCTTCGGGTTCTCGACATGGCCGTGGCGCATGAGGTGGACGATGGCCTTCGACATTCGGGTCGCTCCTGGGGTTCTTTGCGGTCAGGCTTCGGCGGCAGCACGGGCGGCAGCGGGCAGCGCCTCCACGATACGGCTCAGGGCGGCGTCGTCGTGAGTCCCGGAAAGGAACCACGCCTCGAACGCACTCGGCGGGAGATAGACGCCCTGCTTCAGCATGGCGTGGAAGAAGGCGGCGAAGCGCTCGGTGTGCTGTTTCTGGGCCGTCGCATAGTCGGGCACCACCGTCACCCCGTCGTCGGTGAAGAAGACCGAGAAGAGATTGCCGGAGTTCTGGATCACATGCGGTACGCCGGCAGCGGTCAGGGCTGCGGCGACCTCGGCCTGCAGGCGTTCGGACGCGGCGTCGATCCGGGCGTACAGCTCGGGGGTCGCCAGCCGCAGCGTCGTGAGGCCGGCGACCGTTGCGACGGGGTTTCCGGAGAGCGTGCCGGCCTGATAGACCTCACCTGCCGGGGCGAGGTGGGCCATCAGTTCGCGCGAGCCGCCGAAGGCCGCGGCAGGGAAGCCACCGCCCATGACCTTGCCGAACGTCATCAGGTCGGGCTCCACGCCATCGAGGCCGAACTGGCCCGAGCGTGACACCCGGAAGCCGGTCATGACCTCGTCGGAGATGAACAGCGCACCGTTGTCCTGACACGTCCGCTTGAGGAAGGCGTTGAAGTTGTCGCCGTCGGGCCCGACCGCCGGCGGGATGACGCCCATGTTGCCGGCCGCAGCCTCGGTGATGACACAGGCGATGCGGTCGCCGTGTTCGGCGAAGGCGGCCAGGACGGCGTCGCGGTCGTTGTATTCGCACACGATCGTGTCGGCGGTCGTCGCGGCGGTGACGCCGGGCGAACCCGGGATGCCGAGGGTCGCGGCACCGGAGCCGGCGGCGACGAGCAGCGAGTCGACGTGGCCGTGATAGCAGCCGGCGAACTTCAGGATCTTGTCGCGGCCGGTGATGCCGCGGGCAAGGCGCAGAACCGACATGGTCGCCTCGGTGCCGGAGTTGACCAGGCGCACCTGTTCCACGGGCGTCCGCCCGATGATCTCCGCCGCCAGCTCGACCTCGAGCTCCGTGGGAGCACCGAACGACGTGCCGCCCGAGGCGATGCGACCGACCTCGGCGAGCACCTTCGGATGGGCATGGCCGAGCAGCATCGGCCCCCAGGAGCACACGAGATCGACATATGGGTTGCCATCGGCGTCATAGACATGGGGCCCGGAGGCCCGGGACATGAACCTCGGCGTACCCCCCACCGCGCGAAACGCGCGCACCGGCGAATTCACTCCACCGGGAATCACAGTCTGGGCACGCGAGAACAACTCCGCCGAACGATCCGTCTGCACGCAGTGGAGTGTACGTGCTCGGTCCGACAAGGGCCGCGGACAGCCACGGCGCGGCTGTACGTGCTGATTAGGCTGTCCCCCATGGTGCTGCACGGCTATTCGACTCTGCTCGAGGAAGTCCCCCTCCCGGGGGCCACTGCGCGGCGCCTGGTGACCCCAGAAGGCCTCCGCAACGACGACCTGGGCCAGCGACTGGCCGACCTCCGCGACCGGGTCGAGGAGGAGGGTGATCGGTCCCCCGTCGTCGGGGGCGTGCTCGATCACCTGCGACATGTGCAGTGGCACTACACGGTCGAGGTCGCCGATCCGTCCCAGTGTCATGACTGGGCCGAGGAATCACAGGTCCTGCTCGAGAACGAGTCCGGTGCCATCCTCGATCCCGATGGTCGGGTCATCATCGGCAAGGGGGCCGGCGACACGGGCCGCGTACCCCTGCAGCACGACGCCGTCGAACGCGCCGCCCGCATCCGCCGGGACCTGGCCGCCCGCGACATCATCGTTCCCGATGGTGCGCTGCCCGTGCGGAGCCCCCAGGAGGTACGCCTCAGGCGTCCCGATCTCGTCGGTCGCCGGGCCGTGGCGCTGGTGTTCACCGCCGACTTCGCCATCTCGATCCTGGAGGGCCAGCCGCTCAACTGGCGGGCCATGGCCGGGGTCTTCCCCCTGTCGTTCGGGGACCGGACACCGATCGAGCTGGAGCTGTTCGAGACGGAGGACGAACGCCTCGCCCAGCGCCTGAAGTGGGGCTATGAGGCCGCGGCCGCCCTCCTGGCGATGTGCGGGCGCGTGAATCTGGTCTTTCCCACCGACTTCGCCGATCAGGGCCAGGTGTGGAACTCCTCCGTCGGGGTCGAGGAACCGGTGCTGTTGCCGTCGCTCGAACTGCTTCCCAAAGAGGAAATCTGCGAGGCGTGGGAGCGGGCCCGGGCGCTGCATCACGCCATGACGCTGCGCACCCCCGGAGTCCGCTCCCCCGGCGGCGTCGACCCCCAGATCGTCCGGCAGCGCTATCGCGCCCTCGAGTGGCTCACCGGCGACGAGCCCTGGGACGACGTCAGCATCGACGTGCCGGTCTGGGCCTGATCAGGCAGGCATGTTCGACGCGTCGACCTGCTGGGCGAGATAGTTCTCGACGCCCACGAGCCTGATCGCATCGAGCTGGGCCTCGAACCAGTCGGCGTGCTCTTCCTCGTCCAGGGCCATGCGCTCGAAGAGCTCGGCGGTGGCGTGGTCCCCGAGTTCGCGGCACTCGTTGGCGGAGTCGTTGAACTGCTTCGACGCGGCGTACTCGGAATCGCGGCTGAGCTCCAGCATCTCCTTGGGATCCTCGCCCACGGCCAGCGGGTTGAGCTTCTGCAGGTTGGGGTGACCCTCGAAGAAGAGAATGCGCTTGACGAGCTCGTCGGCATCCTTCATTTCGCCGATCGAGAGGTCATAGAAGACCTTGCCGAGCTTCGGCAGCCCCCAGTTGTCCAGAACCCGGGCCGTCAGGAAATAGGAGTTGATGACGGTGAGTTCGAAGGTCAGAGCGGCGTTAAGCAGCTCGACAACACGAGCACTGCGGGGCTTCATAGGAGTCCTCTCGATCGGTCGGTGCTGTCCCAGCGTACTGAGCCAGCAAGGCAACGATCGACGGCACACAGTTGCCGCATTGGGTTCCGGCTCCGGTGGCGAGTCCGATCGCGCCCGGACAAGCGGCACCATTACCGATTGCCTTGCGGATCTGGCGGTCACTCACCACTTCGCAGTGACACACGATCATGAAGCTAAGGCTACCCTTACCTCTCTTCGGATGGAACCCTTCCCCGAAACCTTCCCGTGACCTTGGTCACAGTCAGCGTGTCGCCCCGCGCCGGGCATATTCCAGCGCCCAGTAGGTCAGGATCGAGTCCGCCCCCGCGCGCCGGATGGAGGTCAGAGTCTCGTCGATGGCCCCGTCGCGATCGATCCAGCCGTTGGCGGCGGCGGCCTCGACCATGGCGTACTCACCCGAAATGTTGTAGGCCGCGATCGGCACGTCGCAGATCGCGCGGGCGGCCGCGATGACATCGAGGTACGCCAGCGCGGGCTTCACCATGATGATGTCGGCGCCCTCCTCGACATCCAGGCGGATCTCGCGCAGGGCATCGCGCAGGTTGCGGTTGTCCTGCTGATAGGTGCGGCGGTCACCCTGCAGTGAGGAGTTCACGGCCTCGCGGAAGGGCCCGTAGAAGGCGGAGGCATATTTCGCGGCGTACGCCAGGATCACGGTGTCGTGATGCCCCGCCCGGTCCAGCGCCGACCGGATCACGCCGACCTGGCCGTCCATCATGCCGCTCGGCCCGACGACATGGGCCCCGGCCTCGGCATGCAGCACCGCCATCTCGCCATAGAGCTCCAGGGTGGCGTCGTTGTCGACCACGCCCGATTCCGTGAGTACGCCGCAGTGGCCGTGATCCGTGAACTCGTCGAGACACACATCGGACATGACGAGGCAGTCGTCACCGACCTCGGCCCGGACCTCGCGCAGGGCCGTGGTCAGAACCCCGTCCTCCGCCAACGCCTGCGAGCCGGTGGCGTCCTTCGTCTCGGGCAGGCCGAACACCATGACGCCGGCGAGCCCGGCCCCGGCGGCCTCCGCAGCGGTGCGCTTCAACGAGTCGAGCGTGTGCTGCACGACCCCGGGCATGCTGGCGATCGGCCTGGGCTCGGTGAAGCCCTCCCCGACGAACACCGGCAGGATGAGCCGCCGGGCCTCGACCGAGGTCTCGGCAACCATGTCCCGCAGGGCCGGGAGCGCGCGCAGGCGCCGCGGGCGTACGCCCGGGAATCCCGTCACGAGCGCCGGCGCCCGTTGGCGCGCTTGGTCTGGGAGGGCTTGATGACCTTCTCCCCCGCCGCGATCAGGGCGTCGCGACGCTCGGCCGCGAACGTGGCCAGGGCATCGGCGAGCTCGAGCGCACCGGGGTTGGGGGCCATCACGTCGACGCGCAGGCCGTGTTCCTCGCACGTCCGGGCGGTCGCCGGGCCGATCACGGCGATGACGGTCGTGGCGTGGGGCTTGCCGGCGATGCCGACGAGGTTGCGCACGGTCGAGGAGGAGGTGAACACGACCGCATCGAACTGGCCGGTCTTGATCGCCTCGCGGGTCGGCGCGGGCGGCGGGGCGGCCCGGACGGTGCGGTAGGCGGTCACATCCTCGACGACCCAGCCGAGCTTCGACAGCCCGGCCGAGAGGGTCTCGGTGGCGATATCGGCACGGGGCAGGAAGACCCGGTTGATCGGATCCAGCACGTCGTCATAGGGCGGCCATTCGGCAGCGAGGCCGGCAGCGGACTGTTCGCCCGAGGGGACGAGATCGGGTTCGATGCCCCAGTCGCGCAGCGCACCGGCAGTGACCCGACCGACGGCCGCGACCTTGAGGCCGGACAGCGCGCGGGCATCAAGGCCATAGTCCTCGAGCTTCTCGCGGACGGCCTTGACGGCGTTGACGGAGGTGAACGCCACCCATTCGAAGCGCCCCTCGACCAGGCCGCGGATGGCCTTGTCCATCTGCTGGGGGCTGCGCGGCGGCTCGACCGAGATGGTGGGCACCTCCTCGGAGGTCGCCCCATAGGTCCTCAGTCGGTTCGTCATCGGGCCGGCCTGATCCTTGGTGCGCGGCACGAGGACGCGCCAGCCGAAGAGCGGCTTCGTTTCATACCACGACAGATCGTCACGCTGCTCGACCGCGGGGCCGACCATCAGGTGCACCGGCTCCTCCGGGTCGATCTCGCGATCGGCCTCGTGGGCGGTGACGATCTCGGCGAGCTGACCGAGCGGGCCCGCGAGGGTGTCCTGCTCGATCGAGCCACCGAAATAGGTGACCAGGCCCGACTCCTCATCGGGGCGACCCGAGGCCCGGGCGGCCTCGATCGCCTCGACCAGCAGGCCGGCCCGCGTGGAGATGACCAGCGTGCCCTGCGTGGCCCACTGGGCCGCCTGGCTCTTCACGACGCGGTCGGGCGCCGACACGAAGTGAAGCCCACCTGCGTTGTTGAGCGAGATGCCGGCGTACTCCGGAACGGCGGTCAGGTGGGAGACCCCCGGGATGACTTCGAAGTCGATCCCGCCGCGCACGCAGGCGGCAGCCTCGTCGGCGACAGCGGAATCCATGAACGGATCACCGGAGACGAGCCGGACGACCCGGCCGCCCTCACCGGCGAGCCGCAGCACCTGCTTGGCGCGCTGCGAGGGGGGCAGCATCTTGCCGGACGGCTGGATCGGCAGGACGTGGATCTCCACGCCCTCGCCAACCGTGACGGCCGGATGGTCGAACATCGCGCGCAGATGCTCACGATCAAGAATGACGGCGCTGGCCTCGGCGATGGCCGCCACAGCACCGAGCGTCAACAGGTCGGGGTCTCCGGGACCGGTCCCCACAAAGATCACCCGGCTGCGGGCGGCTGGGGCATGCGGTGCGGTCAGCGTTCCGGCGGGCTGCGGAATACCGGGTGAGCTCACGTGATCACTCGCGTTCATGGCCGCGTGGTCGGCTCACGCCGGACCACTGGTTTTATCGTCATCGATGCGCACGAGCGCCGCCCGGGCCAACCGCGCACCCAGTTCGGCTGCCGTTTCCGCCTCGCTGGTTCCTTCAATACCCAACAGGGCATCGGGCGAACCATCGAAATCGGACGTGCTACCAAAGGTTTTCCCAATAACCGCGGCCAGTGTCAAATCGATCCCATTACCATGTCCAGATTTGACAGTCGCCAGCACCCCCACCGGGGCCAGACAGCCAGCCTCGAGCTCCCGCAGGAACGCCCGCTCGGCGGTGACACGGGCCCGGGTCGGGGCGTGGTCGAGGCGCGCTACCAGCTCGCGTACGCCCGGGCGCGCGGGATCGGCGATCTCGACGGCGAGCGCCCCCTGGGAGGCCGCAGGAATCATCACCTCGAACGGCAGGAGCTCGTGCGGCAGGTCCAGGGAGTCATAGCGCCCGAGCCGTCGCAGCCCGGCGGCCGCGAGCAGCGTGGCGGAGATCTCCCCGGAGCGGACCAGCGCGAGTCGGGTGTCCACGTTGCCCCGGATGGGGCGGAATTCGAGATCGAGGTCGTGCGCGGCGGCGTACGCAGCCAGCTGCACCTGGCGTCGGGGCGACCCGGTCCCGATCACCATCCCGTCGGCCAGGTCGGCGAGCCGGCAGCCGACCAGCACATCGCGCGCGTCCTCCCGCTCGGGCACAGCAGCGATCTCGAGGCCCGGCATGGGCGCGGTCGGCAGGTCCTTCATGGAGTGGACGGCCACATCGATCCGGACGTCGACCAGGGCCTCGCGCACGGCCATCGCGAAGACACCCGTGCCACCGATCTCGGTCAGGTGGCGCCGGTCGGTGTCACCCTGCGTGTCGATGCCGATGATCTCGCATTCGACACCGACCGATACCAGTCGATCGCGCACCCATTCGGCCTGCGCCACCGCGAGCGGGGAACGGCGCGCGCCGATCCTGATGACCGTCATCGGGCGACCTGGCTCACGGAATCGATCGTGGTGGTCTCGAGCGCGAAGAGCTCGCGCAGTGCCGCCGCATAGTCGGGTGAGTCGGGCAGCGATGCGAGCTGTTTGACCCGCACGGTCGGCTGATGGAGCAGCTTCTCGACGACCCGGCGTACGGTCTGTTCGACCTCCGCGCGCTCCTTGTCGCCGAGATCGGGCAACCGGCTGTCGAGCCGGGACAGTTCGGCGGTCATGACCTCCTGGGCCATGGAGCGCAGGGCGACCACGGTCGGCGCGACGGCGGCGGCGCGGCGCAATCCGAGGAAGTCGCGCACCTCCCCCGACACGAGCGTTTCGGCTTCGGCGATCTCGGAGGCCCCGGCCCCGAGGGCCGTGGGCGCGGGTGCCTCGCCCGGAGCCACCGGGAATCCGGACGCCGCGCTCTGGGCGGCCTGCGCGAGCGTGTCGAGATTGACCAGGACGACCTCGGTGAGAGCGGCGACATCGGGCGATACGTCCGCGGGCAGCGCGAGGTCGATCACGCCGCGCACGTCGGTGTCGCGGAAGTCGACCGCCGACAACTCGATGCCACGCGCACCGGTGCAGGTGATCACGATGTCGGCCTCGGCGAGGGCAGCGGGTAGTTCCTCGAGCGGACGGGCCCGGCCGCCGACGGCGGCGGCGAGGCGCTCGGCCTTGTCACGGGTGCGGTTGACCAGCGTCACGCGCGCTCCGACGCCGGCCACGGTGTGGGCCGCGAGGCTCGCCATCGACCCGGCACCGACGACCAGCACGCGTTGCCCGTCGAGTTCGATGCCGTTCTCGGCGAGCTGGTCGACAGCCGCGGTGACCAGCGAACGCCCGGCCGTGCCGGCGGCGGTCTCGGTCTGGACGCGCTTGGCGACGCGCAGCGATTGCTGGAACAGCGAGTTGAGTGTGGTGCCGACCGTGCCCTCGAACTGGGCGTGGTTGAGCGCGTGGCGCACCTGGCCGAGGATCTGGTGTTCGCCCGCGACCATCGAATCAAGCCCCGAGGTCACCTGGAAACAGTGGCTGACAGCGGCCTCGTCATAGAAGACCGCGCAGCTGTCCTGGAGCGTGTCGACGCCGATGCCGGTGATCGCCTCGACCGTCTGGGTGAGCGCGGCCAGTCCACCGTGGAACCGGGACACGGCGGCGTACACCTCGGTGCGGTTGCACGTCGACAGCACCACGGCCTCATCGACATGTTCGGACGCGACGAGCGCTCCCAACATCTTGGTCGTTGAATCCTCCCCCAGGGTGAGTCTGGACAGCAGGTCCATCGGTGCGGTCTTGTGGGACACGCTCACGACCAGGATGCTCACGAGATCTGCCGATCCCTTTCGTCTGCGGGCGCTCGCCCGGCTGCTCGTGCAGGCAGGGGTGGGCCCGCTGTCTGGGTGGATCTAGTCGTGGGGATCGGAAACCAATGCGGTGATCCCGTCCGCCAGCGACATTTGCCGATGGTACGCCAAGATCTGCAGTTCCGAACCCAGGTCGACCCTCCGGACAGTAACCGACGGGGGCAAACGCAGGCCCACGGCGGCGAAACTCAGCAGGCAACCCACGCCGGCCCCGACCAGCCGATCCGCGACTTCCTGCGCCGCAGCAGGCGGGGTGGCGATCACGCCGATCGTCGCGGCGGGATCGTCGAGAACGCTCTCGAGATCTTCGAGCGCGTGGATCGAGTGCCCCTCCACCTGCGTGCCGACCAGGCGCGGATCGGCGTCGAACAGCGCGGTGACGCGGAAACCCCGGGACGAGAAACCGGAGTGGTTGACGAGCGCGCGCCCCAGGTTTCCGACGCCGACGATGATGACCGGCCAGTGCTCGGGCGACCCGATGTGCTGGTCGAGCTGGAATCGCAGATAGGCGACGTCATAGCCGACGCCGCGCGTGCCATAGGAACCGAGATGCGAGAGGTCCTTGCGGAGCTGGGCGGGGTTCACTCCGGCGGCCTCGGCGAGTTCGCCCGAGGAGATGGTGGTGGCACCTTCGGCGTGGAGCGCGTTCAGCGCCCCGAGATAGATCGCGAGCCGGGCCACGGTCGCATCCGGCAGTCCGGGCCTGGGCACCCGGGGAGTTTCCGAATCCATGCCGACCGCCCCCTCTCGCAGCGCCACCCTAGTCCGCTTGTGAACAATGGCACAAGCAAGTCGAAGTGGCTCTCGGAGTGTGAATCAGCCAGTCAGCGCGTCGCGCAGGCGCACCTCGTCGATGCGCCAGAAGTCGAACCGTCGACCGTCGACGAACGTCACGGGCACCTGGTCGGTGTATTCCTCCCGCAGTTCCTCGTTGCCGGGCACGTCGATGTCGACCTCCCCCAGGCCGACCGCAAGATCGGCGCAGACCTGGCGTACGACCTCGAGAACCTGGTCGCAGAGGTGGCAGCCCTGGCGGGTCAGCACCGTCACCCGGGGGTCGGCGCCGATCTGGGGATTGGTGGTCACAGGTCGTCCTCGTCGGTTTGGTCCAGCAGATCACGCAGGAGCGTCTTGCGGATCTTGCCATTCGGCGAGCGGGGCATCGCCTTGATGACCAGAAGTTCGGACGGGCGCTTGTAGCGTGCGAGCCGCGACGACGCGAACGACAGCACGGCCGAGGACGAGACCGAATCGCCGGTGACGAAGGCAACCACGCGCTCCCCTGTCTGCTCATCGGGCTGACCGACCACGGCAGCCGACTCCACATCGGGGTGCTCCTCGAGCACTTCCTCGATCTCGGCGGGGTAGACGTTGAACCCCGACACGATGATGACCTCGCGCGAGCGATCGATGAGGAAGAGGTCCTCCCCCGCCTGATAGCCGATATCCCCAGTGGCGAACCAGCCGTCGGCATCGGGACCCTCCGCACCGTCGGGCCAGTAGCCCGAGAACAGGTTCCTGCCGCGGATCCACACCTCGCCGGGCTCGATCGGGTCGGAGCCGTCGCCGATGCGGAGGTCGACGCCCGGGAGAGGTACGCCGACATGGTTGGGGCCCTGCCATTCGGCGCCCACGGTCGTGGCGACGCCGGGGCCTGCCTCGGTGAGCCCATAGCCCTGCTGCACCGGGATCCCGGTCAGTCGCTGCCAATGCGTGGCCAGCGCGCCCGGCAGGGGTGCGGCACCGCTGGTGACGAGCTCGATCGTCTCGCACGCGGAATCGATGTCGGGAGCCAGCGTCAGGCGATACAGCGCGGACGGGGTCAGCGGCAGGTGGGTCACCCGCTCGGACCGCAGGATGGCCGGCAGGTCGTCCCGCAGGCCCTCCACGAGCACCACGGTCGAGCCCGCATGCAGCGCCGCCCCCAGCACCGCGTTGAGCCCGAACATATGGAACAGCGGCAGGCAGCACAACACCTTCGCGCCCGGGTGCGTGATGCCGTGGGTCCACGAGGACTCGCAGTGGGCCACCAGCGCCCGGTGGCTCAGCATCGCCCCACGCGGCTGCCCCGACGTGCCGGACGTATAGACGATCGCCGCGATGGCCTCCCCGTCCTGTGGGGGGATGACTTCAATCAGGCTCTGGGCGCGGGTCAGGGTTTCCAGTGCGACCCGGCGTACGCCTTCCAGCTCGCGCTCCCCGTTGCTCAACACGAACACCGAGCCGCTGTGGCGGTGGACGCGGATGAGTTCCTCGTCGGTGAGGCCGGGGTTGATGGGCACGGCGATGACACCGGCGCGCAACGCGCCGAACCAGGCACACACCGCCTCGAGCGTATGGTCCGCCTCGATCAGCACCCGCTGCCCCGCAACGGCACCCTGCTCCGCGAGCGCGCGGGCGGCCGTGGTCACGCGGGCGTCGAGTTCGGCCCACGAGAGGGTACGCCGGGTCTCGCTCACCTCGACCAGGGCTGTTGCGTCCGGCTGCTCGGCGGCGTGGATGCGAATCGCGTCGGCAAGGTTGGGCACCGCCAGCGCCGGGGGTGCGGGGCGTCGTTCGGACATGCGCCGAGTCTGGCACGCGGGAATTCTGGGCCGGTCCCCGCCCCCGGTACGCTGGCGCGATGACTTCGACGGCGGTCTTCTTCGACCTGGACAACACGCTGCTGCGTGGCACGGCGTTGATCCAGCTCGGACGCGGCCTGCACGCCCGTGGTTATCTTTCGGCCCGGACCATGATGCGCGCCGCCTGGCTCGAGGCGTGGTATCGCGCGACCGGCGCCGAGCACGCCGGCCACACGATCGAGGCCCGCGACACGGTCCTCTCCCTGATCGCCGGGCGGGATGTCGAGGTGTTCGGGCAGCACTGCGCCGAGATCTTCGCCGAGCGGATCGTCGGGCGCTTCTGTGACGAGGCTGTGGCACTGTCCCAGGACCACCTCACGGCCGGGCACGACGTCTGGCTCGTCACGGCGTCACCGGTGGAGATCGCCGAACTGTGCGCGCAGCATCTGGGATTCACCGGCGGGCTGGGCACCATCGCCGAACGCGCGGACGGGGCTTACACCGGGCGGCTCCACAACGGATTGCTCCACGGCCCGGCCAAGGCGGTCGCCGTGCAGGGGCTCGCCGATGACCACGGCTACGACCTCGCCGAGTCCTATGCCTACTCCGACTCCATCAACGACCTGCCCATGCTCCAGTTGGTCGGCAAGCCCCACGCCGTCAATCCTGATTCCCGCCTGCGCGAGCATGCGCAGCGGCACGACTGGCTCATCCATGACTTCCACGACGGTGGCAACAAAGTGCGCCGCCGGATCACGCGGAGCGTGGTGGCGGGCGCATCGATCGCACTGGCTGCCCGGGCCATCGTCCGCTGGGGCTGAGCCGATGGGACGGACCGCACTGGCGATCACCACGGCCGGGTTCGTGGTTCTGCTGCTGTGGCAGGGGTTGACGCTGCCCGAGGCCGTCCCCGGTCATGTGGGACCCGGCGGTGAGGTCACCCGCTGGAGCACCCGCGTCGCCCATCTCGTCACCGGCGGGATCACCGGCGCCACGACCGCCCTGATCTTCTGGGCCGGGGCGGGCCTGATCGGCAAACTGCCCCGGGAGTTCGTGAACCTGCCCCACAAGGACTATTGGCTCGCGCCGGAGCACGAGTCGCGGACCATCCGGATGCTCGCCAACGACCTCGCCTGGATCGGCGCCGCGACCATGTCCCTGCTCACCTGGGCCTTCTGGGAGGTCGGCCAGATCGCGCGGGGCGAACAACCGTCACCACTTCTGGCCGGGGTTGTCATCGGGGCCTATCTCGTGGGCGTCATCGCCTGGGCCATCTGGATCCGGGTCGGGCCGCGCTGGAAGCCGCCGACCGGAGCCGGTCGCCGGGCCTGAGCCGCGGACGGGCTATGAGAAGCAGGATCAGAAGAAGACCCCGGGCCGCTCGTCCAGGAGGCGATAGAGGCTGTTCTGGATCGTGATGCGGACCTGATCAGTGATCTGGAGCGCAGTGCCGGGATCATCGGCCGCGCCCGGCGGCAGCTCGTCGGTGGTGATGGCCTCACCGAACTCGATGATCCACTTCGACGGGAGCGGAATGAGACCGAGTACGCCGAGCCACGGGAACAACGGCGTAATGGGGAAATAGGGAAACCCGAGGGTTTTCGCCAGGCTCGAGGCATTGGAGATCATCGGATAGATCTCCTCCGACCCGACGATGGACACCGGCACGATCGGCACCTGCGACCGCACGGCCGTGGCCACGAAACCCCCGCGGCCGAACCGCTGCAACCGATAGCGATCCGTATAGCGCTTGCCGAGGCCCTTGAAGCCCTCCGGGAACACCGACACCAACTGCTCGCCGGCGAGCAGCCGAGCTGCGTCCTCGGGACACGCGACCGTGGCCCCGATCCGCCGGGCGAAGTCATGGGAATACGGCGTGGTGAACACGAGGTCGGCGCCCAGCATCCGCGTATGCCGTCCCGTGGCATCGAACACCGCCGCGTGCAGAACCATCGCATCCAGCGGGAGCGTGCCGGCGTGGTTGGCCACGAGCAGGGCGCTGCCGTCGGCGGGGAGATTCTCCAGGCCACGGAGTTCCAGACGGAACCACTTCTCGGCCAGCAGCCGCATCACCGGCAGGAACAGGCGCTCGGTGAACTCGGGATCGAAGCCGAACTCGTCGACGGCATAGTCGCCGGCGAGCCGCGACTTCGCGTACGCCACCAGTTCCTCGATCGAGCCCTGCCACTGGACCCCGAGCTTCTTGCCGACCGCGATCACGGCGGCGACGGGATCGGCGAGGACCTCGCCGACCCGATCACTGGGCATGTCCTTGAGCCGGTCGATGAGTACGCCACCGGCGCGGATGAAGTCGTCGAGCGCTGCCGTGGCCTCGGGGCCGAGCAGGCTCGGCTCGTCGTCACTCATGTGGGCACTCGCTCCGGATGGGGGCGGCGAACCGCCGGCGGCTTGGGCAGGACCCGGGTCACCTGATGGACGACCCGGTCGATCACCTCGGCGCTGAGCAGACCTGGCGCGCCGAAGGCCGCGAATTCCTCCACGGCCCGACGCGAAGAATAGTGGGGAGTGAAGCCGGTCGCCGAGTCGAAGCGTGTGGTGTCCAGCAGGCGGCCCCACGTGACGCCCCGCACCTGTTCGCTCGTATAGGGGATGACCCGTGCCCGGCGACCAAGACCGAGCAGCCCCGGCGTCCCGGCCCACAACGGCACCGCAGGACGTCCCAGCATCCGCAGGACCTGGTTCAGGCAGACCGTGTCGGGGGCACCGACATTGAAGGTGCCGGGAAGGTCGCGATCCACTGCGAGGCCCAGAGCCGTCACCGCATCGGCCGGGTGCAGGAACTGCAGGCGGGCGTTGAAACCGATGGGCCTCGGCACCACCGGCATGGCCAGCCAGCGGGCCAGCGGACTGTCGGTGCCGCCCCCGATCAGGTTGGCGAGGCGCAGGGTCGTGACGACGACATCGGGGCGTCGGTCGCCGAGTCCGGAGATGAACGACTCCATCTCGCGGGCAGCGCGGGCCGATCCGGATCGGGGCGGCCGGCGCGGTGCGGTGTCCTCGGCATAGCGCGCGGGGTCGAGTGGTGACGAACCATAGACCTGACCGGTGCTGCGGAGGACGACCTTGCGTACGCCCGGCGACTGCTGGCAGGCAGCGACGAGCTGCATTGTGCCGAGGATGTTCGCGTCCTTGGCCGCGGCGGCGGACGGAACGCCGTCGTCGTCGAGCAGGCCGCAGTGCACGACCGTGTCGATGCGATAGCGATCGAGAATGCCGACCAGGGCAGGGCTGCGCAGGTCGGCGCGCACGAACGAAACCCCGGCAAGTTCCCGCCGGGGCGGGGTCAGGTCAAGACCGACCACCTCGTGGCGTCCGGCGAGTGATCGGGCCAGACGCGCGCCCAAGTCACGCGACACCCCGGTGATGAGGACGACGCGCGACATGGGCAGAGGATTACTTGCCAGCCTTGCGACGCTGGATGCGCGTCCGCTTCAGGAGCTTGCGGTGCTTCTTCTTCGCCATGCGCTTGCGTCGCTTCTTGATGACCGAACCCACAGGTGGTGCCTCTCGGGAGAAAGATGAATGCTGGCGCTACGCCAGCCAAGCACTGCAGTCTAGTCCCGATCGTCGCGCGGAGCCAAACCAGCCCGGACCGGGCGTACGCTCAACCGACGTCGAAGAAGGATCCGCGCAGATAGTCGTTCACGGCCTTCTCGGGGACGCGGAAGCTGCGACCGAACCGCACTGCCTCCAGGTCACCTGCATGGATGAGGCGATAGACGGACATCTTCGACACCCGCATGATGGCGGCCACTTCGGCCACAGTCAGAAACTTGACGTTCGCCAGTCCGTCGACGGACGCCAGATTCGGGCGTTCGTCCTTCTCATCACCGCTCATGCCAGCCGCACCGTTCCTCGAGACATTCGACACATCAACGCGCCCACGGCGTGTCGCCCGAGCTGAGAGTGACAGTAGTGCTAAATGGGGCTCGATGAAAGCCCCGGGCCGGTTCCGGTGGCCAACTTCTCAAGAAGTCAGAAGTCGGGGTCGAGACCGAACTCCGGAAACGCCGCGCGGCGCGTCGCAATGATCGCCTGATCGAGGCGCGAGGACGGGTTGTAGCCCCAGCTGACCGGCTCGAAATCGATGTCGCCCCCATCCCCCATCGTGGCGGGTGCGCCAGGGCCGACCAGCTCCCGCCAGGCCTGGGGGGTCGGGGTGTCGAGCGGGATGGGCACGCCGGCCAGGACCGCCAGCAGATGGGCCCAGGCGCGCGGGACAACGGTGTCGAGGGCATAACCACCGCCGCCGGTGACGACCCACTTGTCGTTGCAGTACTTCTGCGCCACATCGGCGACCATCAGATAAGACGCGCGTTGCCCGTCGATCGAGAGGTCGAGGTCGGTCAGTGGGTCATCGGCATGGGCATCGCAGCCGTGCTGGCTGATCAGGATCTCGGGCCGGAACTCCGCGAGCACCGGCGGCACGATCGCATCGAACGCCCGCAGCCAGCCGAGGTTGTCGAGCCCGGGCGGCAGTGCCACGTTGACCGCACTCCCCAGGGCTCCCCTGCCGCCCACTTCCGTCGCGAAGCCTGTGCCGGGGAACAGGTGAATCGGTGACTCGTGGAGGCTGATGGTCAGGACATCGGGATCGTCATAGAAGATGCTCTGCACACCGTCGCCGTGGTGGGCATCGATGTCGAGATAGGCGATTCGTCGCACGCCCTGCTGCTGCAGCCACTTGATCGCCACCGCGCAGTCGTTGTAGACGCAGAAGCCCGACGTGAGCGCCGGCATCGCATGGTGGAGGCCACCGGACATGTTGGCCGCGCGATTGGTCTCGCCTTCCCAGACCGTGCGCGCCGCCTCCGTGGTCGCGGCGCACACGCGCGCAGCCGTCTCGTGCATGCCGGGGACGACCGGATTGTCCTGGGTGCCGAGGCCGAACTGGGGCTGAGGAGTTTCCGATTTCACTGCGTCGATATAGGCGTCGGTATGCACGAGGCGTACCAGCTCGTCATCGGGTTCGGGGGCGGGAATGACGTCGAGTTCATCGAGTACGCCCAGCTGGCGCGCCAGCTCGATCGCCATGCGGACGCGCCCGGGCCCCATCGGATGAGCTTCACCGAAGTCATAACGGGTGAGCTCATCGGAGTGCACGAGTCGGGCGCGCATCGAACCTCCATTGGTTGCCTGCAGGGATGACCTTACTTCGTGGCGAACTCTCCGGTGTGCGGCATCCGGTTCTGGGGCTCCACCACGCGCACTCTGCCGCCCTTCCATCCGCGGTGCACCACTTGTTCGATCGATGCCACAGTTGTAAATGGGGCATCGATCGAACAACTGTGGCACCGCCACCGAAACCTGCAGGAGGCCAGGACATGATCACGGCTGGACTCGACCTGGCGGCCGACCCGTCGCGCACGGCGCTGGCGGTGATCGAGTGGAGCGACACGGGTGCGCTGGTCCGATCGCTACGGCTGGGGGTGGATGACGAGGAGGTACGCCACCTCGCCCCGACGGTCGCCATGCTCGGCATCGACTGTCCCCTGGGTTGGCCCCGGGCGTTCACGGAATTCATCGTCGAGCATCAGCAAGGAACGTTCATTCCACCGGCTGAGCACGGTTCGGCCTGGCGGGACTCTCTCTCCTATCGCGTGACTGACCTGCAGCTCAGAGCCGCCTCCGGGCCCAATCCCCTGAGCGTGTCCGCCGACAAGATCGGCCGAGTCGCGATGCGCTGCGCGGCACTGCTGGCCCAGTTGGGCTCGGCCGGTGTGGACTGCCACCGCGACGGGAGCGGCACCATCGCGGAGGTCTATCCGGCGGCCGCGCTCCATCGCTGGGGACTGCCCCACCGGGCGTACAAGACGAAGACCAACCAGGCCGGCCGGGCCGTCCTCGTCGATGCGCTGGAGCGGGAATCGTGGCTGGACCTCGGCGGGTACGCCGCATCGTGCCGTCACTCCGATGACCTGCTGGACGCGGTTCTCTGTGCACTGGTGGCCCGGGCCGTGACGAAGGGGCTCACCGTGGCACCCAGCCCTCTCGAGCGAGAGGCAGCACTCGTCGAGGGCTGGATCCACGTGCCGAGGATCGGCGGACAGCTCAGGGATCTGGCGCCTGATCAGCCCGGATAACGCTGCGCGCCGGGGTCGCCGGCGAACTCCTCGTCGTGGATGACCTTGGCCCGCTCGAGTTTCTCGAGCAGTTCGGGCTCCTGCCGGATCAGGTGCCGATGGTCCTCCTTGAGCAGCCGCAGCATCGCAGACGCCCGGACGAGCTTGGCGTACGTGATTTCGCGGAAGCGCGGATCGGACTCGTAGTCGAGATCGAGGTAGCGGTCCGCATAGCGCTGGGCATTGCGGATGGCGGTGATCGCCTTGCCCTTGGGGCTGACGAGCGAGGCCACGATCGTGACCAGGAGGATGCCCAGGATCAGCGTCAGCGACAGCTGCGTGGTGATCTCCATGACCTTGACCGGCTCGCCGTCGTTGATGAACCACACATTGTTCTCGTGCAGCGCATGCAGGATCAGCTTCACACCGATCAAACCGAGGATCGCGGCCAACCCATACTTCAGATAGATGAGTCGGTCCAACAGACCATCCAGAAGGAAGTAAAGCTGACGCAGACCCATGAGCGAGAACGCCGTCGCGGTGAACACGATGAAGGTCTTGGTCGTCAGGCCGAAGATCGCCGGGATGGAGTCGAAGGCGAAGAGAATGTCGGTGCCGCCGATCGCCACCATCACGAGCAGCATCGGCGTCATCGCGCGCTTGCCGTTCACCCGCGTGAACAGCTTGTCCTCGTCATAGTGATCGGTGGTGCGGATGAACTTCTTCGCCACCCGGATCACGATGTTGTTGGCGTCGTTCTCGCCCTCGTCATCGGGCTTGAGCATGTGCCCGGCGGTCAGCAGCAGGAACAGGCCGAAGATATAGAAGACCCACGCGAACTGGTTGATCAGGGCAGCACCGACGAAGATGAGCGCCGTCCGAGCGATCAGAGCAAAGACGATGCCGAAGAGCAGGACCTTCTGCTGATCCTTCGCCGGCACCTTGAAGCTCGACATGATCACCAGGAAGACGAACAGGTTGTCGACCGACAACGCCTTCTCGGTGATGTAGCCCGCGAAATATTCACCGCCCCAGCCGGCTGGGGCGAAGACCACAATGCCGACGCCGAACAGGAGGGCGATCCCGACATAGATCGACGACCAGATTGCGGCCTCTTTGAGCGTCGGGGTGTGGGCCTTGCGGACATGGAAGAAGAAGTCGAAGAGCAACAGACCGGCAATGAAGACGATCGTGCCGATCCACACGGCGGTGGAGACCATGGGCGCCTCTCGGACGAGGGGGTACGCCGCAGCGCACCCGTGACGGGACGATTAGCCCAACTCGAGCGAACGATCCCGGGCAGCCTCAACAGCCGCCAGGAACGCTGCCCTCACACCATGATCCTCCAGCCTTCGCAACGCCGCCGCGGTGGTCCCTCCGGGGGACGTCACGTTCTCGCGCAGGATGGCTGGATGGTCGCCGGTGTCACGCAGGAGCGTGGCCGAGCCGAACAGTGTCTGCACGGCAAGTTCGGTGGCGACATCGCGGGGCAGGCCCACATGGACCCCGCCCTCGATCATCGCCTCGGCGACCAGGAACACATATGCAGGACCCGAGCCGGAAACCGCAGTCACCGAGTCCTGATATTTCTCTGCCACCGTGATAACCCGACCCACGGCGCCGAGGATCTCGGTCACTTCCGCGAGGTGGTCGTCGGTGGCATGTGTGCCCGGAGAAACGGCCGTGATGGCCTCCCCCACCCGGGCGGGGGTGTTCGGCATGGCGCGGACAACCGGGGTGCCCTCGCGTACGCCAGCCTGCAGCGTGGCCAGCGCAACCCCGGCACACACCGACAACAACAGGGCGTCCGGGGCGAGCCGGTCACCGATCTCTTCGAGTACGCCGCCCACGTCGGCCGGCTTCACCGCCAACAGGACGGTCTGCGCATCGGCGACGGCATCAACAGCTTCGCCGCTCCCCACGCCATAGCGCTCGGACAGCTCCGCACGCCGCTCGGCGCGGGCGTCGGACACGACGATGTCGGCGGGGGCCCACCCCGAGGCGAGGAGACCGGAAAAAATGGCCTCCCCCATCAGTCCCGCGCCGACAACGACGAGTCGTGTCATCAGGCGGGCTGCCCGGCGCGCAGGTTCTCCGCGACCACTTCGGCGATCTGGACCGCATTCAGCGCAGCGCCCTTGCGGAGGTTGTCGTTCGACGCAAAGAAGACCAGGCCCTTGCCGTCCGGCACGGACTGGTCGACGCGGATGCGACCGACATAGGCCGGGTCGGCACCCGCGGCGTCCCGCGGGGTCGGGATGTCCATCAGCTCGACGCCCGGCGCAGCGGCGAGGAGCTCGGTGGCTTCCTCGGGGCTGATCGGGTTGTCGAACTCGGCATGCACGGCGAGCGAGTGACCGGTGAACACCGGGACGCGCACGCAGGTGCCCGACACGAGCAGGTTGGGCAGGTGGAGGATCTTGCGGGACTCGTTGCGGAGCTTCTGCTCCTCGTCGGTCTCACCGGACCCGTCGTCGACGAGCGAGCCGGCGATCGGAAGCGCGTTGAAGGCGATGGCCTTGGCGTACGAGCCGAGCTCGGACACCGAGTCGAGATCGCCGGAGAAGGTCAGGCCCTCGAGATCGTCGGTGCCACGCACCTGGTCGGCGAACGCCTTGACCTGGGCGCCGCCGGAGCCCGACACGGCCTGATAGGTCGCCACCCGCAGGCGGGACAGGCCGGCCTTCTCGGTGAGCGGCTTCAGCACCGGCATGATCGCCATGGTCGTGCAGTTCGGGTTGGCGATGATGCCCTTCGGCAGGTCCTTGGTGTCCTCGGGATTGACCTCGGAGACCACGAGCGGCACGTCGGGATCGAGGCGCCAGGCCGACGAGTTGTCGATGACGATGGCGCCGGCAGCCGCGACCTTGGGGGCGTACTCACGCGAACTCGCACCACCCGCGGAGAAGAGCGCGATATCGAGACCGGAGAAATCGGCTGTCGCCGTGGCCTCGACGGTTATCTGCTTGTCGCCGAACTCGATGACCTTGCCGGCCGAGCGGGCCGAGGCGAAGAAGCGGATCTCGTCGACGGGGAAATCCCGCTGGATGAGCAGGTCGCGCATGACGCCACCCACCTGACCGGTTGCCCCGAACACACCTACGCGCACGTTGTCTCCTGATCGATTGAAAGCTGCGGTTCAGGATACGACCCCCGGCGGAGTGAACGAAATCACATTCCGCCACGGCGAACCCGAGGCCCTGATTTCGAGAGAAGGGGCGTTGACTCCCACTTGGTGGCAGCATCGAAGTCGTGACCACCCCGTCAGGCACCAGGCCGACCAACCTGCAGAAGTTCGCGTGGCTTTCGATCTTCGCCGCCATCGCCACGATCTCCCTCAAGACGGGCGCGTGGCTCCTCACCGGCTCGGTCGGCCTGCTCTCCGATGCCGCGGAATCGGTGGTCAACCTCGTCGCGGCCATCGTGGCGCTCATCGCGCTCCGGGTCGCCGCGGCTCCTGCGAGCCAGAAGTTCCCCTATGGCCGGGCCAAGGCCGAGTATTTCTCGGCCGCCGTCGAAGGCCTGATGATCATGGTCGCCGCGGTCGTCATCATCGTGACGTCCGTCGAACGTTTCCTCAATCCGAAGCCGCTCGAGGCAGTCGGTCTCGGCCTGGGGATCTCGGTGCTCGCCTCGGTCATCAACGGCGTGGTCGCCATGGTGCTGCTCCGCGCCGGCCGCGCCCATCGGTCCCTCACGCTGACCGCCGACGGCAAGCACCTGATGACCGACCTCGTCACCTCGGCCGGCGTCGTGATCGGTGTGGCCCTGGTCTGGCTCACGGGCTGGGACCGGCTCGACTCGATCGTCGCCTTCGCCGTCGGCATCAACATCATCATCACCGGCGTCAAGCTCCTCACCGAGTCCGCCGCCGGCCTCCTCGATGCCACGCTCCCGCCCGAGGAGAACAAGGCCATCATCGACATCCTCGATCGGCGCACGGACGGGACCGTGTCGTTCCACGGGCTGATGACCCGGGTGGCCGGGCAGCAGCGGTACGCCACCGTGCACGTTCTCGTGCCCTGCGAGTGGACCGTCAAGAAGGGCCACGACTACATCCACGACCTCGAGGAAGAACTCCAGGCCGCCGTGCCCGGGCTCCGCGTCCTCAGCCACCTCGAGCCGGATGCCGATCCGTTGTCCTATGACGACAACCCGACGGGCCGGCTGGTCTTCGACGCGGAGCGCACCGAGCCGCCCCAGCGCAACTGAGACCACTCAGAGCCAGTCGACCCGCGGCGCGACGAGGGCGTACCCGACGAAGGCCACGATGTCGAGCAACGTGTGCGCGACGACGAGCGGCCCGACGCGTTTCCAGCGCAGGAAGAGCAGGCCGAAGAGTACGCCCATGATCAGGTTCCCGGCGAAGCCACCGAAGCCCTGATAGAGGTGATAGCTCCCGCGTACGACGGCCGAGGTGAGCACGATCAACCACCAGGACCACGCCAGCTGGCGCAGGCGCAGATAGAGCCAGCCGAGCATCAGGACTTCCTCGAGGATCCCGTTCATCGCCGCGGCCAGGAGATAGACCGGCACGGTCCACCAGTTGTCGGCCAGGTTGGCCGGAGCGACGTTGGTGTTGATGCCGATCTCGCGCGCGAACAGATAGAACGCCAATCCGGGGATCCCGATCCCGGCTGCAACCAGGAATCCCCAGCCGACATCCCGACCTGGTCGCCGCAGGTCGAACCCCACGCGTTGCCAGGACGGCCGGCTCGGATCATCCCCGCGCCACGCGACCGGTCCGGCCGCGATGGCCAGGAGATAGAGCGCCAACAGCACGGGCACCAGCGGAAACATGATGTTGGCGAGTTGGTACGCCAGGTCGAGCCATGGCCGGTCCGCCGCGACGGAGGTGTTCATCTGGGTCGTCTGCTGAGCCAGGGGCTCGGGTCGGGTGAGGCGATCGGCGATCCGGAGGATCGAATAGACCGCCGACTCCCCCAGCGACACGCCCAGGACCAGCAGGATTTCCAGGCCGAAGCGGGGCCGGGTGAGCGTCACGTCACGGTCTCCAGGACCGCCACGATGAGGAAGAATCCGACGACGAGCAGGGCCACCAGGCCGAGCCCGATTGCGATTCCGCGCAGGGCGCGCTGAGGTGCCACGGCGCGCTCAGTCGTCGGAGGTGCTCGCGGACCGCGCCGCCGCTTCGAGATAGGTCCGGGTGAACGCCAGCGACTCCGCCAGGTCTCGCTCCCGCTCGTCGCGGGACTTCGCACCACGGGTGTTGATCTCGAGGATCACATCGCCGGCGTACCCACTCGTGCCGAGATAGCGCAACAACTCGTCGGCCTTCTGGTCGCCACGGCCCGGGACCATGTGCTCGTCCATGAACGAGCCGGTGCCGTCGGTGAGGTGGACGTGCTTGAGGCGCGGGCCCCATTCCTTCGCCAGGTCGAGCGAGTTCTGCTTGGACGTCGAGGCGTGCGACAGGTCGAGGGTCAGGTGGTCGTAGTCGAGTTCGCTGGGATCCCAGTCCGGCTTGTACGCCTTGAACTCCCCGCGCGGTGTCCGCCATGGATACATGTTTTCGAGGCAGAAGGTGATGCCCGTCGTTTCGGTGAGGCGTTTGATGCCTGCGAGGAAGTTCCTGGCGTACTCCCCCTGCCAGCGGAACGGCGGATGCACGACCACGGTCGGCGCGCCCAGCTGGAGCGCGGCGCGGGCCGACTTCTCGAGCTTCTCCCACGGGTCGGTGCCCCAGACGCGCGGCAGGAGGAGCAGGGTCGGCGCGTGCACGGACACAACCGGAATCTGGTGGTGGTCACGAAGCCGCTGCACGGCATCGACATCGGTCGACAGCGCATCGGTGCCGACCATGATCTCGACTGCGTCGTAACCCAGGCGCCCCGCCCACTCGAACGCAGCGGACGTCGACTCCGGATAGACCGCCGAGGTGCTCAGCGCAACGCGCGGTTTCGGTTGACTCACCTCGCCCACGATACCTGCGACGCCCCTGCCCCGACGTCAGTCGACGAGGACGTCCTGTCCGCCGAGCTTCATGCGCGAGCCCAGCTTGCGGGCCTTGAGGTTGCCGTCGGCGAAATACTCGAGGTGGTCGAGATAGTTCAGGATGATGCCCTCGCGCAGCGCCCACGGACAGAGGATGACCTCCTCCATGCCGGCGAGGAACATCACCGACTCCGCGACCACGGCACCGGCGAGCAGTTGCGCGCTCCGACCCGCCGAAACGCCGGGCAGGTTGGACCGCTTCTCCACCGGCATCGCCGCGATCATCTCGACGGCCTCGGAGAGTTTCTCCCGTTCGAGCACGCGGCGTACATAGGGACCCGCATCGGCGGGCAGCGTGCCCGTGATCCGGCCCAGGGTCCGGAACGTCTTCGACGTGGCCACCGCCTTCTCATAGGGGCCGCGACGCAACAGATCTCCGATGACCGAACCGATCTCGGCTCGCACATAGCGGCGGATCTCGGTCAGGTTCGTCGGCCCGAACTCCCGGGCCATGCGCCCCGCGCCGACCGGCACCGAGAAGGCGATCTCGGGCTCCTCGTCGCGGCCGGCCGCGATCTCGAGCGAGCCTCCGCCGATGTCGAAGACACTGAGCGTGCCGGCCGACCAGCCGAACCAGCGGCGGGCGGCGAGGAACGTGGCGCGGGCCTCGTCGGTGCCGGAGAGGACGCGCAGCTCGACGCCGGTCTCCTCCTTGCATTCGGCCACGACGTCATCGCAGTTGATGGCCTCCCGCAGCGCGGAGGTCACGAACGGCAACACCTTCGAACAGCCCGACTGCTCGGCGAAGTCGCGGGAGGCGTCGACCATGTCGATCAGGGCGTCGATGCCCGACCTGGTCATGCGGCCGTCGTCGTCGAGGTGTTCGGCCAGCCGCAGCTCCCGCTTCAGGGAAGCTGCCGGGCTGGGTGCACCGCCGACGCGCGCATCGACCACAAGCAGGTGAACCGTGTTGGATCCGATGTCCAGAACTCCCAGTCGCACGCGGGCAATGTACTCCGGCCTGTGGACAGTCACATACTGATGGGCATGCCTGAGATCCTGCTGCCCTTTCCCCGCACTTTCGTGGAGTTCCCCGACCCCGACAACTCCGAGCAGGTGTTCCGGTGTGATCTCACCTGGCTGACCTCCCGCTGGCAGTGCATCTTCGGTCAGGGTTGCCCCGGTATCTATGCCAATCGCCCCGATGACGGCTGCTGCAGCCTCGGCGCCCATTTCGCCGACGCCGACGACGAGCAGCGGGTTGCGGAGGCGGCGAGTCGGCTGACCCCCGAGACCTGGCAGTACGCCGCAGAGGCTGCGGCGGGCGGCTGGGTCGTGGTCGAGGACCTGGAGCATGTCGCCGAGGGTGAGACGCCGGACCGCAAGACGAGGGCGGTCGACGGGGCCTGCATTTTTCTCAACCGCCCCGGGTTCGCCGGAGGCGAGGGTTGTGCCCTGCACGCCCTGGCGCTCCGCGAGGGACGCGGGCTCCCGGAGACCAAGCCCGATGTGTGCTGGCAGCTGCCGCTGCGCCGGCAATATCGCACGGTCGACCGCGGCGACGACACCAGCTACCTCGAAATCACGATCGGTGAATATGTCCGGGCCGGCTGGGGTTCCGGCGGCCACGACCTCGACTGGTATTGCACCTCCAACACCGAGGCCCACACCGCCGCCGAGCCGGTTTATGTCACCAATTCCGCCGAGTTGACCGAGCTGATGGGCGCTGCGGCGTACGTTGAACTCGTCGCCCACTGCGAGGATTTCGAGGCCCTGGCGGGGCGTACGCAGCACCCGGCGACCATCGCCGCCCGGACCGACAGCCGGCGCCCATAAAACGCCCCCGCGCGCAAGCCCATCAAGCCGTGGGGACACAATGGGCCCATGCACGTCGACCATCTTGTTTTCGCTGCCGGTCACGAGGGACTGCTCGCCACTGCTGAGCGTTTGAGCGCCGCGCTGGGTGAGCCGTCGCGCGACGGTGGGTTCCATCCACGGTTCGGCACCCGCAACCGGTTGATTCCGCTGGCCGACGATCGCTACATCGAGATCGTCGAGGTCCTGGAGCACCCGGTGGCCGACAAAGCAGCGTTCGGCCAGGTCGTGCGGGCCCGCTCCGAAGCGGGTGGCGGCTGGCTCGGCTGGGCGATCTCCGTGGATGATCTCTCGGGCTTCGAGCGTCGGCTGGGTCGCAATTCAGTGGATGGC
This sequence comes from Propionibacteriaceae bacterium ZF39, assembly GCA_039565995.1. Classification (GTDB taxonomy): domain Bacteria; phylum Actinomycetota; class Actinomycetes; order Propionibacteriales; family Propionibacteriaceae; genus Enemella; species Enemella fulvus. The sequence goes on along the minus strand of CP154795.1, from coordinate 1,051,939 downwards.
AGCAGGCACTTTCCCGACGGCCGGCTTCTCGAGTGGAAGCAGATCGGGGTGCGGGGAACGCAGGCTGATCCCCAGTTGCCGTTCTTCATCAAATGGACCAGCGAGGAATCGGTCCTGCCCAAGGCACTCCCAGGCTCCGTCGACCTGATCCGGCTCGAGATCGCGGGTGACCGCAAGCGGCTGGAGGACTGGCTGGGCTGCAAGTCCAACATGATCGGCGACCTCGATTTCGAGATCGAATGGATGGCGCCGCACGGGACTCCCGGCATCGTCGCCGCCCACTTCCGCACTGCGGCCGGTGAAGTCCGCATCTGAGATGACAGTTCCCATCCGCGCGGCCGTGGCCGCACTTCCGGCGTACCAACCGGGCAAGCCCGCTCCCGCCGGCTCCTTCAAGCTTTCCAGCAACGAGAATCCGTTCCCGCCCCTACCGGGCGTGCTCGAGGCCGTGCAGGCGAGCTGCGCCCAGATGAACCGCTACCCCGACATGGGCAACTCGGCCGCGCTGGAGGCGCTGGCGGCCTTCCTCGACGCCCCGGAACTGCCGGTGGCGGAGGCCAACCTGGCCCTGGGCACGGGCTCCGTGGCCGTGCTCTATCACCTCCTCCAGGCCGTCTGCGAACCCGGCGACGAGGTCGTCTATGCCTGGCGCAGCTTCGAGGCCTATCCCATCGCGGTGCAGGTATGCGGCGCGAAGGGCGTACCCGTGGGGCTGAAGGGCGACGCCACCCATGACCTGGCCGCGATGGCGGCCGCGATCACGCCGCGGACGCGCGCCATCCTGGTGTGTACGCCCAACAATCCGACCGGTCCGATCGTCCGCCACGACGACCTGGTGGAGTTCCTGGCCGGGGTCCCCGACGATGTATTGGTCGTGGTCGACGAGGCCTATATCGAGTTCGTGACCGATCCGGCCGCGACCCGGGGGCTGGAGATCTGGCGCGATCACCCCAATGTGGTGGTTCTGCGCACGTTCTCGAAGGCCTATGGGTTGGCAGGTTTCCGAGTCGGGTACGCCGTGGCCGAGCCGCGACTCGCGCCCGCCCTGCGCGCCACATCGTTGCCGTTCGGCGTGTCCGTCCCGGCCCAGGCCGCGGTGATCGCCTCCCTGGCCGCACATGAGCCGCTGATGGCCCGGGTGGCCGAACTCGTCGCCGCGCGCGAGGAACTCGTGGCCGGGCTGACCGACCTCGGTTTCGACCTGCCCTCGGCCCAGGCCAACTTCGTGTGGTTCGCCGCCCGCGAGCAGACGATGGCGTACGCCGCGGCGTTCGCGGAGGCCGGCCTCATGGTCCGGCCCTATGCGGCGGGTGACGCGAGTGATGGCGTACGCGTGAGCATCGGCGAACCCGAGGCCAACGCCCGGATCCTGACCGTCGCAGCAGACCTGCCGCGCTGACGAGCGCCCCGCGCCGCAGACCCACTCCCGAACGAATGTCGGAGCGGGTCGTTAGGGTTCGGAGCATGGCCAAAGCATCCACGAAACCCGCCTACGGCTGCACCGAGTGCGGCTGGACGACCGTGCGCTGGGTCGGCCGCTGCGGCGAGTGCCAGACCTGGGGTTCGGTGGTGGAGCAGGGCGCTCCGCGCGTGACGGAGGTACGCCAGGCCCCACCCAGCGTCAAGGCCGTGCCGATCGCCTCGGTGTCCGCCGAGCTGACCCGACGCCAGCTGACCGGGGTCGGCGAGCTCGACCGGGTGCTCGGCGGCGGGCTCGTGCCCGGTGCGGTGATCCTGCTGGCCGGCGAGCCGGGAGTCGGCAAGTCGACCCTCCTGCTCGAGGTGGCGGCGCGCTGGGCGAGTGCGGGCCGCCGGACCCTCTATGTGACCGGCGAGGAGTCCCCGGCGCAGGTGCGGCTCCGGGCGGGGCGCACGAAAGCGCTGGCCGATGAGCTCTATCTGGCGGCCGAGGTCGATCTCGGCACGATCCTCGGCCACATCGCCGATGTCGCCCCGAGCCTGCTGGTCCTCGATTCGATCCAGACGGTCACGACCGCCGAGGCAGACGGGGCGGCCGGTGGCGTGACGCAGGTGCGCGAGACGACGGCAGCCCTGGTGCGGGTCGCCAAGCGAGAGGGCATGGCGGTGATCATCGTCGGTCATGTCACCAAGGAGGGGACGATCGCGGGACCGCGGACGATGGAGCATCTGGTCGATGTGGTGCTCGGGTTCGAGGGCGACCGGCATTCGGGGTTCCGGATGGTGCGGGCCACGAAGAACCGGTTCGGGCCGGCCGACGAGGTGGGCTGCTTCGAGATGGCCGAGGAAGGAATTGTCGAGGTGCCCGACCCGTCCGGGCTCTTCACGTCCCATCATGAGCAGGTCGTGCCCGGCACGTGCCTGACCGTGACGATGGAGGGCCGACGCCCGCTGCTGGCCGAGATCCAATCGCTGGTGACCGGTGCGGCCGTGGCCAACAACCCCCGCCGGGTGACCCACGGGGTCGAGGGCGGTCGGGTCGCGATGCTCACCGCGGTGCTGCAGCGCCGGGCCAGGATCAACCTCGCCGACCGCGATATCTACACGTCCACGGTCGGCGGCGCCAAGATCTTCGATCCGGCGGTCGACCTGGCGTGCGCGTTGGCGATCGCCTCCGCTGCCCGCGATCGGCCGGTGGCGGGACCGGCCGGCATGAGCCGGCTGGTCGCCATCGGCGAGGTGGGCCTGGCCGGCGAGCTGCGACGCGTGCCCGGCCTCGATCGGCGCATCGCGGAAGCGGCTCGGCTGGGGTTCGACACCGCCATCGTGCCGACGGAGCCCGGCAAGCAGCCGAAGCGCCGGGCCGTGAAGGGGCTGCGAGTGATCGAGTGCGCCACCCTCCCGCAGGCCATCCACGAAGGGCTGACGCCGGGTGAGCGCTGACCACTGGCGAGTGGGCGGATCTGCGGCCCCGTTAGGATGCCGACAAGTCGAGATTCAGCAACAGGAGCGGCCACGGTGAGCCAGACGGATGCGCGTGCGCGTGACTACCGTGCCCAGCTCGCGCCGGGGACCCCGCTGCGCCATGGGCTCGAGCGGATCCTCCGTGGCCGCACCGGTGCGCTCGTGGTGATCGGCCAGACCGACATCATCCGCCGGATCAGCACCGGCGGTTTCGCCCTCGACACCCCCTTCACGCCGACCGCTCTGCGGGAACTCGCCAAAATGGATGGGGCGATCATCCTGTCCGCCAGCGGCGATCGCATCGTGGCGGCCGGGGTCCAGCTCATGCCCGATGCCGATCTCGACACGGAGGAGACGGGGACGCGTCATCGCACGGCCGATCGGGTGGCGCAGCAGTCGGGCTGCGCGGTGATCACTGTCTCCGCTTCCATGAACACGATCTCGCTGTTCCTCGACGACCAGCGCTATCCGATCGAGGCACCGGGCGCGATCCTGAGCCGGGCGAACCTCGCCCTGCAGACGCTGGAGCGCTATCGGAGCCGCCTCCGTGGGATCCTTCGTCGCCTTTCCGTTCTGGAGGTGCAGGATCAGGTGACGGTGCAGGATCTGGTGCTGCTGGCGCAGCGGCTCGAGATGGTACGCCGGCTGGAGCGCGAGACCGCCGGCTACGTGACCGAGCTCGGCACCGATGGTCGACTCATCGAGTTGCAGCTGCTCGAGGTCAACGCCCGCGCCACCGATCTCTCCGAGGCGCTCACCAACGACTATCGGCCCGACGACACCAGCGAGTTCAGCTTCGACCGCACCATCGAGTTGCCCGACTCCGACCTGGCCGATCTGGCGCTCGTCGCACGCACCATCGGCTTCACCGTTCCGCTCGAGGCCGAGGTGTCACCGCGGGGTTATCGGCAGCTCGCGTCGGTGCAGCGGCTGCCCCACACGGTCGTGCAGCGACTCATCGACCACTTCGACGGCCTGCAGGGGATCCTGGGAGCCTCGATCACCGAGCTGCGCCAGGTCGAAGGAGTGGGCGGTCACAGAGCCCGTGCGCTGCGCGACTTCCTGACCCAGTTGACCGAGCTCAGCTATGCAGAGCCGCCCGGGGAATGATGCTCACGCCTGAACGGTCTGCTTCGCAGTCACAGCGGGTACGCCCTTGAGCTCCGCCTTCACCACATAGTCGCCGGGGCCCACCTGCTCCGGGTTGCCCTGACACTGCGGAGACTGCTTCTCGCCGCGCCACTCCGCCGTCCAGTTCATCGACACTCCGGGCGCCAGCGTGGCGGCGCGGGCAGGGGCGGCGGCCACACAATCGTTGCCGGACCAGAGCTGCTGGTCACCGGCCGCCACCGTGAGTGCGAAGTTGTTCTTGTCGACCGTCAGCCGGCAGGCCTGCTGGCCCGTGTTGGTCACCGACACCCGCACCTGGGCCGACCCTCCCACCTTGATCGCCTGCGTCTCCACCGCGACCCGGAGAGCCGCCGGGTCGCAGGGCTGGACCGCTGCGGCCTCGGCCTGCGGCGCGGCTTGGCCCTGGGGCACGGGCGCGGCCTGCGGCGGTTCCTGATGGAACGTGTTGGCGGGCTCGGGCGGCATCGGCTCCTCCTCCGCCGCCGGGGCGCCACCGGTGGCGGCCACGGTGTCGGAGCCATCCGTGCGGGCGCTGGACGGCACCGGCACGGCCTCGTCCCTGACCACGGTTTCGGCGGCTTCACTGGTCGGTTCGGCAGGCGCCGGGGCGACCGCCGGGGTCGAGACCGGCTCGGCCTCGACGCGGGTGCCATCGGCCTGACCCAGGCTCGAAATCAGAAAGCCCAGCCCGATCAGCAGCAGGACCACGACGAGCAGCAGAAGCCCTCGTCGGATCCAATAGGTACGCTCTTCCTCCGGCCCGATGGGACGCAGCAACCCCTCCATGCCGCGAGCTTAGTTATCCACATGTCGACCGAGGTGTACGCCACGCCCATGACTCCGAACGAGGTGTCCATGGCCGTCGAATCCGGCCCCACGGCAGCGATCGAGGCCCCCGAGCCCACCGCAATCACGGCCCCCGTGATCGAGTGGTTCGCCGAGAACGCTCGGGACCTGCCCTGGCGGCGCAGTGACTGCAGCCCCTGGGGCGTACTCGTCAGTGAGTTCATGCTGCAGCAGACCCCCGTCAGCCGGGTGCTCGAACCGTGGCGCCGGTGGTTGGACCGCTGGCCCACCCCGGAAGCCCTGGCGCTGGAGCCGGCTGGTGAGGCGGTGCGCGCCTGGGGGCGGTTGGGTTATCCGAGGCGCGCCCTCCGCCTCCATGCGGCGGCTGTCGCGATCGGCGAGCGGCACGACGGTCAGGTGCCGGAGGACCACGCGGAGTTGTTGGCGCTGCCCGGGGTCGGGGAATACACGGCGGCGGCCGTGGCCAGTTTCGCGTACGCCCGGGCCCACCCCGTGCTGGACACCAATGTGCGGCGCGTGTTGGCGCGAGTGTTCTCCGGCACGGAGTTCCCTCCCCCTGCACCGACGGTGGCCGAACGCGCCCTGGCCCGACGCGTCATGCCCGAGGAAGAGGCCGCCACCTGGGCAGCAGCATCCATGGAGCTGGGCGCTCTGGTGTGCACGGCGACCAACCCCCGCTGTGACGCCTGCCCGGTGGTGCAGGCGTGCCGATGGGTCGCTCTGGGCCGCCCGGCTCACGACGGACCGCCGCGCCGCGGGCAGGCGTACGCCGGGACGGACCGCCAGGTCCGGGGGCTGCTGCTGCAGGTCCTGCGCGAGCACGAGGGACCGGTCCCGCAGCATCGACTCGACATCGTCTGGCCCGACGCCACGCAGCGGGCCAGGGCGCTTGAATCGCTGCTTGCGGACGGGCTGGTCCGGACGAGTGGCGACGCGTTCCGCTTGCCGTGATCAAGCCGGGGCGGCCTCGCGACGGGTGCGGGTCGCTCCCACCGAGGCGACCACGACGCAGACCATGGCCACCAGCTCCAGCGCGCTGAGCCGCTCACCCAGGAGGATGAGGGCCGCCAGGGCGGCCGCCGCCGGCTCCAGGCTCATGAGGATGCCGAAGACCCGGGGCGGGATCCGACGAAGAGCCACGAGCTCGAGGCTGTAGGGAATCACCGACGACAACAGTCCGACTGCCGCCCCGATCAGCAGGATCTCGGGCCGCCACATGTCGCCCGGGTCACCGACGGCCAGCCCCGGGCTCATCACCAGCAGCGCGATCGCGCTGGCGACGCCGAGCCCGCTCAGACCCGACCAGCGGCCCCCGACGATTCGGCCGGTCAGGATGTACGCCCCCCAGCCAGCCCCAGCCAGCAACGCGAAAGCGACGCCGAGCGGGTCGAGCGCTGCCGGGCCGAAGCCGAGCAGGGCGACTCCGAGACCGGCCAGCACGACCCAGACCAGGTCGCGCAGTGCCCGGCTGGCGAAGGCCGCGACCGCCAGCGGCCCGATGAACTCGATGGTGACCGCCAGGCCGAGGGGGATGCGGGCGAAGCTCTGATAGATGGCCCAGTTCATGCAGGCCAGTGAGAGGCCGTAGCCAATGGCGCCCAGCCAGTCGCGGCGCGTACGCCCCCGCAACCGCGGTCGGGCGATGGCGAGGAGCACGATCGTCGAGGTGGCGAGACGCAGCCAGACCATCTGGGTCGGCGTGACCTGATCGAAGAGGCCCTTGGCGATCGCGGCACCGACCTGCACCGACAGGATCGAGCCCAGCACCCACCAGACCGGTGACAGTGCCGGCCTGTGTTCGGTGTTCATGGCCGGGGCGCCGCGGTGCGGCTGCGCACGCGGAGGGCTTCCTCGGCGCCGAGGCCCAGCACCAGCGCGATGGCTCCGGCGAGCGTGGCCTCCCGCCAGATCCACCAATAGTTGGCGATGCGCGCCTGGACCGGGGGTCTCGCCGAATACCGCACCGCCAGCTCATCGCCTCGGCGTGGGGCGTCGCCGGCGACGGTCTCGTCGAATCGTCGGACCTGGCCGTTGCGATCGGCGTACTCGATCACGACCGCGTGCCGATCGGGCCGCGCCTGCCCCGCTTCGTCCTGGCCGGGCCGGACCGCGACCACTTCGCCGACGGCCTCGATCGTGCTGAATTGGAAGACAAGATTGGCCACCGAGAAGCCGAGCGCCGTCAGCAGAGCGGCCAGGGCCAGGGCGGCCGCGCCCAGCCCGATCACCCGGCGTGGGCCACGGACCTCGGACAGTTGCACGTCGTCACACTATCGGGGGAGCCGGAATCGGCTCCATCATCGTGGATGCCCGGCCGCGGGCGCCGAGGAAGTGGGGGGAGAAACGACCGTGCCGGCCGCCCCACCAGGGGACGACCGGCACGATGGACTCGGATCAGGCCTTCTCGGCGTCGGCGTCGCCGCCCCCGCTGAGTTCGACCGGCGGGGAGTCTGGCAGACCGGACGTCTTGGAGCCCGTGAAGGTGAACGGGTGCTCCGCGGAGTCGTCACCGTTGTTGACATCGACCAGGACGATCTCGCCGGCCTTGAGCTCACCGAACAGGATCTTCTCGGCCAGGATGTCCTCGATATCGCGCTGGAGCGCACGACGCAGCGGACGCGCACCGAGCACGGGATCATAGCCACGCTTGGCGATGAGCTCCTTGGCAGCCTGGGTCAGCTCGATGCCCATGTCGCGGTCGGCGAGACGGGTCTCGATCTGGGCCACCATCAGGTCGACGACCTTCTCGATGTCGGACTGGGTCAGCTGGTGGAAGACCACAATCTCGTCGATACGGTTGAGGAACTCGGGCCGGAAGTGCTGCTTCAGCTCGTCGGCGACCTTTGCCTTCATCTTCTCGTAGCTCGACTCGGTGTCACCCGCCTGGGCGAATCCGAGGTTGACCGAGCGGTTGATGTCGCGCGTTCCAAGGTTGGTCGTCATGACGATGACCGTGTTCTTGAAGTCGACCACGCGACCCTGGGCATCGGTCAGGCGGCCCTCGTCGAGGATCTGGAGCAGCGAGTTGAAGATGTCCGGGTGGGCCTTCTCGATCTCGTCGAACAGGACCACCGAGAACGGCTTGCGTCGCACCTTCTCGGTCAGCTGGCCACCCTCTTCGTAGCCGACATAACCGGGAGGCGAGCCGAACATCCGGGAGGCGGTGTGCTTCTCGGAATATTCGGACATGTCGAGCGAGATCAGCGCATCCTCGTCACCGAACAGGAACTCGGTGAGCGCCTTGGTCAGCTCGGTCTTGCCGACACCGGAGGGGCCGGCGAAGATGAACGAGCCGCTGGGGCGCTTCGGATCCTTCAGTCCCGCACGCGTACGCCGGATCGAGCGCGACAGCGCCTTCACCGCGTCGTGCTGACCGATATAGCGCTTGCCGATCTCCTCCTCCATCTTCAGCAGACGCGAGGACTCTTCCTCGGTCAGCTTGAAGACCGGGATGCCGGTCGCAGAGCTGAGCACCTCGGCGATGGTCTCTTCGTCGACCTCGGCGATGGTGTCGTTGTCGCCCATCTTCCAGGCGTCCTCACGCTCGGAGCGCTGGGCGAGCAGCTTCTTCTCGTCGTCGCGCAGGCGCGCGGCGCGCTCGAAGTCCTGCGCGTCGATCGCGGCTTCCTTCTCGAGGCGGACACCGGCGATCTTCTCGTCGAACTCGCGGAGATCCGGCGGAGCGGTCATCCGGCGGATGCGCAGTCGCGCGCCCGCCTCGTCGATGAGGTCGATGGCCTTGTCGGGCAGGAAGCGGTCCTGGATATAACGGTCGGCCATCTGGGCCGCCGCCGTCAGGGCCTCATCGGTGATCGTGATGCGGTGGTGGGCCTCATAGCGGTCACGCAGACCCCGCAGGATGTCGATCGTGTGGGCGATCGACGGCTCGGCGACCTGGATCGGCTGGAATCGACGCTCCAGCGCCGCGTCCTTCTCGATGTGCTTGCGATATTCGTCGAGCGTCGTCGCGCCGATCGTCTGGAGCTCACCACGCGCCAGCATCGGCTTCAGGATCGAGGCCGCATCGATCGCGCCCTCGGCCGCACCGGCACCGACCAGCGTGTGGATCTCGTCGATGAACAGCACGATGTCGCCGCGGGTCTTGATCTCCTTGAGCACCTTCTTGAGGCGTTCCTCGAAGTCACCCCGATAACGCGAGCCGGCAACCAGCGCACCCAGATCAAGTGTGTAGATCTGCTTGTCGCGCAGCGTCTCCGGCACGTCGCCCCGCACGATCTGCTGCGACAGGCCCTCGACGACGGCGGTCTTGCCGACACCGGGCTCGCCGATCAGCACGGGGTTGTTCTTGGTGCGCCGCGACAGCACGGTCATGACGCGCTCGATCTCGGGCTCGCGGCCGATGACCGGGTCGAGCTTGTTCTCGCGGGCAGCCTGGGTCAGGTTGCGACCGAACTGGTCGAGCACGGTCGAACTCGCCGGGCCCTGACCGCCCTCGGAGGTCGTGGCACCGACACCGGCCGGCTCACCCTTGCCGCCGCCCTGGAAACCGGACAGCAGCTGGAGCACCTGGTTGCGGACTCGGTTGAGGTCGGCCCCCAGCTTGACGAGCACCTGGGCAGCGACGCCCTCGCCCTCGCGAATGAGGCCGAGAAGGATGTGCTCGGTGCCGATATAGGAATGATTGAGCTGCAGCGCCTCGCGCAGGGACAGCTCAAGAACTTTCTTGGCCCGCGGCGTGAACGGGATGTGGCCGGTCGGCGACTGCTGGCCGTGACCGATGATTTCCTCAACCTTTTCGCGCACCGCTTCCAGCGAGATCCCCAACGACTCCAGGGCCTTCGCTGCGACGCCTTCACCCTCGTGGATCAAACCAAGCAGGATGTGTTCGGTGCCGATGTAATTGTGGTTGAGCATGCGCGCTTCGTCCTGGGCGAGCACGACAACACGTCGGGCTCGGTCGGTGAACCGCTCGAACATGGGCGTCTCCTCACAAGATGCGTTGTCGGAGCCGCTGCTCCGCGCATCGAATCAATGTATTGCCAACTGTAGTCGCACTGTGAAGTGGGACACGGCTTCCGGCGTGACCCGCCACCAGACTTGCGTGAGCATCACTCAACTTTGCGACCATCAAAGGGTTAAACCCCGGTTTCGCGTCCAACATTCCCGACGGTGTTCGCCATGGGCGTACACCCGCCGAACCAGGATGCGGGCCTAGGATTGCGCCGCTATGGAACCCATCACGTTCGCGCTGCTGATCCTGGCCGGGGTCGGGACCGGCCTGGTGGGCTATCTCACCGGGCTCGCCTCGCTCGTCAGCTATCCCGCGCTCCTGGCGGCGGGCCTCTCGCCGGTGACCGCGAACGTGTCCAACACGCTCGGGCTCGTCGGGATCGGCATCGGCACCACCACCCGGGCGGGCCGGAAATTCCGCGGTGAGCGCGCCCATCTCCTGCGCCAGCTCGGTGTGGCGGCTGCCGGCGGCCTGATCGGGGCCCTGCTGCTGCTGTTCGGTGGTGAAGGGACCTTCGAGTCGATCGTCCCCTGGCTGATCATCCTGGGCTCGGTGGCTCTGTTGGGCCAGCCCTGGCTGCGCAAGCTCCGCGGTGAGGCCGATAGTCCCGTCTTCTATCTCGCAACCCTCTTCGCGATCTGTGTCTATGGCGGCTATTTCGGCGCCGGCGCGGGCGTGATCTATCTGGCCATCACGATGATCGCGACCTCCGAGCCGTTCGGCCGGGCCATGGTGCTGAAGTCGATCCTGCTCGGCGTCACCAACCTCGTCGCGGCCGTCGTCTTCATCGTCGCCGCGGTTGCTTTCGGCGGACCGGTCAACTGGCTGGCTGCCCTGGCCCTCGGGCTCGGCTGTTTCGTGGGCGGCTGGCTGGGGCCGCGGATCCAGGAATATCTGCCCGAACAGGGACTGCGCATCTTCGTCGGCCTGTGCGGTTTCGGGCTGGCGGCCTGGCTCTGGTTGCGCTGAGAGGGATCTCAAGCCAACCCCGCCAGGGCGCGGAGGGAGTCGATGGTGTCGACCTCGGTCACCGGTTTGTCATCGCGATAGCGCAGCACGCGCGCGAATCGCAGGGCCACTCCGCCCGGATAGCGCCGTGACCGCTGCACACCGTCGAACGCGATCTCGACCACCTGCTCCGGGCGAAGGCGCACGACCCAGTCATCGCGCTCACTCATCAGCTCGGTGAATCGCTCGGTCTGCCAGCGGAGCATGTCATCGGTCATGCCCTTGAACGTCTTGCCGACCATCACCAGCTCGCCCGTCGCCGGGTCACGCGCTCCCAGGTGGATATTCGACAGCCAGCCGCGGCGGCGTCCGCTCCCGGGTTCCACCGCGAGCACGACGAGATCGACGGTGTGGCGCGGCTTCACCTTCACCCAGCCGCTGCCCCGGCGACCGGCTGCATAGGGCGCGTCGGGATCCTTGACCAGCACGCCTTCGTGCCCCTCCGCCACCGTCCGGGCGAACCAGCGATCGGCCTCGATCGGATCATCCGTCACGATCCCGGGAACGCGGTGACGGTCGGCCAGCAGCCCCGAGAGTCGTTCCCTGCGTTGCGACAGGGGTTCGTCGAGCAGGTCGTCGCCGTCGAGATGGAGCACATCGAAGAACCAGGCGGTCAACGGCACCCGCTCGCTCTGCCCGGCCGGGTCGACGTGGCTGGCCGTCCGCGCCCCCGTGATCTGGAAAGGCTCGGGGCGACCATCGGGCGTCAGGGCGAGCACCTCGCCATCGAGGATCGCCGCGCGACACTCAAGTGCCGAGACCGTCTCGACCACCTCGGGGAGCCGGGCCGTCAGGTCCTCCAGACTCCGCGAGAAAACCTGCACCCCATCACCCTCGCGATGCACCTGCACCCGGATGCCGTCGAGCTTGCGCTCGACCACTTTCGGCCCCGGGTCGCCCATGGCCGTGGCCACATCGGGCGCGGACCCGGCAAGCATGGGCAGGATGGGCGTACCCACCCGCAGCCGAATCCGCTCCAGCGCCTCAGCGCCCCCGGTCAGGGCCGGGACAGCAACCGAGACGACCGAACCGGCCAACATGGCTGCGCGGCGTACCACCTCCTCCCCCACCCCCGACGCCACCGCAATCGCCTGCAGCATCACCGCATCGAGCGCACCCTGGCGCAGCTCCCCCGTGATGAGCCGACGCAGGAAGTCCTGTTCGGCGGCCGTGGCCGCCGACAGCAGACCCGCAAGAAGATCGCGTCGCCGATTGGTGGAGCCGGGACCGGCTGTGACCGCCAGGTCCGCGAACACCTCATCGACATGGGCCAGCAGCAGGCTGGGCTCTGCGGCCGGAGGGGGTGGCGTCGCGAGACTTCGCCAGCCGACGCCGAGCCGGCCCTGGGGCACGACACCCGAGAGGTACGCCCCAGCGGTCGCGACCTCGGACACCGCACAGCGCTGCAGGAGGTCGGCGATCAGCGCCACCTTGGCCTTGCGCGAGGACGTCGCGGCAACCGCGGCGGACACCTCGACAACGGATTCGAGGCGAACCGGTGGGGGCTCGGATTGGGTCATGCGATGAGCCTTGCACCGGGCTCCGACATTTTCCACGCATCCGGATCGAGGGCTGCAAAGTCCGGCGAACCGGCCCCGGACGACACCCGGGAAAATTGGCGGCTTGGGTAGGCTGCCGGGCGTGACTTCACCGAACTCTCGCACCTCGACCGCTCTTTCCGTCCTCCGCGGCGCCTCCATCGCTACGGCCGCTGCTGCTGTCGTGCAGTTCCTGCTCGGCGGCTATCAATTCACCGCCGGCAGCGCCACGATCGCCCAGGTGCACTCCATCGTGGGTCTGGTGGCCCTGGTGGCGTCCATCGTCGCCGCGGTCGCGGCCGGACTGCACGGCCGCGCGGGTGGGAATCGGGGGCTCATGTTCCACACCCTCGGCACTGCCGTTCTGATCCTGATCCAGTACGCCCTCGGCGAGATGGCCAGCAGCCCTGCCCTGGTGATCGTCCACATGATCGTCGGTGTCGTGATCATGGTGAGCGCCATCGCGATGGCAACCCTGTCGGTGCGCAAGCCGTTCGCCCGCGCGTGACCGACGATCCGGCTCCTTCGCGTCGGTCGAAACTTGGTTCGGCCGTCAAGGAGATCCTGCTCGTCCTGCTGGGCGCGATCCTGATTTCTTCGCTGCTCCGCGCCTTTGTTTTCGAACCGTTCACCATTCCGTCGGAATCGATGGAGAACACGCTTCAGGTGAAGGACAAAGTCGTCGCCCAGAAGATCACTGACTTCAAACGCGGCGATGTCATCGTCTTTCGCGATCCCGGGGACTGGGTCTCCGGGATGGGGAAGCCGACCACCAACCCAGTCCGGATGGGCCTGGAATTCATCGGAGTCCTGCCCAACACCTCCGATGATTTCCTCACCAAGAGGGTGATCGGCCTGCCCGGAGATCGGGTTGCCTGTTGCGACGCCCAGGGCAGGGTGACGATTAATGGACATTCATTGGACGAGAGCAGCTATCTCTATTCCGATGGAGCCGGGCCGATCGAGTCGTCCGGGACACCATTCGACATTGTTGTCCCCAAGGATCACCTGTTGGTCCTGGGTGATCACCGCAATGCCTCGGGCGACTCCCGTTGTCACATGAATCCGGGGGCGGAGATAGCGGGATTCGTGCCCATCGACCACGTGGTGGGCCCGGTCGGGTTGATCGTTGCGCCGCTCGAGCGCTGGCAACAACTCCGCACTCCCGCTGTCTTCGACGGGGTTCCCCCACCGACGGGGGAGGCTCCGGTCGCGCCCGAAATCAGGGTCCGTCCGGAATGCTGAATCCGGTCAGGTCTCAAGTCCCAAATCGGTCAATCGCGCGATAGCGGCTTCGATCACGTCGCTCAATTCGGCCACCTCGGCCTCCGCACGGTCACGGAATGCCATCTTCTCCGCCATCGCACTCCGCAGGCCTTCCAACCGCGCCACCTCGACCGCGCGGTCGGCGACAAGAATGTCGAGCCGACGCTGCAGATCGGCGATCTCGGAGGCGAGCCGCTCGGTGCGGGATTCCTGCTCATCGCACTCGGCCTGCACCGATTGGACTTCCTCATCCGCCCTCGTCCGTCGCTCCCGAGCATCCTCCAGCCGCGCCTCGGCCCGGCCCAGTTCCCGACTCAGCCGACGGATTTCGGCCATGTCCGGCCCGGGTGCGGCCGGGGTCTCGTCCTTGGTTGCAGGGCGGAGCGGAATGACCTCGGCCATCATGCCCACTCCCGCCTCGGCAGGGGCAAACAGATCTGCGGGACCGAACCCGGCCGCCCTCACGGTCGCTGCCATGGCCCCCTCGAGCACGCGATCGGCAAGGGCCGGATCCGCCATCGCCGCCCGGAGCGTCTCCACGACCTCTCCCCGCACGTGATCCGGAACGGCGTAACCGCGTTCGGAACCCAGGGCTGCCGCCCTTCCGGCCAAGGCGTCCAAGACGCCGGCGCGCAGAGCCGACAACTCGCGGAGCGCGGTTGGATCGGCATCCCGATGCGCCTTGGCGAGCGAGGCTCCGAGTTCGAAGACCTCGCTCAACCGATCAGCGTCGTGGAAAGCGAGCAGGTTCACCAGCCAGGCACCGCGGGTGGGTTTGCGCAGAGCCAGGACCCGTTTGGCTCCAGCCGCATCGCCCGCCGCTTTGAGCTCCGCGGCCAGTCGCCCCCTTCGGGCCACGAAGTCCTGCAGCGGTCCGGCGTAGAGGCCCGCAACATCGGGTTCCACCACAGTGGACTCGGGACTGATCAGCGAACTGCGGCCTCGTAGGCCTCACGCACGCTGGCCGGCACCCGACCGCGCGCGTTGACCTCGATGCCATTCGCCTGCGCCCAGGCGCGAATCTCGGTGGGGCTGCCGGCCTTGCGGCCAGCGGCAGACGCAGTCGAACGACCACGCGAAAGTCGGCGGGCATGCCCAACCCACTGGGCCAGATCGCTGCGGAGCTTCTCTGCATTGGCCTCGGACAGGTCGATCTCGTAATCGACCCCATCAAGCCCGAAACGGATGGTCTCGTCGGCAGTGCTGCCGTCGATGTCGTCCTCAAGGATCACCTGGACGCGCTGAGCCATTATGGTCTCTTTCCATTAATCAGATATGGGGCGAGCACCTGGGATGTGTCGCATGGACAACAATATAGATCGTCCGACCCAAAAACTATCAAGACAAAGGAGCAGCCGCTCCCGTGGACTTCAGAAACCGGAAAGACTTTCCCTGGTGGAACCCCCGATTCTGGTCGGACGAATATCCGGGTGAACATTTCGACACCCCGAGTACGCTGTGCGGGGCGCTTCTGGCGCGCCTCCTGGCGGATTGGGTACGCCAACTCGGCCTGACCATGATCATCGATCTGGGTTGCGGTGACGGGAATTTGCTCAACCATTTAAGCAAGGTGGCCGAGTCAGACATTTCTCTCCTCGGCATCGATGTCCGCTCACTTCCTGACCAACCCGGGGTAACTTTTCGGAAGCATTATTGGAGCGTTTCCCACGAATGCTGGAAAGCATCGGATTCGGCCGGGCCCGGTGCCTCTTCCTCCATGTGGCCCAGCGCCCCGGCCCTGGCATTCGCCGTCGAATGGCTCGACGATCTGCCCGCAGGGGTGAGTGCTCGCGAACCCGGCGGAAGTGCCCACGAAATCGATCCCGAAGGCAATCGACGCCCCCTCTCCCCTGCCGATGCGGACTGGCTGAAGCAGTGGTGGCCCGGGCCGGGGCGAGCCGTCGTCGGGCGCACGCGCGATCGGGCCTGGCAATGGCTGGCCGAGCGCCTCCCACCGGGCAGCATCCTCGCGACGATCGACTACGGTCACGTCCGAGGGGATCGCCCCTCCGATGGTGGGCTGGCCGCGCATTATCGCGGCGCTCCGGTGCGGCCGGGGGCTGCTGGCAACACGACCGCCGCCGTCGCGGTCGATGCGCTGGCGGCAGCCGTCGAGGACATCGGAGCAGAGCGCTGGTGGTTCCACCGCCTGGCGGACCTGCCCCCGGACTTCTGGCCCGTGGACGATGACCGGCCCCTGACCCATCTGGCCCTGCGCAGCCAGCGACAACTCCTGACCGACCCCGCGCACTTCGGGAACTTCTGGCTGGTGGCCCACCGCATTCCGGCGCGCGGCGCAGCGGACTCCGGCGGATCCGGCCGCCCATAATGGGCCGGTGGACACCCAACCCTCACTCGTCCCCACCCGCAGGGTTCTGATCGGCTCCCTGGCTGCCGGGCTGCCCATCGACGAGGCGACCCTCGTCCTGGACCTGGGCCCCGATCATCCGAGCCGGGCGGGCCTCCTGGAGATCCACCTGACCGTCGCCGGCGACATCGTGACGGCCGCCCGCGTACTCCCCGGGGCCATGCACCGCGGCGTCGAGAAGCTCTTCGAGGTCCGTGACTATCGCCAGATCCTCATGCTCGCCGACCGCCATGACTGGCAGGCACCCTTCTTCGGCGAGCTCGCCGCCGCCGAGACCTTCGAGGGCATGCTGCGTCTCGAGCCCCCGGCGCGAGCCGTCGGCGTACGCATTCTGCTCGCCGAGCACACCCGCATTCTCAGCCACCTGGGCTTCCTGGGCTGGACCGTCGCCGACGAGCCGGACCTGGCCGCCCGCGTACGCGCCACGCGCGAAGCCCTCCGCCGAAGCACCACGGCTCTCACCGGAAATCGTGTCCACCCGATGGTGGCGCGGATCGGGGGCGTCTCGGTCGATCCCGACCCCGCCTGGCTGACGGGCGAGGCGGACCTCATGGTCCGGGTCGAGGAGCTCGCCGGTGCGCTTGGCACGCACGGCTTCCCGGGCGCCGGGGTCGCGCCCGTCACAGAGGAACTCGTGGACGCGTTCGGGCTGTCCGGCCCGCTGGCGCGGTCGGCAGGGGTACGCCTGGACTCCCGCCTGACGGCGCCGGCGTACGCCGACCTGTTAGACCACCTGCATGCCCCACCCTCCACAGCGGGCGACGCCCACGCCCGCTTCGCCGCGCTGGCGGCGGAATGCGGCGACTCGGCGCGGATGGTGCAGCACGTGTGCCACCACCTGCCCGCCGGGCCGATCCAGGAACGCCTGCCCCGGATCGTGAAGCTCCCCGAGGGCGAGACCTATCACTTCGTCGAGGCACCGCTCGGACGCTCGGGCTTCCATCTGGTCTCCCGCGGCGACAAGACACCGTGGCGCATGAAGCTGCGGAGCCCTTCGTTCCCGCACGTCGCGGCCCTGGAGGCGCTGCTGCCCGGCACGCGCGCGGACGACGTGGAAACCGTGCTGGCCTCCGTCGGTTACGTGATCGGCGACCTCGACAAATAGCCGCCGCTGCCGGTGATCGCGCGGGCGGGCGTACGCCCAACGGAAAGCGCCCCGCACCTGGGAGGTGCGGGGCGCGAATCCGAGCAAAAAAGCGGAGATCAGGCCTGCTTGCGGAGCTGCTCGTCGGTCGAGATGACGAGGCGCTGGAGATCGACCACGGTCGGGTGGTTGCCGTCGGCCCAGATGTCCTCGGCGGAGGGCAGGGCATCCCAGTCGGCGTTGCGGGGCATCGCGACAACTTCGGCGTGTTCCTCGAGGCCCTTGAGCTCGCGCAGTTCGGCTTCGCTGGTGGCGAGGTCTTCGGTGAGCCGCTTGATGCGGTGCTGGTGAGCGCTGGCCTCGGCCTGCAGGGCCGCATGATCACCACGAAGGGAGGTGAGCTCGGTGCGGAGCTGGCCGATGGTGAGCTGGAGCTCGACGACCTTCTGATCGTTCTCCTCGCCCTGCTTGCGCAGCACGTCGAGCACCTCGCGATTGCGGGTCCGCTCTGCGGAGAGCTGCATGCCGTGGGCCTTCAGCTGACTGAGCGACTTCAATCCGTTCTCGCGGCGTTCGTCGCTCAGCTGCTTCCAGGCGAATCGAACCGCGATCACGGCGGCCACGATCATGATCGCGATGCCGGCACGCACGAACCAGATGGGTCCGAACGCAGCGGCCACGGCAAGCACGATGCCGGCGATCAGGACGGAGCGGACTCCTTGACGGCGAGGGGCAGCAGCGCTGCGACGGCTTGTTGTCTTTTTGCTCACGCCCGTGATCCTAGGTAAGTATTCGGCGGGCGGCGGGGTCTGACGCGCACTTCTGGACAGAGTTTTGCTAAAGGTCTCCCCAGGTTTTCTGGGAATCGCCGTCTTCCTGTTCAGGAAGATCGGAATCAGGGTCCTCGGGCACCTTGCAGGCCCGCTCGAGCCAGAGCCCGGCCGCTGCGATGAGTATGCCCCCGACGGCCGCGACCAGCCCCCTGACCAGGCGCTGCTGGGGACCGATAGCGGCGAGATTGCCCACCGAGACACCGACGAAGGCGAGATAGCCGGCGGCAATCGCGGCGCCACCCAGCGCGGAGGCCTTGCCCAGCGCCACCATCATGAGGCCACGCTCGGGCTCGATCCGCTCCCGGCGGGACTGGACCTTCCGCCAGGTGCTCCAGGCCAACCCCGCGATGACGGCGGCCACGAAGATCAGCACCGCGGGACCGGTCCACGGCAGGACGGGCGGCTGGCCGGTGGCCAGTTGTACGCCGACCACCAGCACGAGCGCAGCCAGCACACCGGCGCCGGCCGCGATCAGCAGATCACGGACCCGGGTGAATCCCAGCCGCCGGGACGGGTCCAACGCTCAGACCTCGATGGTCAGGTCGTCGCGGCGGACGATGCCCGACAGATCCACCTCGGCCAACAGCTCGGCGATCGGCCCCTGACCGGGGATCACGGCACCGGGATCGACGTCATGCCAGGGCGCGAGGACGAAGGCCCGCTCATGCGCGCGCGGGTGCGGAAGCTGGATCGCCGGATCGTCGAGTTCGGTCTTGCCGACGATGATCAGATCGACATCCAGGGTCCGGGGACCGTTCTCGATCTCCCGAACGCGCTCGTGGGCGGCCTCGATGGCATGCGCACGCTCCAGGAGCACCCGCGCCGGCTGGGTGGTCTCGGTCACCACGACCAGGTTGAGGAAGTCGGGATTGCCCTCCGGGCCGCCGATCGCCTTCGTCTCATAGATGGGAGACACCTCGACGACGATCACATCGGGCGTACCCGCCAGGGTTGTCACGGCCGACTGCAGGTGCTCGAGGCGATCCCCGAGGTTGGATCCGAGACTGAAGACAGCCGTGGTGATCGGCTTCATGCCACTGAGAGTGTCGACATCGAGCGCAAAGGGGTGGGTCATCGGGTGCTCCTTGTGATGGTGACGGCGATATCGTCCAGGACGACCGAGACGGGCGCCATCGGCTTGTGCACGGTGACCTCGACCTCCTCGATGCGATCGTCGCCGAGACAACGATCCGCGATGCGATGGGCGAGGGCCTCGATGGTGTCCAGCGGAGAGCCGGCGAGTTCTTCCGACACGGCGGCGGCGATTTCCGAGTAGTCGACCGTATCCGCCAGGCGATCGGATTCGCCCACCACCGAGAGGTCCACCGCGATGGTCACGTCGGCCGAGAATTGCTGGCCGTAGGTGCGTTCGTGGGGCAGGACGCCGTGATGCCCGAAGGCGCGAATTCCGCGCAGGGCGATGCGATCATGCGCGTCTTGGCCCATGCTGCGACCCCTTTCGGACCGGAGAGTCGTGGCGCCGCAAACTGGACACCGGCAAATCGTCCCTGCACCCTACCCGACGAAAAGACCCCATTCCGGCGGGCGGAATCGCCTTGATGGCACCCGCGTGAACATTGGTCAACGAGCAGTCAAAGCCTCGGCCACAGCCACGGCATCGAGGTGCTGGCGGACCGAGTGGGTGCGGACCGCCCAGATGCCCCGAGCTGCCAGGATCGCGGTGATGGCGGCACCGGCATCGTCGCGTTCGCGGGGCGGGCGCTCCCCGTTGGCATCCGCCAGAAGTTTGCCCAGGAATCGTTTCCGGGACACCCCGATCAGCAGCGGGAAACCCAACCCTGCCAGGACATCCAGCCCACGCAGCAGCGCCCAATTGTGCTCGGCCGTCTTGGCGAAGCCGATGCCCGGGTCCAGGATGAGCCGATCCTCCGCGATCCCGGCCGCGAGCGCGGCCTCCGCCCGCGCGCCCAACTCGGCGTACACATCGGCGACGACGTCGTCGTAGTACGCCAGGTCCTGCATGGTCGTGGAGTGGGCACGCCAGTGCATGGCGACGAAGGGTACGCCCAGGTCGGCGACCACCGGCAGCATGCGCGGATCCGCCAGGCCTCCGGAGACATCGTTGATGAGGGCAGCGCCGGCCGCAACCGAGGCCTCCGCGATCTCGGCCCGCATCGTGTCGACCGACACGGCTACGCCCGCCTCCGCCAGTGCCGACACGACGGGGAGGACGCGCCGGGCTTCCTCGGGTGGATCCGTGCGGGTGATGCCCGGCCTGGTCGATTCGCCGCCGACGTCGATGAGGTGGGCCCCCTCTGCCGTCAGCTCGAGCCCGCGGGCGGTGGCCCGGTCATGCGCGAACCAGTCGCCACCGTCCGAGAAGGAGTCGGGGGTGACGTTGACGATGCCCATCACGCGCGTGGGGCCGGGGTCGAGGATCACAGCGCGTCATCCTACGACTGCTTGGGGCGTGCCGTGGCCAGGCCATCGGTTTTGCCATTAAATTAGGTTAGGCATACCTTAGTTGAATGAATCAGCGCAGGGTCCCGAAATCGGCAGTTGTCCGCCACGTCGAATGGTTGACCCCGGAGGTGGTCCGGGTGGTCGCGGCGCTGGATGACCCCGCGTCGATGCCGGCCCTGACGAAGACCGATCACTATGTGAAGATCCTGTTCTCCGGCGGGGCGTACGCCTGGCCCTTCGATCCGGAGGACATCCGCGCCAACCGGCCGCGCGAGGAATGGCCCGTGACGCGCACGTATACGGTCCGGTCCTGGGTACTGGAAGCCAACGAGCTGGTTCTCGACTTCGTCGTGCATGGCGATGAGGGCATCGCCGGGCCGTGGGCCGCAGCTGTGGAACCCGGCACGGAGTTCGGTTTCATGGGCCCGGGCGGCGCGTGGGCACCGGACCCGGACGCCGACGTGCACCTCTTCGTCGGCGACGAATCCGCTCACCCGGCCATCGCGGCGGGCCTGGGAGCCCTGCCCGAATCCGCTCGCGCCCTCGTGTTCCTCGAGGCCGCCAACGCCGAGGGGCACCAGCCCCTGCCGGACCACCCCAGGGCAGAAGTCACCTGGGTGCACCGCGAGCACGACGGCACCACTCTGGCCGAAACCGTGCGGGCGATGCCCTGGCCCGGGGGCAGGGTTGTGGCGTTCATCCACGGCAATGCCGAGACCGTACGCGACCTGCGGCGCTATCTGTTCGTCGAGCGTGGCATGCCCAAATCGGACGCCTCCATCTCTGGTTACTGGCGTCCGGGCCAGAACGAGGACGGCTGGCAGGCCGGCAAGAAGGACTTCGTGGCCGGCATGGAGGCCGAAGAGCAGCAGCTGGCGTCGCGTCGCTGACGCAGGGTGCGGTCAGGAGCCGATGATGAGGCTCATCGCCTCCATGCGGGACGCCGGGTCGAGCAACTGACCACGCACGGCGGAGGTCACCGTCTTCGCCCCCGGCTTCTTGACCCCGCGCATCGTCATGCACAGGTGTTCGCACTCGATGACCACGATCACGCCCCGCGGGTTGAGGTGCTTCATGAGCGCATCCGCGATCTGAGTGGTGAGGCGCTCCTGCACCTGGGGGCGCTTGGCGAACACGTCGACCAACCGCGCCAGCTTGCTCAGCCCGGTGACCTTGCCGGCCGGGCTGGGGATATAGCCCACGTGTGCGACGCCGGTGAACGGCACCAGGTGATGCTCGCAACAACTCCACACCTCGATGTCCTTCACCAGGACCATTTCGTCGTGCGCGATATCGAAGGTGGTCGAAAGGATTTCCTCGGCGGTCTGCCGCATCCCGGTGAACATCTCGGCGTACGCCCGCGCCACCCGATCGGGCGTCTCCTTCAATCCCTCACGATCGGGGTCCTCGCCGATTCCGATGAGGATTTCCCGCACTGCCGACCGGACCCGGTCGTGGTCGAACTCACGCATAAGGCCAGACTCTAGGGCACACCCGCTCCCCACCCCAGCCCGTCAGCGGGCGAGCGTCCTAAAGGCCTTCTGCGCCACCCATTCGACCGGGCCGGCATCGAAACGCCGCAGCCACCAGCGAGCTGCGATCACGAGCGCGAGGCATACGACGCCGTAGGCCGTCGCAGTCACCCACAGGCGGGCATCCGGGCTCACAGCGTTGAGGCCCAGGCCCCAGCCCTGGAAGAGAGCCGCGCAGATCAGGTTCTGGGCGATATAGCAGCTCAGGGCCATCCGCCCCACCGGCGTCAGCAGGGCGCCGAGCGCGCCGCCACCGTCCTTGGCCAGGAGCGCGATGAGCGCCAGGAGACCCATCGCCACCACGGGGGCGAGAACGTAGCGGGAGAACAGCACGGTCGCCGGCAGGGTGAGGGCGAGCGTCAGGTCCAGGACCAGCGCGATGGCACCGGCGACGAGGAGCCGGGAGCGCAGGGCGCGGCCGCGCTCATCGAAAACCCCGGCCCGATACAGCTCCGCGCCGATCAGGAACAGCGCGAAAGTGAGGCAGCCGATCAGGATGGGCTCGGCGCGGAATACGAGCGCGTTGTCGAGCCGCATGACCACGAGTTCCCACCAGCTGCCGTCCTGATACAACCGCTCGTCCGGGTGCTGGCCCAGGTCACCGCCGGGGACGGCCAGCAGCAGCGCGGTCAGGAGAGTGACGACCGTGAGATGGATCAGCCCGGTGACGATGGCCCACGCCCGGCGTACGCCCGGACTGCGCACCACGATGAAGGCCACGATCACGCCTGTCACGGCGTAGCCCATGAGGACATCGAACTCCGCGATCAGCACGAAATGGATCAGGCCCTCGACAAGGAGGATGCCCATGCGCAGTGGGTAACGCCCCGGCCAGCGGGCCCCGCGCCTGGCAGCCGACTCCGCCTGGATGACGAGGCCGATGCCGAACATCAGGGTCAGCAGGCCGAGGAACTTGCCGTTGGCGAGAGCCATGAACAGGCGCTCGAACCCCTGCTGGAGCGCGGGCGCCCCGGCGCTGGTCGGGTGATTGATGTAGCCGAGAAGACCTCCGGGGTGGCTGAAGATCCAGACGTTGGTGGCGAGCGTGCCCAGGATCGCGACGCCGCGAGCGACGTCGAGGGCCTTGATCCGGCTGCGGACTCGGGGCTGGGTCGCGGGGGTGGTGACCGTGCTCATCGCTGCTCCTATTATTTATCACGCCTGTGATGCATCCTTTTTAGCACAGTTGGGATAAATTGGGAACATGCCAAAGGTTGTCGATGTCGAGCAGCGGCGAGCTGTCATTGTGGAGGCCGTCTTCCGGCTGGTCGCGAGCGGCGGGGTCGAGGCAGCCTCGCTGCGGAACGTCGCCGCGGAGGCCGGCCTCAACATCGGGTCGGTGCGCCACTATTTCGTCTCACACGATGCGCTGTTGCTCGCCGCGACCGAAGAGATGGCGCGCCGGGTGACGGTTCGAATGGAAGCCCACGGGTCGCGGCTGGCCGAGGCCTTCGAGGCTGGAGACGAGCGACGCATGGGTGACGTGATCTTCGCGCTCTTCGCCGAGTTGCTCCCCCTCGATGAGCAGCGCAGGGTCGAATGCGGGGTCTGGATGGCTTTCACCGAGCGCGCACGGGTCAGCCTCGATCTCCGAGAGGCGGCGGACCAGATGCACCGCGAGGTCATCCGGCTGACGAGCAACCTGTTGCTGGGGGCCGGTGTCCCCGATGCCGAAGACCGGGCGGCCGCCCTGACGATCGGGGTCGACGGGCTCACGCTCGCGGGCCTGTCGTGGCCCGAGGACTATCCGCCCGAGAAGCAGCAGCGGCTGCTGGGGCTGTTGCTGCGCCAGGCCTTCGGCGGCGCCACCGCACTCGAGGGCCACACGCCCTAGGATCGGGGCCGTGAATCCCCCGACCAGCATCAAGGTGATCGGCATCGGCCCAGGCGGGAGTGATCAGGTCACGCATGCCGCTGTGGCAGCCCTGAATGAGGTCGATGTCTTCCTCGTGGCCGACAAGGGCGAGGTGAAGAGCGACCTGGTGACCCTGCGCCGGGAGATCTGCGAGCGCTGGATCGACGGGGACTATCGGTTGATCGAGGTGCCGGATCCGGAACGTGGGCCGGATGCCGAGCGCAACACCACCGAGTATCAGGCCGGCGTGGCTGGGTGGCATCGCGCCCGGACCGAGGGCTATCGCGAACTGATCGCCGCCGACCCCGAGCTCACCTATGGATTCCTGGTCTGGGGTGATCCGGCGTTCTATGACAGCACCCTGCGGATCGTCGACGCACTGGCCGAGCTGATGCCGATCGACTCCGAAGTCATCCCGGGTATCTCGAGCATCCAGCTCCTCGCCGCGCGGCACCGGGTTCCGCTCAATCGCGTCGGCCAGCCCATCCACATCACCACGGGCCGGCGGCTCGTGGAGGACTTCCGCGATGACCTCGGCGACATCGTGGTCATGCTTGACGGGCACCTGGCCTGCCGCGAACTAGTCGGCCGCGGCCTGGAGATTTTCTGGGGGGCTTATCTGGGTGACCCCAGGGAGGTGCTGGTGCGCGGCCCGCTCGATGACGTCATCGAAGAGCTGATCGACACCCGGGCCAGGCTGCGCGACCGGCACGGCTGGGTCATGGATACCTATCTCCTGCGCCCCCAACCCTGACCCGGCACCGTCGCTGCTCCGCTATCCGACGAAACCCCAGGGCCCGCACTAGTCGGCAATGCTCGACAACCCCCGGGTAATTTCGCACAGTCGTTGGGGTTTACCCCCCACCTAAATGCCGTCGAGTGTGCGGAATTACTCGGTCGGCGGAAGTATCACTCGCAACCAACGCCTGATTCGGGCAGGGTTCTGCATCAACTTCCACGTGATCTGGAGCGTTCTCCAGTCTGCGACCTCAAGTTCGTTCAGCTTCTCGCGGTCACGCTCGAATGCATCCGCACCCGAGTGAAACTCCCGGCTGTCGAACTCCAGAGCCACTCGCTGCTTAGGAAAAGCGACGTCAATGAACCAATGCTGCTTCCCCAGATAGACGTGATGGTTGGCCACCCAACCCGAATAACCCCAACTCCTCAGGAACCCGTGGAGCTGTCTCTCTGCTTGGGACCACGGTCGGTCCCGGGAGGAATGCAGGATCCGGTGCCTATGCCTGTTGCCGCGCCGACCAGGGGTGGAGCTGAATGCTTCCCACATGAGGGCCAAGGATGCCGCCGATTTGCTGCCAGCCAACCTCAGGACCTCGTCGACGACCTCTGCCCCGCGCTGAGGGATCAGATCGACAGCCGTCAGCTCAGGGGTGGTGAACCGCAGCGCACCGCGGTCGACGATGAATGACTCGGGAACTCGGCGCTGCACGAACTTTAGATGGCCGGACTCCCCTCTGGATTGGCGGACCGTGGCAACCTCAAGCGGCGAAGGCATCGAAAATTCCCTGCCTGCATCCACCGCTTCTTGAGCTGCCCACCCCAGCAGGCGCGCGCCCTCGCCCACGATGATGACGTCCGGGTCAACCAATCTGGCGGCCTCGGTGAGCACATTGAGAGTGATGGGCTGAGCGGCCGGCACGAGGATTCCGGGATAGAGGGCGACCAGAGCACCTCGCGCCAATCTGCCGTCCAGGCTTCGAGGGTTCGGATGGTCACTGCGTTTGAAGATCTCCATGCCCTACAGGCCCGCGCAGGCCCCGAAACGGCATCGAGAATGCGCCGACCCAGCCGGTTCCGGAAGCTACTCCTCGAGATCGCCCTCGACTTCGAGGTAGAGCTCCTGCAACTGGCGCAGGAGTTCGGGTTCGGGGTTTTCCCACAGCTTGCGATCGACGGCCTCGTGGAGCTTCTCGACCATGCCGCGCAGTGCCCAGGGATTGGCCTTGCGCAGGAACTCCTGATTGTCCTCGTCCAGGAGATAGGTCTCGGCGAGCGACTGATACATCCAGTCGGGCACCACGCCGGCGGTCGCATCGAAACCGAACAGGTAGTCCACGGTCGCCGCCAGCTCGAACGCGCCCTTGTATCCATGCCGTTGCATCGCCGCAATCCACCTCGGGTTCACGACCCGGGAACGGAACACCCGCGCCGTCTCCTCGGCCAAGCTCCGCGTCCGCACCGCATCGGGCACGGTGGAGTCGCCCACATAGGCCTTCGGGTCCGCCCCCGTGAGCGAGCGGACCATGGCGACCATGCCGCCGTGATACTGGAAATAGTCGTCCGAGTCGGCGATGTCATGCTCGCGCGTATCGATGTTCTTCGCCGCGACCTGGATGCGGCGATAGTTGTCCTCCATCGTCTCCCGCGCGGGTACGCCGTCGAGATCGCGCCCATAGGCAAAGCCACCCCAGGTCGCATAGACCTCCGCCAGGTCCGCATCCGAGCGCCAGTTGCCGGCTTCGAGCAACGGGAGAATCCCCGCCCCATAGGACCCCGGCTTGGACCCGAAGATGCGGGTCCGGGCGCGCCGCTCATCCCCGTGCACCGCCACATCTGCCTGCGCATTGGCCCGGATGAAGTTGTCCTCCGGCCCTTCCTCGAGCCCCGCTACCAACGCCACTGCATCGTCCAACAGCGTGATGACATGCGGGAACGCATCGCGGAAGAAGCCCGAGATCCGGACCGTGACATCGATCCGGGGCCGCTCGAGCTCGTCCAGGCTGATCGCCTCCAGCCCCATGATCCGCCGCGAGGCCTCGTCCCACACCGGATGGACGCCCAGCAACGCCAGCACCTCGGCGATGTCGTCACCGGAGGTCCGCATGGCCGAGGTGCCCCACACCGACAGGCCCACCGACTTCGGCCACTCCCCCGTCTCCGCCCGATAGCGGTCGAGCAACGAATCGGCCATCGCCCGGCCCGTCTCCCAGGCCAGCCGCGACGGGATGGCCTTGGGATCGACCGAATAGAAGTTCCGCCCGGTGGGCAGCACGTTCACCAGCCCACGCAGGGGCGAACCGGACGGCCCGGCCGGCACATAGCCGCCATCCAGCGCATGCAGCACCATGGGGATCTCATCGACCGTTCGGGCCAGCCGCGGCACCACCTCGCGACAGGCGAATTCCAGGGACCGTGCGACCCCCTCCGGATCGGCCCCCGCAGGCACACCGGCCACCAGCCCCGGAATCGCCGCAGCATCCCAGCCGGCCGCCGCCAACCCGCGCACGAGCCCGGCGGCCACCTCCTCGGCCCGATCCGTTGCTCCGAGTTCGGTCTCGTCGAGCGACAGCCCCAACGCCACCCGCAAGCCGGGCACCGCCTGGCCGGACCCACCGAACACCTGGTTCGCCCGCAGCACAGCGAGCACCAGGTTCACGAGCTCATCGCCCTCGGGCGCCCGACCCAGGATGTGCAGACCATCGCGAATCTGCACGTCCTTGATCTCGCACAGCCAGCCGTCGACATGCATGATGAAGTCGTCGAAGGCTTCGTCGTCGGGCCGTTCCTCCAGGCCCAGGTCACTGTCCATCCGCGCCGCCTGGATCAGCGTCCAGATCTCACCGCGCAACGCCGGCGCCTTGGCCGGGTCCATCGCCGACACGTTGCCGTACTCGTCCAGCAACTGCTCCAGCCGCGCAATATCGCCATAGGTCTCCGCCCGCGCCATCGGCGGCACCAGGTGGTCGACGATCGTGGCATGCGCGCGGCGCTTGGCCTGCGTACCCTCCCCCGGATCGTTCACCAGGAACGGATAGATCACCGGCATCGACCCGAGCGCCGCGTCGGGTCCACACGCAGCGGACAGCGCCAGGTTCTTGCCTGGCATCCATTCGAGGTTGCCGTGCTTGCCGA
Source organism: Propionibacteriaceae bacterium ZF39 (assembly GCA_039565995.1). Classification (GTDB taxonomy): domain Bacteria; phylum Actinomycetota; class Actinomycetes; order Propionibacteriales; family Propionibacteriaceae; genus Enemella; species Enemella fulvus. Next base: position 1,024,368 of record CP154795.1, on the reverse strand, counting down.
GGTGCACGATCGCGTGCGCCCCGAACTCGCGTTCGAGCCAGCGATAGACCGCCAGATAATGGTGCGTCGGCGGCAGGTCCGGGTCGTGATAGATCGCGATCGGGTTCTCCCCGAACCCGCGCGGCGGCTGCACGAGGATGACCACATTGCCCGCCCGCAACGCCGCGCCCACCAGTTCGTCGCCGTCCACAAACACCGATCCCGGCGCCTCACCCCAGGCCTCGGTCACCGCGTCGACGAGCTCGGCCGGCAGATCTTCCAGCCACTCGCGATAGCGGCCCACAGGAATCCGGATCGGCTGTCCCGCCAGCTGCTCCGACGTCAGCCATTCCTCGTCCTGCCCGCCGGCGGCGATCAGCGCATGCATCAGCGCATTGCCCGCCGTGGTCTGCCCGCTCTCACCCTCGACCGGCTCGACCTGCCCGGTGCCGGGGATCTCCCCCGGTTCGCCGAGGTCATACCCAGCGGCCCGGAGAGCGGCGAGCAGGCGTACCAGGGAAACAGGCGTGTCCAGCCCGACCGCATTGCCGATGCGCGAGTGCTTGGTCGGGTACGCCGACAGCACGATTGCGATCTTCCGCTCGGCGACCGGCACGTGACCGAGCCGCGCGTGGTTGACCGCGAGCTCGGCCATGCGCCGGCAGCGCTCGGGGTCGGGCACATAGTGCGGCAGCCCGTCGTCGTCGAGTTCCTTGAAGGAGATGGGTACGCCGATGATGCGCCCGTCGAACTCCGGCACGGCGACCTGCGATGCGACATCGAGCGGGCTCATGCCGTCGTCGGAGGCCTCCCATTCGGCGCGCGACCAGGTCAGGCAGAGCGCCTGCAGGATCGGCACGTCCAGGCCTGCCAGGGCCCGGACATCCCAGCCCTCGTCGTCCCCGCCCGCCTGCGCGGTCGCCGGCTTCGTCCCACCGGCCGCCAGCACCGTCGTGATCAGTGCGTCATAGCTCGCCAAATGCTCGATCAGGTCGGCGGGGGCATCGCGGAGAGAGGTGGCGAAGATGGGTACGCCCACCCCGCCGGCCGCATCGATCGCATCCGCCAGCGCCTCGACATAGGCCACGTTGTCGACCGCATGCTGGGCGCGATAGAAGAGGATGCCGACCCGTGGCCCCCCACCCTCACCCGATCGCAGGGTCCCCCACGCCGGCTGCTCGGCCACGGGCTCGAAGCCGACGCCATCAAGCAAGACGGTGTCGGACAGAAAGGCATGCACCTGGGCGAGGTTGGCGAGACCGCCCTGGGCGAGATACAGATGCGCCTGCGCCGCGACGTTCACGGGCACCGACGACAGCTCCATGAGCGAGGCGTCCGGCAGCTGCTCGCCCCCGATGACCACGCGCGGCAGACCGGAATCGACAACCTGCTGATAGGTCGCGGGCAACCCCTGCACGGACCCGAGGAACCGGAACACGACCAGCGCCGCGTCCGCCAACAGCCCCGCCAGCTCGTCGGGCGCCACCTTGACCGGGTTCGCGTACGCATAGTCCGCGCCGCAGGCCCGCGCCGCGAGCAGATCGGTATCGGAGGTGGACAGCAGCAGTACGCGGGACATGGTTTCCTCTCGCTGATCGGCGGCAACTCTAGCCAGGGAACCTGCAGCCCTGATCCGGACTCCTCCTGGTCAGAAGCTCGGGCCGGTGGACCTGCCCTGCGCCGCCCCTACCCGGACGTAGTGTTGGCAGGCAGCCCCTGCCTTACCGATGGAGGGAGTTCCCGTGGTCGTCGCCTCTGCCCACCGCACTCGTGCGGATCTGTGCCCCGGGGTGCTCCGCCCGTTCCCTGCCGAGGACGGCGCCATCATCCGGCTGCGCCTGCCCGGTGGTGAGCTCCCCATCCCCCTCCTCACCGAACTGTTGCAGATCGCATTGTCGGGGGCCGGCTTCCTCCAGGTGACCAACCGCGGCAACCTCCAGGTGCGCGGCCTGCCGGACCCCCTGCCCGATCACGTGGCCGACGCGGTCGCTGCAACCGGGCTCGTGCCGTCACCGACCCATGAGCGCGTCCGCAACATCCTGATGTCGCCCCTGTCGGGGCTCCACCCCCGGAACACCCCCGACGGGCCCGATGCCCACGCCGACGTGCGTCCGATCGTTGCCGAGTTCGACGCGCTGCTCCGCGCCGAGCCCGCCCTCGCCCAACTTCCCGGACGTTTTCTCGTCGCGATCGACGACGGCCGCGGCGACATGCTGGCCGAGCCGTTCGACATGGCCTATCGGGCGGTGGGCCCGAATTCCGGAGAGGTACGCCTGGCAAGCGGGCGGGGCTTCACCGTCCCGGCCGCGGGCGCCGCGGCTGCGCTGATCGAGGTGGCGAAGGCGTTCCAGCAGGTACGCACAGACCTGGCCCCCGCGCCCTGGCACATCCGCGAACTCGATGCCGACCTGCCCGGGCTTCCGTGGGCCGACCTCTCCCCTGCCCGCCCCGGTCCCCGCGTCACCCCCGGCCGCATCGGCCCCCATGTCATCGCGGGCCTCCCGCTGGCCCGGATCACCCCGGCCAACCTCGCCACCCTGGAATGGATCACCGACCGCGTGATCCTCACCGGCCGGCGCAGCATCGTGGTGCCCGACGCGGCCGACCACGTCGACGACCTGAGGGAGGCCGGGTTCGCCGTCACCCCCGAGTCTGGTTGGGCCCGGGTGAGCGCGTGCACGGGCGCACCGGGCTGCGGCCGTGCCACCGTCTCGACCGAAGTGGCGGCCCGTGACCTCGTCACCGCCATCGACGCGGGCCGCCTCACGCTCACGGGTTCCGTCCACCTGGTCGCCTGCGAACGTCATTGCGGAGTGTCGGGCGACGAGCATCACATCGTGCTCACCGACGACTCTTCCGATGTCCTGGCCGCACTCCTGCCATAATCCGCCCGATGCCGAACGACACTTCTGCCCCGAGGCCGCCCACGCGGCGCTATGACTATGTGACCGATGGCGTGGAGATCTATCGCCGTTCGTTCGCGACGATCCGGGCCGAGGCCGACCTCAGTGCGTTCGACGACGACACGGCCACAGTTGTCGTGCGGATGATCCATGCCGCCGGCGATGTCGACCTGGGTCAGCGCGTGCAGGTCCACCCGGGCCTGGTCGAGGCAGCCCGGACCGCCCTGGCGGACGGCGCACCCATCTTCACCGATGCCACGATGATCGCCACCGGCATCACCCGGGCCCGCCTGTCCCAGGACAATGCGGTGATCTGCACCCTGCGCGACCCGGGCGTACCCGATCTCGCCCGGGCCTGGGGCACCACCCGCTCAGCGGCCGCGGTCTCGCTCTGGGCCGACCGACTCGAGGGTGCGGTCGTCGCGATCGGCAACGCGCCCACGGCCCTGTTCCACCTGCTCGAGATGATCGCCGACGGGGGGCCGCGGCCGGCGGCCATCGTGGGCGTACCTGTCGGCTTCATCGGCTCCGCCGAGTCCAAGGTCGCCTTGCGCGACAACCCCTGGGACGTGCCCTGGCTGGTCGTCGAGGGGCGCCGCGGCGGTTCTGCGCTCGCGGTCTCCGCGGTCAATGCGCTGGCGCGGCGCAACGAGTTGCCGTCGTGAGTACGCCGGGTCTGCCCCCAGCCGGCACGACGAACGGACGGCTCTTCGCGGTCGGCCTCGGTCCCGGCGATCCGGAGCTGATCACGCTCAAGGCCGCGCGGCTGCTCCGCGAGGCTGATGTCGTGGCCTATTTCTCCGGCCCCCGCGGCACGTCGATCGCCCGCTCGATCGCCGCGGACCACCTGCGCGAGGACGTGACCGAGGAACTCCTGCGCTATCCCGTGACGACGGGCGAATCGGCGCATGCGGGGGGCTACTACGCGGAGATCGACGCGTTCTATGACGATTGCGCCGCCCGGCTGCGGACGCATCTCGACACCGGGTGCACGGTGGTCGTGCTGGCCGAGGGCGATCCGCTGTTCTTCGGCTCGTACATGTATCTCCACGACCGCCTCGCCGCCGACTTCCCCACCGAGATCGTGCCCGGCGTGACCTCGGTGAGTGGGGCGACCGCGGCGGTGGCGACCGGGTTGTGCCGGCACGAGGACGTGCTGACGGTCCTGCCCGGGACGCTGCCGGTGCCCGAGCTGGCCTGGCGGCTGGCCCAGACCGAGGCCGCGGTGATCCTGAAGCTGGGTCGGACGTTCCCGGGCGTACGCGAAGCGCTGCGGCAGGCCGGTCGTCTGGATGATGCGTTCTATGTCGAGCGGGCGACGTTCGCCGAGCAGCGGGTGCTGCCCGTGGCCGAGGTCGATGCCGGGACCGTGCCCTACTTCTCGACCATCGTCGTGACCGGTGGCGACCGGCGGGCCGATTCAGCGGGGCGGTGGACCGCCAATGCGGTGGTCGGCGCGGACCCTTCGAGACGGCCGCAGGCGGTCTCCTCAGGGACCGCAGCCACGTGTTCCACCGGCCGGCTGCGTGTGATCGGGCTCGGCCCCGGCCCCACGGACTGGCTGACAGCGGAGGCAGCGACGGCGCTCGCCGAGGTGACCGATGTCTTCGGCTATGCGCCCTATGTGGACCGCGTACCCCAGCGCCCCGGCCTCACCCGGCACCCGTCCGGCAACACGGTCGAGGTCGACCGAGCCCGTGCGGCGCTCGACGCCGCGATTGCAGGCGGCGACGTCGCCGTGGTGTCCGGCGGCGACGCCGGCGTGTTCGGGATGGCGTCGGCGGTGTTCGAGGCTGCGGAGGACCCGGCGTACGCAGGGGTCGAGATCGAGGTCCTGCCGGGAGTCTCGGCCGCGCAGGCCGTGGCCGCACGGGCGGGTGCACCGCTGGGCGCGGACTTCTGTGTCCTGTCCCTGTCCGATCGCCTCAAGCCCTGGACCGTGATCGCCGATCGGCTGCGCAAGGCGGCGGAGGCGGATCTGGTGATCGCGGTCTACAACCCCAGGTCTCGGTCGCGACCGACGCAGCTCGCCGACGCCCAACAGGTCCTCCTCGAGGTCCGAGCCCCGGAGACGGTCGTCATCATCGGTCGCGATATCGGTCGGGCGGAGGAGTCGCTGACTGTCACTACGCTGGGCGACTTCGACCCGGAGTCGGTCGACATGAAATGCCTGGTGATCATCGGCGCGTCGGGTACGCGGGTCACCCCCTCTCGCCGGGTCTGGACGCCCCGATTCGTCGACTGACGGCGTCACCCAACGTTCATCTGCGGTGCCTTGGGTCCTGCCACCCCTCGGTGCTGCACTGGAAGCAGATGACAAGGAGAAACGAAAGGTCACATTGTGGGTGACATCGGCACACCAATCCGAAGGATCGAGGTGCTGCCGGTCGAGCAGCCCGTCCTTCCCGTTCCCGAGCCCGCTCCTGCGGCTCCCTCCACTCCGGCTCGTGAGCCGGAGCCCCAGCCGGCCCCCGTCCCAGCCGGGCGGCGTCTGCGCGCGAGCGTCTAGGAGGTCGGATGACCTCAGCCCTCTCCCCGGAGATCGCCGTTGGCATCTATGGCCTGCGCACCTTCCGGATCAGGGAGGATGGTTATCTCCTCCCGGTCATTTTCAGCAGCGACGATTCAGCCGCGCTCCCAGGCATCTGGGGCCGCGGTTTTTGCGTCGCCACATGTTTGACGAACTCCTCCACCGAGCACGAACCCCCGGTGGATTCGTGCGGGTGCGGCATCTATTCGTGGAACACTCTGGCCCGCCTCCAAAGGAACTATCGGGACTGCACCGATCACGTCGTGGCCGTGGTCGCCCTGGAGGGACAGACCATCGAGGGCTTCGCCGGTTTCCGGTCACAGGCAGCCAGGATCGTGGCCCTGTGGTTGAACGAGAGTCTGGCGCCGGTCCGCGTTCAGCGCGCTGTCCGGAGGACCTATCCGGGCATCGCAATCCATCACGATCGCACCAGGATGATCAGCCACCACCTGTCGGAGGCGGCCGCTCACAGCGCCGCACCCACCGAGCGGCCGCACGCGCGCTTCTCCCCGCGTCGGCCACTCCCGGCGCCGACGCGCGCCAAGCAGTCGTTCGCGGCGCAGGTGGTCAGCTGGTGCGGAGGCCTCGCCCGGGCCCTCTGGTGGCTCGTACCGGTGGTGTCCGTCGTCCTGCTCATCGGCGTACTCCGCCACGACGTCGCTCGGATGGTCGCCGGCGTCCTGCTCGTCCTCGGGCTCTCGCTCTTCCCCCTGTTGCTGGGGCTGGGTCTGGACGCGAAGTTCGAGCGGGACCACGACAGGAGTGAGCCAGCGCCACGCCCCAAGCCCGCTCGCGCTGCGACGCCCCGCCCACCGACCCCGCCCACCGGGCGTCCTGTGCTGGTGCCGGCCCCACTCCGCCTCATGTCGTAGGGTGGCCCCACATCCGTGCGGGTGCGAGGAATCCGGTGTAAATCCGGAACGGTCGCGCCACTGTGATCGATCCACGAGGATCGGGAGTCAGGAACTCGGCCCGCATGGTCACCCGAGCCGGGACGCGCAATCCCGGGAAAGGATCATCGTGCATATCGCAGAGGGTTTCCTGCCACCGGCGCATGCCGTGGCGTGGACCGTGGCCGCCGCACCGTTCGTCGTGCATGGCGCCCGTCAGGTCATCAAACTGTCCAAGGAGAAGCCCGAGGCGCGCCTCCTGCTGGCCGCGGCCGGCGCGTTCACGTTCGTGCTGTCGGCCATCAAATTGCCGTCGGTCACCGGCTCGTCCAGCCACGCCACGGGCACGGGCATCGGGGCGATTCTGTTCCGGCCACCGGTCATGGCGTTCCTGGCGACGATCGTCCTGATCTTCCAGGCCGTCCTCCTCGCTCATGGTGGCCTGACCACTCTCGGCGCCAATGTGTTCGCCATGGGCATCGTCGGGCCGTGGACGGCGTACGCAACTTTCCGCGGGCTCCGCGGAGTTCGCGTCGGCGAGACCGCCGCGATCTTCGTGGCGGTCGCCCTCGCGAATATCGCCACCTACGCCACGACGAGCGTCCAGCTCGCCCTGGCCTTCCCGGACCCGGCTTCCGGCTTCCTGGGCGCGTTCGCCAAGTTCGCCGGGCTCTTCGCTGTGACTCAGGTGCCGTTGGCGATCACCGAGGGCATCCTTGCGGTCCTGCTCTTCCGCGCCCTCGCCCGGATCGCGACACGTGAATTGAACGTCCTCGGCTTCGGCCGGCCCGCCTCCAAGGAGTCGAGCCATGTCTGAGATCACCACCGAACGCCAGAAGACCGGCCGCAGCCTTTTCGCTCCGCTCGCCCTGGTCGTGGCACTCATCGCCCTGTGGGTGATCCCGATGCTGGTCGCTCCGAGGGTCGGCGAGGAACACTTCGTCGGCACCGATGCCCAGGCCACCGAGATGGTCGAGGACACGGGATATCAGCCCTGGTTCGCACCGGTGTTCTCCCCCAGCGGTGAGGTCGAATCGGGCCTGTTCGCGCTGCAGGCCGCGCTGGGTGCCAGCGTACTTTTCTATGTCATCGGCTATTTCCACGGGCGCAGTCGCACCGAGCGGGCGCTGGGGCGTACGTCGTCGGAAGACGACTGAGTGGCCGGCCTCGTCGTCGACCGGGCGGCGTGGTCGAGTCCCTGGCGGGACCGGGCGGTCGGCGACAAGGCGCTGCTGTGCCTGGGGCTGTTGGCCGTCGCGGTGGCCGCTCCGGGCTGGGTCGTCCCGGTCGTGGTGCTGGTGGCGTGCTCGGTCCTGGCCCTGGGCCCCGCGCGCGTACGCCCGGCGCTCTGGTTCGGTGTCCTCGCTGCCCCTGCGGCCTTCCTGTTGACGGCCGCGGGGTCGATCGCATTGGTGCTCGGGGGTCAGGGCGGGTTCATCACGGTCACTCCCGAGTCGCTGGCCCGCGCCGGGACCGTCCTGGCCCGGGGAGCGGCCGGCACGTCGGCCGTGCTGCTGCTGGCCTGCACGACCCCCATGGTCGAGGTGATCGCGGGGCTGCAGGGGCTACGGGTTCCCGAGCCGCTCCTCGACATCGCCGCCCTGACCTATCGGTTGCTGTTCGTGCTGGCGGACGTCGCCGTGACCGTACGCCGCGCCCAGGCGGACCGGCTCGGCCACGACGGCTTCCGCAGGTCGTTGCGGTCGACGGGGTTGCTGGCCGCGGCCGTGCTCGTGCGGTCGTGGGACCGGGCGAATCGGCTGACCGAGGGTCTGGCCGGGCGGGGGTTCGAGGGATCGTTGCGTACGCTTCCCCGGCCCCTGCGGCATTCCCGGAGGTTTGTCGGGCTGACGCTGCTCGGACTGGGGCTCCTGGTGGCCGTCGCGGTCGGTCTGTGGGTGCTCTCATGGGGGTGATCGCATGAGGGTGCAGCTCGACGGTGTGAGCGCCGGCTATGGCGAGCACCGGGTGCTCACGGGGGTGAGCCTGGATCTAGCAGAGCCACGGATCGCATTGCTCGGAGCGAACGGATCGGGCAAATCGACCCTCCTCCGGGTGCTGTCGGGGACGCACGTCCCAGAGTCGGGTCTGGTGCAGGTCGACGGTCAGCCGCTGCGGCATGACCGCAAGGGCCTGCGACGGCATCGGCAGCGGGTGCAACTCGTGCTGCAGGATCCCGACGATCAGTTGTTCTCATCAGATGTCACAAGGGACGTCTCGTTCGGTCCGATGAACCTGGATCTGCCCGAGGCGGAGGTCCGGGCGCGGGTCGAGGAGGCCCTGGGCGTCCTCTCTATCACGCACCTGGCCGACCGGCCGACGCACCAGCTGTCCTATGGCGAGCGCAAGCGCGTGGCTCTGGCCGGGGCGGTGGCGATGCGGCCGGCGGTCCTGCTGCTCGACGAGCCCACCGCCGGGCTCGATCCGGAGGGTGTCCGGGAGGCGCTGGGCGTGCTCGAACGGCTGGTGGCCGCGGGCACGTCACTGGTTCTCGCCACGCACGATGTCGACTTCGCTCTGGCGTGGGCCGATCGTGTGATCGTGCTCGCCCCGGACGAGGTCGTGAGCGGCGACCCTGTCACCCTGCTCGGAGATGTCGCGCTGCTCGAACGTGCCCGTCTGCAGCGACCCTGGCCGCTCGAACTGCATGCCCGACTGGCCGTGAGAGGACTCGTGCCTCCGGGCCTGCGGCCGCGGTCAATCGACGACGTGCTGGCGATCCTCGACGCCGGGGACGACTCCGGCGCGTGACGCGGGTTGCTGCTGCGAGGAATACAGATGGGATTCGACGAACTCCTCTGCCCGCAGCGCCTCCCCGACCAGGATGACCGCCGCCTGGGTGAGCCCGGCGTCCTCGACCTGTTGACCGATGTCGGCGATGGCGCCGCGCAGGATCTGCTGGCTCGGCTGGCTGGCATTGGCGACGACGACCACGGGGCAGTCGGCGCCATAGAACGGCTCAAGCCGCCCGGCGAGCTCCCGCGTCCGCCGGATCGCGAGGTGCAGGACCAGCGTCGCGCGCGTTGCCGCGAAATTCTCCAGGGCCTCGGTCGACGGCATCTTCGTCGAGTCCCGCTGGGCGCGCGTCAGCACCACCGACTGCGCCACTTCGGGGACGGTGAGTTCGCGGCCGATCAGCGCGGCCGCTGCGGCGTACGCCGGGACGCCGGGGCACACATCCCACGGCACACCGGCAGCGTCGAGCCGGCGGGTCTGTTCGGCGATCGCCGAATAGATCGACGGGTCACCCGAGCACAGTCGGGCCACCTCCTTGCCCTCGGCGTGCGCGCGAGTCATCACGGCGATGAGGTCGTCGAGGTTGAGGTGCTGGGAGTCGATGAGTTCCGCACCGTCGGGACAGTGCGACAGGACGTCGGCATCGAGGTACGTCCCGGCATAGATGCACACCGGGCTGGCTGCGATCAGGTTCGCGGCCCGCAGGGTGATCAGGTCGGCGGCGCCGGGCCCGGCACCGATGAAATGCACCGTCATCAGATCTCCTTCAAAACTGCCCACTGCACGACCGGCCGGGCGGGCGACCAGCCACGGTAGCTCCCCAGCGCCTGCGCCGTCGCCACCGCCAACTGCACGAGCTCACCGCCGAGCGCGGCGTGCCGCTCGATGAGCAGGGCCTCGGTCTCGAGCGTGACGCTGTGCACGACGAGCCGACCGTGCGGACCGAGACGGGCCCAACAGCGATCCAGCAGTTCTGTGCTCGCGCCGCCGCCGACGAAGATCGCGTCGGGGTCGGGCAGGTCGTCGATGAGGGCGAGGGCGGCGCCGGTGCGGACGTCGAGATCGGGTACGCCCAGCCGCGCGGCATTCCGCACGATGCGCTCGGCGCGGGTGGAGTCGCGTTCCACCGCGACCACCCGATTGTCCCGATGCAGACGAGCCCACTCGATGCCGATCGAACCGGCCCCCGCACCCAGGTCCCAGAGCAGCTCACCCGGGGTCGATTGCAGGACGGCCAGCGCACACGCGCGGAGGTGCCGCTTGGTCAGCTGGCCGTCGTGCTCGAACGCCTCGTCGGGGAGCCCCGGCGCGAGGAGCCCGCTGACGGGGCGTGGTTTCGAGACGCTCGTCCCTCGCTCCTCAACCACCGATTCTGCGTCCCCCACGCGTCCTGAAGAGGCCGCCTGCGGCCGGCTCGAAGGGCCTTTCTCAACCCCACACTCCACGGCCACGATGTTCAGCCGAGGGTGATCCTGCTCGGCCTCCGCCACCTCGGTGGCCAAGGCTGACGACCGGGTCTCGGTCTCACCACCCAAGTGGCCCAGGATCGTGAGGTGCGCCTCCGGGAACCCGGCGTCGATACATACCCGGGCAACAGCCCGGGGGGAGGTCTCATCGGCGGACAGGACGAGCACGCGGCGTCCGGGAGCGAGGAGTCGGCGTACCCGATCCACGCCACCCGGCCCCCGCCCACCCAGCCGGACGACCTCACACGTGTCGGCGGCCCAGCCCAACCGGGCGCGCGCGAGGGCGACCGACGACACGGCGGGGTGCACGACCACCCGATCGGGGCCCAGCAGCTCGATGAGTGTCGTCGCAATGCCGGCCACCAGTGGATCGCCGCTCGCCAGCGCAACGACGCGCCGACCGGCGTACCGCTCGAGCAGGCCCGGCAAACCGGCCCGCAGCGGGCTCGGCCACTCGATCACCTCGGCTCGCGCCAGCCCGTCTACGAGGTCCAAATGTCGCCGCCCACCGAGAATGATGTCCGCCTCGGCGATGGCCCTGCGCCCCTCGACCGAACAGCTCGCCGGCCCATCCGCGCCCATTCCCACTACGGCAATCACGCTCGCACTGTATCCGTGGCAAACTCGCCCGAGTGACGTCTTTCCCCTTCTCAGCGGTCGTCGGCTCCGACGACATGGCGCTCGCACTCCTCCTCACCACCGTCTCCCCGGAGGTCGGCGGGGTGCTGGTGCGGGGCGAGAAGGGGACGGCCAAATCGACCATGGTCCGCGCCCTCACCGAGCTGCTGCCGGAGCAGGCCGTGATCGCCGACTGCCGGTTCGGCTGCGCCCCGGACGCCGCTGATCCGAACTGCCCCGACGGCCCCCATGACTCGGGCGCGGTCACCACGCGGCCCGCCCGACTCGTCGAGCTCCCCGTGGGCGCAACCGAGGACCGGGTCACCGGGTCGCTCGATCTGGAGCAGGCCCTGGGCACCGGCGTGGCGCGGTTCTCCCCCGGTCTGCTCGCCCAGGCCAACCGCGGGATCCTCTATGTCGATGAGGTCAACCTGCTCCACGATCATCTGGTCGACCTCCTGCTCGACGCCGCCGCGATGGGCCGCTCGACCGTCGAGCGGGACGGCGTCTCCGTCTCCCACGCGGCCCGCATCGTCCTCGTCGGCACCATGAACCCCGAGGAGGGCGAGCTCCGCCCCCAGCTGCTCGACCGGTTCGGGCTGACGGTCGAGGTCGCGGCGCCGCGGGACCCGGCGCTCCGCGCCGAAGTCGTACGCCGAAGGCTCGCTTTCGATGCCGATCCGGAGACGTTCACCCGGAGGTTCGCGGCCGAACAGGCCGATCTCGGGGCGCGGATCGTGGCCGCGCGGGAGATGCTGCCGTCCGTCGTGCTGACCGATTGGGCGCTGTCGAAGATCGCGACGGTCTGCGCCGGGTTCGAGGTCGACGGCATGCGGGCCGACATCGTGACCGCGCGAGCCGCGTCGGCCCATGCGGCCTGGTCGGGGCGTACGCAGGTGACCCGCGCCGACATCCGCGCCGCCGCCCGGCTCGCCCTGCCCCACCGGCGTCGCCGGAACCCGTTCGATGCTCCGGGGCTGGATGAGGACCTGCTCGATCGCCTGCTCGGCGACGACGAACCGCCGGAGGACGACCCTTCGCCCGACACCTCCCCGTCGCCGGATCCGGACCAGCCGGACACCGATGTCGATGCCCCGGATCACCCGGGCGAGGCCTCCGATCCCGATGTCGCTCACGATCAGGGGGCCGACACCCCGGAGGCGACCGCGGAGCAGCGACCGGACCCCACCGACTCCGCCCAGGACTCGGAACTCGAGGACGACGACGCCGACGCGTTCCCGCGGGAACGTCCCGACCAGCCGGCCGCCCCCGCCCCGACCGGCGTTAGCGGGGTCTCGGACCCGTTTCGGGTACGCCTGTTCACCGCGCACGGGGTGGGCCGCGGCGCTTCTGGTCGGCGCAGCCGCGCGCTGACCGAACGCGGCCGCACAGTCGGCACCCGCCCCCGGGCCGAAGGAGCCATCCATCTCCCCGCGACCATCCGGGCCGCCGCGCCGCACCAGACCGCGCGGGGTCGCACCGATCGCCTGCTCCTCACCCCCTCCGATTTGCGCCGCTCGGTGACCGAGGGCCGCGAGGCCAATCTGCTGCTGTTCTGCGTGGATGCGTCCGGCTCGATGGCCGCGCGCAAGCGCATGGCATCCGTCAAGACCGCCGTCCTGTCGCTGCTGCTCGATGCCTATCAGCGCCGGGATCGGATCGGTCTCGTCTGCTTCCGCGGCGGTGATGCCGAACTGGTCCTGCCACCGACATCGTCGGTCGAGATCGCCGCGGCCCGGTTGGCCGAACTCCCGCACGGTGGGCGTACCCCTCTGGCCGAAGGCCTCTGGCGCGCAGCCGAAACCCTGCGGCTGGAGAAGATCCGCGATCCCCGTCGCCGGCCTTTGCTCGTCGTGATCACCGACGGGCGTGCCACGGGCCGCACGGGCGATCCCGGCGCCTCCCCTCTCACCCGCGCCCACCGAGTGGCCGACCTGATCCGGGAGCAGCACATTCCGGCCCTCGTAATCGACTGCGAGAGCGGCCGGTTCCGGATGGGGCTGGCGGCCGAACTCGCCGCCCGCCTCGGCGCACAGCATGTCGCCCTCGAGGACCTCGGCGCCGACGCGCTCCTGCGGGCCGTCGGCCGGGGCGAGGCCGCCTGATGGCCCGGCTCCCCCGTGTCGTCATCGGGGCTCCGGCCTCGGGGCACGGCAAGACCACCCTCGCGTCGGGCCTGATGGCAGCGCTCCGGGCCCGGGGCCGGTCGGTGGCACCGGCGAAGGTGGGGCCGGACTACATCGATCCGGGGTACCACTCCCTCGCCACCGGTCGCCCCGGCCGCAACCTCGATCCCGTGCTGTGCGGTGAAGACCGGATCGTCCCGCTGCTGCTCCACGGCGCGGCGGGTGCCGATCTCGCGATCATCGAGGGCGTAATGGGCCTGTTCGACGGGCAGTTCAATACCGACGGCTTCGGGTCCACCGCGCACGTCGCGAAGCTGACCCGCTCACCGGTGGTGCTCGTCGTCGACATCTCCCACACCTCCCGCACGGTGGCTGCCTGGGTCCATGGCCTCGCCACCTTCGACCCCGCCGTCCGCATCGCCGGGGTCATCCTCAACAAGGCCGGCTCGCAGCGGCATGCCGACGAAGCGGTCCGGGCCATGCAGGAGACCGGCGTACCCGTCCTCGGCGTCCTCACCCGCGATTCCGGCATCATCGCCCCGTCGCGCCACCTCGGCCTCGTCCCCGTCGCCGAACGCGCCGAGGCCGCCGGCGAGATCGACCGCTTGGTCGAGCTGCTCGCCGCCGAGATCGACCTCGACCACCTGATCGCGATCGCCGAATCCGCACCCCCGCTCGACGGGCACGCCTGGGACCCCGTGGCCGAGGTCACGCATGTCCAGGGCGAGCCCCTCATCGCGGTCGCCGGCGGCCGGGCCTTCACATTCCGGTATCCCGAGAACACCGAACTCCTCACCGCCGCCGGCTGCCGGATCGTGGAGTTCGACCCGCTCACCGATGCCGCGCTGCCCCAGAAGACCGCGGGGATCCTGCTGGGAGGCGGGTTCCCCGAGGTGTACGCCGAGTCGCTCGCCGCGAACGCATCCCTCTCGGCGGACCTCGCGGCCCGGGTGAGGGCAGGCACGCCCACCGTCGCCGAATGCGCCGGTCTCCTCTATCTCGCGCGCACCCTCGACGAACACGCCATGGCCGGCGTACTCCCCGCCGAGGCCGCCATGCATGCCAAACTCACCCTGGGCTATCGCACCGCCATCGCCCCTGCCGACACCCTCCTCGCGGCTGCGGGCACGCGAGCGAAGGGCCACGAGTTCCATCGGACCCGCATCGATCCCGCCGCCGGGGACGCTCCGGCCTGGCTGCTCGATGGGCGGCCGGACGGGTTCGGCGGGGCGTCGATGCATGCTTCGTACCTCCACCTGCATTGGGCCGGGTTTCCGGACATGGCCCGCCGATTCGCTGCGGCGGCGGCAGACTATTCGGTGCGCATTTCCCCGGAAGGAGCGCAATGACTCTCGAACTCGATGTAGCCGGCCGACGCGTCCTGCTTCGCGGCTGCAACGACCGGACCGCCGCTCTGGCGGTCAACCTCCTCAGCCAGGGTGCCCTCGTGGGCGTCGACGCGGGTCAGCTGACAACCGCCGTCGCCGACCTCATGGCCCGGGGCCTGATCAGTCAGGCGGAGGGGGCCAACTACGGCGAGTTCGACCTCATCATCGGCGTCGATGCCCGTGCCTCACTGACCGCGCCGACGCGCTCGGAAGGGCTCGTGACGCTCGTCGGCGGGGGGCCCGGCGACCCGGGGCTGCTGACGACCGCCGGGCTGCAGGCGCTGCAGGAGGCGGACGTGATCGTGTTCGATCGACTGGCTCCCCTGTCGTTGTTGCAGGACCTGTCGGCCCGACTGATCGACGTGGGCAAGATTCCCCACGGGCAGCAGACCGCGCAGGAAATGATCAACGAGCTCCTCATCACCGAGGCCCGCAAGGGCCAGCACGTGGTGCGGTTCAAGGGCGGTGACTCGTTCGTCTTCGGCCGCGGCAGCGAGGAATGGCAGGCGTGTGCGGAGGCAGGCATCCGGGTCGAGATCGTGCCCGGGGTGTCGTCATCGATCGCCGCCCCCGAGTTGGCCGGCATTCCGGTCACCCACCGGGGGCTCGTGCAGGGCTTCACCGTCGTCTCGGGCCATGTCGGCCCCGACGATCCTCGCAGCACGCTCAACTGGGAGGCGCTGGCGCAGACCAACACGACGCTGGTCATCCTCATGGGCGTCGCCAACCTGCCGATGATCACCAAGACGCTGCTGCGTCACGGCATGGCCGCTGATATGCCGGCCGCTGTGATCGCCGATGCGGGGCTGGTCAGCCAGCGCGTGGTGCGCGGTCCGGTCGCAGATATCGCCGACCAGGCCAAGGATGCGGGCATCACCCCACCCGCCGTGACCGTCATCGGGCAGGTCGCCGGCCTCGAACTGGGCTGACTGGCCAGGGCTACTCGACGACCCCGGGTAAATGCGTCCACCATCCGCATTCCGGGGTGGGGGTCGGAGGCGGATAGAGGACGGAATTACTCGGGGTGGTCGACTATCCCGTCCGGCCCGTCCGGGCTCGCGCCTGGGCCGCCTGCAGGATCAGGCTGGCAGCGAGGCAGCCACCCACGCCTTCGCCCGCGCGCATCCGCAGCTGCAGCAGTGGCTCCAGGCCCAGTCGGCGCAACACGAGCTCATGCGCGCGTTCGCGGCTGACCTGCCCGGCGACCAGATAGGCCTGCACACCCGGCTCCAGCCGCGTGGCGACCAGGGCCGACACCGACGTGGCCAGCCCATCGAGGACCACCGGTCGACCGGCTTCGACCGCTCCCAGGGTCACCCCAGCGAGGATGGCGAACTCCGGCCCACCCAGCCCGGCCAGCACCGTCACGGGGTCGGACTCGGGCCCGAGCCCCGTCCGCGCGAGCGCCCGCCGGACCACGTCGGTCTTGGTGGCCAGGATCGCGGCATCGGAACCGGCTCCCAGCCCGACCGTCTCGCCCGGGTCGACCCCGGTGAGGGCACTCGCCAGGGCGGACGCGACCGTGGTGTTGCCGATACCGATCTCCCCGAGCACGACCAGCCCGTCGGACTCGCGACCGATCCGCCGCCCGGCAGCGAGCAGCCGCTCGGTGTCCGCGATCGACATGGCATCGGCATCCCGGAGGTTGCCGCGTGGATCCTGCGGAATCTCGCTCCGCGCGCCCTCGTGCGGTCCGCCCGTCACACCGGCGTCGACGGCGACAACCTCAAGACCGGCTGTCAATGCGCTGGCGGCGCCCAGGGACTGCCCGGCAACCGCCGCCCGGAACACCTCGGCGGTGTTCGACACCGGGAAGGCGCTTACCCCCAGCTCTGCAACAGGATGGTCGGCGGCCGCGAGCACCAACGTGCCGCCGACAGGCGCGGGCCCGACCGCCAGGATGCGGTTGAGAGCCCGGTCGAGCACGCCCAGCGATTCGGGCGGCGTCAACAGCCGATCCGCCTCATCGGTCGCGCCCACCAGCCGGTCCGGCGACGGCGCCCGCAGGTGGGAGGCGGGCGCCGCCGGGGCATCCTCCGCGGGCCAGCGGTCGCGCAGGACCACATCTTCCAGTGATTGCTTCGCCGACCAGGCATGGCGCTGCAACCCCGGCTCGGGCGGTCGCTCGTCGGGCCAACCCAGGCACAGCCAACCGAGTGTCTCCACTCCATCGGGCAACCCGAGCAGGGAGGCCAGGTCAGCCGGGTCGAACAGGGTCACCCAACCCATCCCCACCCCGTGGGCCCGGGCAGTCAGCCACATGTTCTCGATCGCACAGGCGCACGACCACAGATCCGTGTCCGGGAATGTCGCCCGCCCCAGCACCCCGGCCGCCGGCGTACGTCGATCACACGCCACCACGATTCCGACCGGCGCCTCCCGCAGACCCTCCAGTTTGAGATCGAGGAGACGCCGGCCACGGTCCGGGGTCAGCTGATAGGCCTGCTCGAGTCGCATCCGGTCGGCAAGGTGCGCGGCGTGGTCGCGGATCGACGGATCGGTGATGACGATGAAGCGCCAGGGCTGGGAGTGCCCGACCGACGGTGCCGCATGCGCCGCCGCCAGGATCTCCGTCACGACCTCTTCGGGCACCGGGTCCGGCCGGAACCGCCGGATGTCCCGCCGCGCACGCAGGATCCGATCGAGCGCATCGATGTCGGCCGGGTCGAACGCCCACCCGCGCGGGTCGGCCGCTCGGGCCGCGGCCGCGGACGGGTCACCCACCGTCGGCACCGGCCGCGCCCAGTCGGAGCGCGGCGAAGATCCCGAGCTCGCACCCAGAAGCTCCTGCACCTGCGCCAGCGCGCCCGCGACATCCGTCACCGGGTCCACCGCTCGCTCCCGTGGCCTGGCCACCATCACCACCGGGATGCCCAGCTCGGCCGCGACATCGAGCTTGGCCTCGGTCAACGCACCGCCGGAGTCCTTGCTGACCAGCACGTCCACCCGGTGCTCGGTCATCAGGGCGCGTTCACTGTCCGCGTCGAACGGCCCGCGCGTCCGCAGGATCGTCCAGTTCGGCCAATCGTCCTCCGGGGCCTCCACGAGGCGTACCAACGCCCACCGGTCGCGCCACGACGCGAAGTGGTGCAGGCCCTGCCGCCCGGTCGTGAGGAAGGGGCGCTCCCCCAACCGGGCCATCGCGGCAGCGGCCTCGGAGATGTCATCGACCCAGGTCCATTCCCCTGCGTTCGGGTGCTCGCGCCAGCCGGGACGCAGGAGCCTGATCAGCGGTACGCCCGCCGCAGCCGCCGCGTCCACCGCATGATCCGACATCTTGGCCGCGAACGGATGGGTGGCATCGACGAGCACGCGTACGCCATGGTCGCGCAGATAGTCGGCCAGCCCGTCGACCCCGCCGAAGCCCCCGATACGGGTCTCCCCGACAGGAAGCGCGGGATTGCTGACCCGGCCGGCGAGGGAGGAGCGTACGCCGATGCCCTCCGCGACCAGCCGTTCGGCCAACGCGCGGGCCTCCCCGGTCCCGCCGAGCACGAGCACCTCGCACGGATCAGCCATGCCTTTGACACTAGCCGGTCCGCACGCTGGCAACGTTCGAAGCCCGATCACCGGCCGTGGTGCAATTCGCCATGCGCACGTTGACCCCTGACTTCGACCCGGAGACGGTCGCCGAGATCGATGCCCGGCTGGCCGATGCCGTCGCCGAACACGATGTGACCATCCCGTGGGCGATCGAATCCGGCAGCCGCGCGTGGGGATTTCCGTCACCCGACAGCGACTACGACTGCCGCTTCCTCTATGTCCGCAGCCGGAATGCGTACCTCAGTCCCTGGCGCCCCCGCGATGTCATCGAGACGCCGCTGACGGAGGTGCTGGACGTCAACGGGTGGGACCTGATCAAGGCCGTCCAGCTCGCGGTGAAGGGCAATGCGACGGTGGCGGAGTGGCTGCGGTCCCCGCTGGTGTACGCCGGAGTCCCCGCTTTCGCCGAGACACTGCTCACCCTGGTGTCCGAGGTGGCCGACGTGCACACGATCCGCCGGCACTATCTGCACGTGGGCCGGACCGCCTGGGGTCGCGCGGAGCCCGACGCCCGTGGTCACGTCCCGCTCAAGAAGGTCTTCTATTCGCTGCGTCCTGCAGCCGTCCTGCGCTGGCTCCGCGAGCACGGCACCGCCGTGCCGCCCATGCATCTTCCGACACTGTTCGAGCAGGCACCGCCGCGGACAGCGTGCGCGGGGTGGTCGACGATCTGATCGCCCGGAAGGCAATCACGCGGGAACTCGGGCATGGCCCGATGGCTCCGGCGGTGGCTGAGTTCATCCAACAGGAGTTCGCGATGGCCGAGACCCTGGTCGACGAGGCGCCGCGGGGGCCGGCCGATCCGGCCACCTACGCGTACGCCGAAGAGGTCTTCCGGGAGCTGGTCGAGCGCTACGCGCCGGCCTGAATCAACCCGACACCCGGTCGTCGTAGGCATCGCGCGCCCGCTCGACCTCGTCGATGTGTTGTTCGGCCCAGTCGCCGAGCGCACGAAGAGGGGCGAAGAGCGTGCGGCCGAGATCGGTGAGTTCATATTCCACACGCGGCGGGATTTCCGCATAGGCATGGCGAGCGACGATCCCGTGGCGCTCAAGATCGCGCAAGGTCTCGGTCAGCACCTTGCCGCTGATCCCCTGCACCCTCGTCCGCAGCTCGGTGAACCGCAGGCGCTCCGCCCCGAGGGCAATCACGATGATCGCGGTCCACTTGTTGGCGATGCGCGCCAGCGAGGTCCGGGAGGGACAGGTGGCGACGAGGACGTCCCACTGCGGATCGCCGGTTTCACTCTCGGCCGTATCCATCGGCGCTCCTGGTTACGTTGAGGTTACTGGTTACGAACAGTAACCATAGCGGTACGTCTCAATTCTGCGAAAGGACGTCACCCATGACCATCTCCCTGAACCCGCTCCAGGTCGCCACCGCCTATTTCGACGCGCTCATCGCGGGCGACATGGCCACCGTCGCCAGCCTCATGGCCGACGACATCGTCTGGCACCAGCCCGGCACCAACCGCTTCTCCGGCATCCACGAGGGTGGTCGGGCCATCGGTGCGATGACCGGCGGCATGGCCGAGGTCAGCAACGGAACGTTCCGACTCGAGGTCGTGGGCCCGGCCATGGTCAACGGATCCCTCGTCGCGGTCCCCGTCCGGTTCACCGGCCAGCGCGACGATCTCGCGATGGATATGACCGGCATCGACCTGCTCACCGTCGAGGCCGGAAAGGTCGTTCGGGTGGACCTGTTCTCCTCCGATCAGGCCGCCGAGGACACCTTCTGGGGGGCCGGGCCTGACACCACGCAACGCAAGAGGCGGCACCCCTTGGATGGGGTTCCGCCTCTTCGTCGTTCCTGGTTGGCGCCCGCCGGATCAGCCCGAGACCTGCGGACCGCGCGGACCCTCGCCCGGCGGGACCTGCGAGCCCGGCTGATAGGGCGGCTGGGCGGGCACGGGCATCTGCCCCGGGGGAAGCTGGGCGCCACCCGCCGGGTGCGGTTCCTCGGGCACGACCGGAGCCGGCGGCGGGGTGACCGGCGGGATCTCGGACGGCTTGCGCAGATCCGAACCCGTCCAGGCCGGACGCTTGGGCCAGCGCCGGAGCGGCTCGAAGATGCGGGCGACCTCGTGCTTGTCGAGCGTCTCCTTCTCGAACAGCTGGCGGACCAGCTCGTCGAGCACATCGCGGTTGGTCTCCAGGACCTCGAAGGCCTCCTGGTGGGCGTTCGCGATGAGGGTCTTGACCTCTTCGTCGACGATCGCGGCCACCTGCTCGGAGTAGTCGCGGCTGTGACCGCCGCCCATCTCCATGCCGAGGAAGGGCTCGGAGTCACCCTTGCCGAGGCGGATGGCACCGATGCGGTCACTCATGCCGTATTGCGTCACCATCGCCCGCGCCACATTCGTGGCCTTCTCGATGTCGTTGGAGGCCCCGGTCGTCGGATCGTGGAAGACCATCTCCTCTGCCGCGCGGCCACCCAGCATGTAGGCCAGCTGGTCGAGCAGCTCACCCCGGGTGTTGGAGTATTTGTCGTCCTCCGGCATCACCATCGTGTAGCCGAGCGCGCGCCCTCGCGGAAGAATCGTGACCTTCTGGACCGGATCGGTGCCGGGCATGGCCGCGGCCACCAGGGCGTGGCCGCCCTCGTGATAGGCGGTGATGAGGCGTTCGCGCTCGCTCATCAGGCGCGTACGCCGCTGCGGTCCCGCGATCACCCGGTCGATGGCCTCATCGAGGTCGTCGGCGGTGATCAGTTGGCGGTTGGCGCGCGCGGTCAACAGTGCGGCCTCGTTGAGCACGTTGGCCAAGTCCGCACCGGTGAAGCCCGGCGTACGCTGCGCGACACCCTTGAGATCGACCTCGCCCGCGATCGGCTTGCCCTGGGCATGGACCTTGAGGATGTCCCAACGGCCCTTCATATCGGGCGCGTCGACCTGGATCTGGCGGTCGAAACGGCCCGGGCGCAGCAGCGCGGGGTCGAGCACGTCGGGACGGTTGGTCGCGGCGATCAGGATCACGCCGCCGCGGACGTCGAAGCCGTCCATCTCGACGAGGAGCTGGTTGAGGGTCTGCTCGCGCTCGTCGTGGCCGCCGCCCATGCCGGCGCCACGGTGGCGGCCGACCGCGTCGATCTCGTCGATGAACACGATGGCCGGCGCGTTGTCCTTGGCCTGCTCGAACAGGTCGCGTACGCGGGACGCACCCACACCCACGAACATCTCCACGAAGTCGGAGCCGGAGATCGAGAAGAACGGCACGCCCGCCTCACCGGCGACGGCCCGGGCCAGGAGGGTCTTGCCGGTGCCGGGCGGGCCATAGAGCAGCACGCCCTTGGGGATCTTGGCGCCCACGGCCTGGAATTTGGTCGGCTCGGACAGGAATTCCTTGATCTCGTAGAGTTCCTCGATCGCCTCTTCACAGCCGGCGACGTCGGCGAAGGTCGTCTTCGGTGTGTCCTTGTTGGTGACCTTGGCCTTCGACTTGCCGAACTGCATCACCCGCGAGCCGCCGCCCTGCATCGATGACAGCAGGAAGAAGAAGATGACCACGATGAGGATGAACGGCAGCAGCGACGGCAGCACATAGTTGAAGAAGCCCGGCTGCGGCACCCGCACCGACCACCGATCGATGGTGTTCGCGTCGGCCCGCTCCTGGAGCCGCTCCGCGATCGCTGTGGACTGCTGGCCGACCCAGAACGCCTTGATCTTGGTCTCGTCGTCCACCGTCACGCGGATCTGCTGCTCGTTCTCGACGAGCTCGACCTCCTGCAGGTGGTCATTGCCATTGATCTTGGCGATGACCTCGGACGTCGGCTTCTCGGCGAAGCCATCGGCACCGCGGGCGAGGTCCATGATCACGAACAGCGCAAGGATGCCGATGATGATCCAGAACAGCGGACCGCGGAAGATGCGAGAGAGGTTCATGACCTACCTAAAGGGCGACATGTGGGCAGCACGACCTTACCCGCCGCGAGCAACACCTCCGAAATCTCGCCGGACGGCGAGCGCAAGCGCGGGACCCGAGCAGAAACTACGAATACACGTGGGGGGCGAGCGTCGCGACAGATGTGAGGTTGCGATATTTCCCCGCATAGTCGAGGCCGTAGCCGACGACGAACTCGTTGGGCAGGTCGAAGCCGACCCACTTGACGTCGACAGCGTTCTCGGCGGCCTCGGGCTTGCGGAACATGGTCATGATCTCGACGCTCGCCGGCTCGCGGGAGCGGAGGTTGGAGACGAGATAGCTCAGGGTCAGGCCGGTGTCGATGATGTCCTCGACGACGAGCACGTGACGGCCGGAGATATCGGTGTTGAGGTCCTTCAGGATGCGGACGACGCCGGAGGACTGGGTCC
Organism: Propionibacteriaceae bacterium ZF39; assembly: GCA_039565995.1. Taxonomy (GTDB): domain Bacteria; phylum Actinomycetota; class Actinomycetes; order Propionibacteriales; family Propionibacteriaceae; genus Enemella; species Enemella fulvus. The sequence goes on along the minus strand of CP154795.1, from coordinate 1,001,880 downwards.
CGGAACCATAGGAGCTGATGGCCATCCAGTCCATCGAGCAATGGATGGTCATCGCCCGGGACAGGTCGGCCATCACCATGACAGCGCCGGTGAGGACGCCGACGAGGAGCACGTCCTTGTCGCGGTATTCCTCATCGATCTGCGCCGCGATCTCGGCCAGCCGTTGATTGATCTGATCCTCGGTGAGGATGACCCGGACCAGATCGGAGGAGATATGTGCGTCTTCCACGGGGGTCAGTCTGTCATCACTGCGAGGCGTCCCCCGCGTCGGCCCACGCGGAGTCCGGAAACCTCGATCCACTTCTGCCCGTGCCAATCGGTGATAAGGGAATCGACGGCTTTGACCTGCGTGTACGCCGGCTCGGCGGCCCCGTGCGCCAGCAGCCACCGGCGCAGGATCCGGCGCCGCAGGGCCTGCTCCTTGGGGAGTTCCGCGACCGACAGCTCCCGGTCGGTGAGCACCCCGTCGGGAATGGCCTTGGCCGCGAGGTCATCGAGCACCTGCGTGTCATCGCGGAGCATGACCGCGGTCCGCGCGAGCGCCTCGGCGATGCCCGGCCCGAGCTGGGCCTCGAGCATCGGCATGACCTTCTTGCGGACCCGGACGCGGGCATAGCCCAGATCGTCGTTGTGGGGGTCCCGCCAGAACTTGGTGTCGAGTTCGGCGCAGGCCGCCTCGGTGACCTCCCGGCGTACGCCCAGGAAGGGCCGGACGAAGACATCGCGCGCGGGGGCCATGCCGCTGAGCGACCGGGCACCGGACCCACGCGCCAATCCGAGCAGCACGGTCTCGGCCTGGTCATCGAGCGTGTGTCCGAGCAGGACGATCGCGCCGAGGGCGTCGGCCACCTCCGCGAGGGCGGCATGGCGGGCGGTGCGCGCGGAGGCCTCCGGGCCGGTGCCGTCGGGCACGACGGTGACGGCGACGATGTCGGTCGGCAGGCCGAGCCGCTCGGCCCGGGTCGCGGCCTTGCGGGCCACCGCATCGGAGTCGTCCTGGAGACCGTGGTCGATGACGAGCGCCCGCGCCAGCACCTCGCGGCGCTGCGCCACCACCGCCGTGGCCGCCACGAGAGCCAACGAATCGGCCCCACCGGAACACCCCACCAGGAGGGGCACGGCCCCCTTCTCGCCGAGCCGGTCGAGAGCTTCCTCCACGGCTGCGACCAACTCGAGCATCGCCGGGCCCAGAGCCTTCTTCGCCATCAGGACGTCCTTCCCATCCGGTCCACCCAGAGAGCGGGTTCGTGCAGTTCGGCCAGCGTCGGCAGGGTCTCGGGCGACTCGAAGACCCGGTTCAGCCCGTCGATGCCGACCGTGTTGATCGCGTGGCGACAGAAGGTGGCGCCATCACGATATTGCGCGAGCTTCACATCCATGCCGAGCAGTCGGCGCACCAGGCGGTCGAGGCCGGGGCGGCCGTCGCGGCGGGTCTCGAAGCGGCGGCGGATCTGGCCCACCGACCTGATGACCCTCGGGCCGACCCGGTCCATCACCACATCGGCATGGCCCTCGAGGACCGACATCACCGCGGTCACCCGCTCGATCGTCGACCGCACGTCGACGGTGTCCGGCAGCAGGTCGAGCAGCGTCAGCCGCTCCCCGCCGCGAGTCGAGATCAGCCGCGACAGGTCCTGCCAGCCGGGTGCGCCCACATCGGTGAGCTCGGCGACGATCCGGGCGTGGTCGCGGAGATAGTCGCGCAGCCAGGGGTACGCCGTGAACTGCACCCGGTGCGTCTCCTCGTGCACGCACACCCAGAGCCGGAAATCGGCGGGGTCGACCCCGAGCTCGTTCTCGGCGGCGACGATGTTGGGCACCACGAGCAGCAGGCGCCCACCCGGAGCGACCTCGGCCGGTGCGAACAGGTCGAACTGGCCCAGCACCTTGGTCGACAGCCACGCCAGCACGGCCCCGATCTGGGCGCCGGTGATGTGGCCGGTCGCGGTGGTCCGCTCCGACACCGGCAGGAGTCCGGAGAGCGATTCGACGTTGCAGCGCAGCCAGGCCGTGCGGTCGACCACGCGTACCGGCGCCGTATCCGTCGGGGCCTCGATCCGCGCTGTGTCCCGCACGAGGCCCTGCGCCTGCTCGGCATACTGATACAGGTCGGCGACCGCTTTCGTGGCATGAGTCGCGTCGACCCGGGGGCCGGGCCGGACGAGGCGTACGCCGGTCGCCGCGGCGGTCGACCAGTCCAGCTCGGGCAGGGTCCGCTCGGCCGAAGTCATGGCCACGAGGGTACGCCCGGCCTCAGCCGCGGCACCCGCAGGTGGACAGGGTCGCGGTGATGCGGTCGAGCCAGACGCGCGTGCGGTATTCCTCCTGCTCGCCGTTGACGAGGAAGGCATAGACGAGGATCGAGCCGTCGCTGCTGCGCACATAGCCGGCGAGGGAGTGGACGTTGGTCAGCGTGCCGGTCTTGGCGCGCACGAGCCCGCGACCCGCGGCGGTGCCGTCCTCGACGAAGCGGCCGGCGAGCGTCCCCTCCGTGCCGGCAACGGACATGCCCGTCGCCAGGGCGCGGTATTTCTCGCCGTCCTCCTTGATCGCCAGCTCGACCGCCCGCGTCAGGGAGCGGGCGCTGACGAGGTTGGCCCGGCTCAGGCCGGATCCGTCGACGATCTTCATACCCTCGGTCCAGGCACCCAGCCGCTGCAGGGTCTCCCGGATGGCGGCCTGGCTGTCGGTGATCGAGCCCGACCGATCCCCGGCCCGCCCCACATGCCGGAACAGCACCTCGGCGGCGTCGTTGTCGGAATAGATCAGCACCAGTTCCACGATGTTCTCGACCGGCATCGAACTGACCTTGGCAACCTCGGCCGAATCGGCCGGAGCCTCACCCCGGGCGGTCCCGGAGACCCCGACGCCGAGTCGCTTCAGTTCGGCGGTGAAGGCATCGGCGGCCACCTGGGAGGGGTTGGCATCCCTCGGCCCGATGGCCGCCCCACGGGGACGCGCCCCGTCGACCCACAGGGCGCTGGTTTCGGCGGCGTAATCGCGATAGACGGGAATCCAGTCGGGATTCCAGCCCGGGCCGGCAAACAGGGAGGTGTCGATGACGACTTCGACGTCCCCGGGCGTACCCGCGTCTTTCAGGGCGGTGGCGGTGGCCGCGGCCAGGTCGAGAATCGAGCTGCGGGCCGGCGGACCGCCGGCCGGTCCCTTCGACAGATAGGGGTCGCCGCCGCCGACCAGATAGAGCTTCGCGGGATCGGCCGGGTCGCGCAGCACCTTTGTGTCGAAGCGGTGGTCCGGCCCATAGATGTCGAGGGCCGCGAGGGACGTCAGGACCTTGAGGGTGGAGGCCGGAATCGCGTCCCCGTCGGGCCGGTCGGCAAACAACGTCTCACCGGTCGCCGCGTCGACGACCATTCCCCAGGTCGACCCCGCGACCGGACCGACGTCGCGAATGCGCGACGCCACCGCATCGGCCCGGCTGCCGGGCTCCGGGGACGCATCGGCGAGGACGGGGGCGCTGGGCTGGGCGGGCAGCGCGGTGGATCGTCCGGAGGCTTCGTGGAACACGGTTGGATCGACAGCCGGCGTACCACCGTCGCGATAGAGCCCGGTGGCATAGAGGCCGGCGCGGGCCACCGAACCGAGCACCCCCGCGGCCAACAACAACACGAGGACGACCACGACGGCCATGATCCCCAGGGTGCGCACCGGCAGTGCGCTGCTTCTCCTCTTGGCTCTGCGTGCCGCCACCTGAGTCCCTCCCGTGGTCGCCGATGTGGAGGATACTGCCTGAACGCTAGGCTTCGTCTGTTCGCAACCCACATCAGAGAGGGTCTTTCGGTGACTGAGGACTATTCCGCACCGGCCGGCCAAGAAGCGGTCGAGCCCCCGAAAGGGATCCACTTCGACGTGACCGTCGAAATCCCCAAGGGCCAGAAGAACAAATATGAGGTTGATCACAAGACCGGGCGCATCCGGCTTGATCGGACCCTGTTCACCTCGACCCAATACCCGTCGGACTACGGGTTCATCGAGGGCACCCTCGGCGAGGACGGCGACCCGCTCGATGCCCTGGTGCTCGTGCCCGAGCCGACCTTCCCCGGCTGTCTCATCGAGTGCCGTGCCATCGGCATGTTCCGCATGACCGACGAGGCAGGTGGCGACGACAAGGTCATTTGCGTACCCACCGACGATCACCGCCGGGATCACCTGCAGGATCTCGAGGACCTGCCGACCCACTCGGTGCTGGAGATCGAGCACTTCTTCTCGGTCTACAAGGACCTCGAGCCCGGCAAGTCCGTCGAAGGCGCCACCTGGGCCGGCCGGATCGATGCCGAGGCCGAGATCATGAAGTCGTTCGAGCGCGCCAAGGGCACGGAGTTCGAGCATCACCACAAGCTCATCTGAGTTGAGTCACCTGCTGTTGCTGTCCCCGGCGGCCAATCGTGTGTACGCCGGGGCGGCTGCCGAACTTGCCGCAGCCGAGCTCCAGGTCTGTGCCGGGGTCGACACCGTCGAGCCGGTCAGCCTGGCCGGCGTGGACTATCTGGGCTTCGACCCGGGTTCGCTGGACGACGAGCGGTTGGCGATCCTGGCCGGCCAGTCGGCCAGCCTTGCGCTCTTCGAGCGGGTGGAATCACCGGTTGGGGAGAGCGAAGGCCCGCTCCTGCGACCCATCGCGCTGCCCGACGGGGATCTCCTCGACGACGACTTCGTCACCATCCCCAAATATCAGGGCAAGACCAACGAGCAGTTCACCAGGCTGCTGCTCAACGTGACCCGGGCCGCGGCCGACCTGCCGCCCGATCGACCGCCCACCGTGCTCGACCCACTGTGCGGGCGCGGGACCACGCTGTCCGTCGCCTGGACGATGGGACTCAACGCGGCCGGGGTGGAAGCGGACGTGAAGGCCTTCGAGGCCATGGCGGCGTTCTGGAAGACCTGGCTGCGCCGCAAGCGCCTCAAGCACTCGGCGGACACGAATCCGGTACGCCGTGACGGAAAGTCCCTGGGCAAGCGCTTCGAGGCGACGCTGCGACTGCCCGGGTCAGCCCCGCTGACCGCGACGGTCTTCACCGGTGACACCCGCGACTCCGCGATGCTGTTCGGCAAGAAGAAGTTCGAACTGATCGTCGCCGATGCTCCCTATGGCGTGGTCCACGGATCGCGCACCGACGTGCGCGGCACGAGCGGGCGGCGGGATCGCTCCCCCGCGGGGCTGTTGGCGGAGGCGCTCCCGGTCTGGGCCGGCCAACTCGCACCGGATGGCGCCCTCGGCCTGAGCTGGAACACCCTGGGTCTCGCCCGGGAAGACCTCGCGGGCATGCTGTCCGATTCGGGCCTGACCGTGTGTGATGGCGGCCCCTGGCTGAGGTTCGGTCACCGGGTTGACTCGTCGATCCACCGGGACATCATGGTGGCCCGCCGCGACTGACGGATCCGCGTCGGCAAGACTGGAGTCATGGCAAACCGTCTGCTGTTCCTGATGCGTCACGCCGAAGCCGTCACCTTCGCCCCCGGGCTCGGCGACATCGATCGGCCTCTCTCCTCCGATGGCCGGGAGCAGGCCGGCCGGGCGGCGTCCTATCTGGGTGAGTTGGGCGTACGCATCGACGGCGTGCTGTGTTCCGCGGCCGTCCGGACGAAGGAGACTGCGGGGTTGCTCGGACTGTCCGCTCCGGTCCGGCATTCGGCCGAGATCTACAACGCGGGGTCCGACACGATTCGCGAACTCGTGGGAGAGGTCGACGACGAATTGGAGGTTCTTCTCGTGGTCGGACACGCGCCCGGCATCCCGACGCTGGCGCACGACCTGGCGGATGACGAACTCTCGGACGCCGATGCCCTCCGCCTCATCAGCCAGGGTTATCCACCGGCGACCCTGGTCGGTATCGAAGTCGAGGGATCATGGACGGACCTGCGCCCCGGCCGGCTGGCGTACTGCTTCGTGGCCTGAGGCCCCGTTTCGTCAGCGGGTGGCCTCATAGGTGATGCCGGAGAGCGACATTTCACTCTTCGCGCCATAACCGCCATAGCCAAACACAGTTGCGCCCGACTTGTTGACGTTACGGTAGGTGACCTCTGAGGTCAGATCGTCACCGATCTTGATCGAGACATAGAAGTCGGGCCCGCGCTCTTCACAGACGACCACGACCGTGCCCAGGTTCTTCGTGTCCCCCTTGATCCGATCTTCGCTGACGGCGTCCTGCCATTCGCCGTCGACCATCTCGTAATGAGCCAGTGTGCCTTCGCCGTAGACCTCGACCTGGAACGCATCGACGATCCGGTTGTCCACGATGCGCGCAGCGCACTTGATGTTGACCATCGGCTCGCCCTCGTCGAACGTGAGTCCTTGGAGCGTCACCCTCGATCGCTTGACGGCGTCCTCCCTCCAGCCCCGCTCCGGCAGCATCCACCAGTTGATGACCCTCTGGCCTTCTTCGGGGATTGAGGTGAAACGCAGCTTCCCGTTCTCCACTCGGCAGTCGTTCCCCTCACAGGTCCACCCGTGCGTATCCCGGTTGTCACCGAACTGGCTGTCCGTGCGAATGGTGTAGGCATCGGACAGGGGCGTGGTTGCGGAGGCCGACGGGCTGGACTGGGACGGAGTCGCGGTCGCGGTCGAACCCTGTCCGGCGGCAACCGTGGTTTGTCCCGGCCGCAGCATCACCAGGGCAACCACGATGGCCGCGATCAGGACCACCGCGCCGGCGGAAATCCCGATGATGAGGGGCGTTCGGCTCTTTGACGTTGGGTTGATATGGGCAGGCGGGAGATTGTTCGGGTAGTGCCCTGGGTAGTTCGGCCCCGGAGGCCCCGGGTGGTTCGGCCCCTGGTTCTGAGGCCCTGGGTAGCCCGGGTTCTGTGGCCCCGGGTAGCCGGGGTGCTGCTGCCCCTGGGAACTGGGTTGGGGTTGGTGTTGCGGCGGCAGTCCCCGATGCTGAGGAAACTGCTGACCGGAAGGGAACTGCTGACCCTGCGGATTGCCGTGGCCGGGCTGATGCGTCCACCCCTGCCCCTGGGGCGGATTCGGCGGCCCATCCGCGGAGGAGCCTGACGCAGGGAAGCCACCCCAATTGCGATTGCCGTCGTTCATGGTCGCGCCCCTCTTTTTCTGCTCACCCCCGGGTGACAGGTGCACCCTATCCCCTGTTCAGCTTGCGGCGGCCTCTCCAGCTCCCGTTAACGTCTTGAGCTTGCGCCCCACCGCAAACAGCTTGTCCTCACGTCTTGAGCCCCCCGTGCACCGCGGGCGGAGTCGGCGAGGGCAAGCTGATTGAATTTTGGGCCCGAGGGAGCGCACGCTCAAACGGCTAAAGGGCGCTGACTGCCGGGAACGGACGCTGAATGAGGCGTTTTCTGCCCGTGTTCATGGTTTCTGGCGGGTTCGGCAGGGTGGGTACGCCGGCCCCGCGGGAGGGCAAGCCGAACGCTCCCCGAGCACCGACCTCACCTACTCCATAACGCCGGCTCAGGCCTCGCTCCGCGTCAACTTCACGGAAGCATCACATTTCAGCCCGGCAGGGCTTCACACGCAGACGGTGAAGTGGATATCGAGCGGGAGTCAGAGAGATTCCCCGGAGCGATCCGCTCCCAGGACAGCAAGGAGAGTGTGACATGACCAGCCGGAAGCGCATCGGACTCGCCGCAGCCGCCATCGCAGCAGCGGCCGCCCTCGCAGTGGCGCCTGCCTTCGGGGCTCCGCCGAGCGATCGTCCTGCCCCGGGGCAGGGTTCGGGCATCACGGCCCAGGCGATCGCACCGGCAACCGACGCCGAGAAGGCCGACCTGACTCGCATGCGCGAGGAGGAGCGCCTCGCCAAGGAGCTGTATGAGGCATTCGGTGCCAAGTGGGGCGAAGAAACGTTCAACCGGATCGCGAGGGCCGAGGTGCGGCATGCGGAAGCCATGGACCGTGCCCTGACGCGCTATCAGCTCCCGGATCCGTCGAAGGACAGTCAGGTCGGCACATACGCCGACGCCGAACTGCAGAAGCTCTGGAACGACTGGCACGCCCGGGGCATGGAATCCAGGGATGCGGCCATCGCGGTTGGCATCGAACTCGAAAAGGCCGACATCGCGGACCTGCAGGAGGCCACTGCCCGAACCGAAAAGGCCGATCTCGACCGGGTGTTCGGGAACCTGAAGAGGGGTTCCGAGAAGCACTTGTCTGCCTTCGAGGCACTGCAGCGCGGCGAGACGCCGACCCATGCGGCCGGGACCGGCAACGGCCAGGGTCGCGGCAACGCCGACGGCCAACAGGGGCGTGGAATGGGTCAGGGCCGCGGCATGGGGCCGGGACAGGGCCAGGCTCAGATGAACCCCGAGAATTGCCCGAACCGCTGATATCGCCCTCGCGAGACACCCCATACACAAGCGAGACCCCTGCTCAAGCAGACGTCTCGAAGCACTTCGGGGTGTCTCGTGGGCACGCCGAGGGCGTTCGCCGCACGCCGAGGGGCTCACCGGCCCCTCGTGCCGAAGCGGATCAGACGAGCGGCAGGGTCAGGGTGAGGGTGGCCCCTCGGCCCGGCCCGGGCGAGTTGGCAGCCAATTCACCGCCGTGGGCACGGACGATGTCGCGGGCGATGGTCAGGCCAATGCCCGAACCCTCGGTGTCGCGGGCCGGGGCGGCCCGATAGAACCGCTCGAAGATCTTGGTGGGTTCATCGCCGGCGAGGCCCACCCCGTTGTCGGTCACAGTCAGCCGGGCAACCGGTCGCCCACTCTCCGACTTGCGGGCCACCCCGACCAGCACCTCTCCCCCGGCGCGGTCGCGGGTGGCCCGCAGCGCATTGCCGAGCAGATTGGCGATGACCTGACCGAGCCGATCGGCATCGACGCGCACGGTGAAGCGACCGGGCATGAGTGTGTGCAGGCGTACGCCAGCTTCGCCGAATTGCGGCTCGAGGCGGGTCACGGTCCGCTCCACGACCTCCGCGAGGTCGACCTCGGCCATGTCGAGTTCGAGCTGGCCCTCCTCGACCCGTGACAGCGTCGACAGGTCATCGGCCAGACGGCGAAGCCTGCGTACCTCCGTCGAAATCTGGGCCAGTCGCTCCGGTTCGGCGACGAAGACGCCGTCGATCATCCCCTCGACATAGCCATCGATGACGGTCAGTGGCGTGCGCATCTCGTGCGCTACGTCGGAGATGAGCCGGACCCGGCGTTGGTCCGTCGAGGCGAGCGCACCGGCCAGCGCATTGACGTCCTCGGCCAGGTCGGCCAACTCGGTGGTCCCGGGCCGTTCGACCTGCAGGCGATAGTCGCCGGCGGCAAGTTGTCGGGTGGCATGCTGCATCTCCCGCAGGGGCTTGAGCAGGCGCCACGAGGCGAACAGCCCGATCAACATGGCCGCGATCGCCCCCGCAATCACCCCGATCAGCAGGGACTGGTCGACAGCCGTGGCAATCAACTCCCGCAGCTCACCGCCCGGGCCCATGCCCTGACCCCCGGCGCCGCCACCGGGGCCCCCTCGCCCCAGCCCCATCCCATGGGCGGCTTCGTCATAGAGCCTCGGCACGAGCAGCCGCACCAGGACGAAGGTGACGAGCCCACCGACCAGCGCGACGGCCAGGTGGGAAACAAACAACCGGACCGACAACCGCTTCATGCGCGTGACTCCCCCGCCTGAACACCGACAAACTTGTAACCGACTCCCCGCACCGTCCGGATGAACCGCGGATCGGTCGCGTCATCGGACAGTTTGCGGCGCACGTTTCGGATGTGCACATCGACGATGCGTTCGTCGCCATAGAAGTCATAGCCCCAGACCTTCTCCAGCAGCTGGGCCCTCGAGAACACCCGGCCCGGCGCCTCGACCAGAGCCGACAGCAGGTCGAACTCGAGGGCGGACAGGTCGGTGAGCTCACCGTCCACCAGGGTCTCCCGCTCGGCGGGACGGACCTCCAGCCCGGTGAACCTCCAGACCGCCGGCGCAGACTCGACCACCGGACGCCCCCGCCGCAGGATCGCCTTCACCCTTGCCACCACTTCACGCGGGCTGAACGGCTTGGTCACATAGTCGTCGGCGCCGACAGCCAGGCCGATCAGCTTGTCGACCTCCTCGCTGCGGGCGGTGACCATCATCACGTAGGCACCCGATCGCGCCGGATCCGGCAACGCGCGCAGGCGGCGCAACACCTCGACCCCGTCGATGTCGGGCAGGCCGACATCGAGCAGCACCATGTCGGGACCGAACTGATCGACCATCACCAGCGCGGCCTCGCCGGTGGCAGCTTCCTTGACGACGAAGCCCTCCGCGCCGAGATAGGCGCGGAGGACTTCACGGATCTGGGGCTGGTCGTCAACCACCAGGACGATCGGGGACATGCGGGGCAACTCCGTTCTCGGGCTTTGCCGCCATCGAAGCACACCCCACGGACAGTCTTGTCAGACTTTCATTTGTCAGGCTTTCGCCCCTGTCGGGCGATAGTCCGCAGGCTCAAGGAGCCGCGAGCAGGCGTACCCGATCACCAGGCCCCAGAACGCCGAACCGATGTTGAGGACCGACAGGCCCGACACGGTGATCACGAACGTGATCAGCGCACCCCAGGTGTATTTCGTGCGGAACGACGTCACGAACGCCACCTGCAGGCTGGGCAACATGGCGATGCCACCGAGCGCCAGGATGTACGCCTCCGGGGTCGCGAGCATGATCTGCGTCAGGGCGGGCGACAGGAGGCCGAAGATGATGGCGAGTACGCCGAAGCTCACCGCCGCCGTGTAATGCCGCCGCTTCTCGCCGGTGGAGGTCAGCAGCGCATTCGTCGGCCCGGTCAGGCAGGACGAGATGGCACCGACCGAGGCGCTCAGGATCGATCCGATGCCGGACCCCACGGCCGAAACGGTGACCGGCGGGTTGTGACCCGCGGCGCGGAGGACCGCGACGCCCTGTCCGTTCTGCACGACCAGGACCGTGATGGCCAGGGGCACCACGAGCTCCACGAGCGCCGCGACGGACCAAACCGGAGCGGTGAATTCGGGCGCGATGACGATGCGGTCGATGGCACCGGGCCCGAGATCGAACTTGCCGGAGGCGGCCACTGCTCCCGCACCGACCAGCAACGCACCCAGAACCGGCGGCAGGAATTTCCCGAACCGCGGCACGGTCGTCAACAACAAATAGGCCAGCACCATCGAGCCGGCGATGAAAGCCTCGTTGCCGACCGACTGCACCAGGTTGGTGCCGAACGTCAGGAAGACGCCGGCCACCATCGCCATGACGATCGGCATCGGGATCGCCGCCATCACCTTGCGCACCAGACCGGTGACCGAGAGCAGGATGATCAGCACTCCGGTGGCGAAGAACGCCCCAATGACCTCGGCCCAGGGCAGGTGCTGCAGGGCGGGCCCGACCAGGACCGTGCCCGGGATCGTCCAGGCGAAGCCGAGCGGCTGGCGATAGATCATCGAATGCACGATCGTGAGCACGCCGCCGACAAAGAAGATGCCGAAGATCCACGACGCCAGTTGGGCTGCGCTCAGCCCACCGGTCCGGCCGACGGTCAGGATCACCGCAACGGGGCCGGAGGCCGCGAAGATCAGGCCGACCAGGCCGTTCAGGAAATAGTGGGGGCCGAGGTCGCGAAACAGGTCCCGCAGGGAGGCAGGGCGTACGCCGGGACGCTCGAACAGGGGCTCGCGCACCTTCTCGGTGACGGTGGTGGTCATGGAAACTCCTTCCGGCTTCGTCGGATTCAGCCAACGGGCTGGCTGTGCTTCCATGTCACCAGCGCCACACCCCCTCTTCAGGGGCTCAGGCGTGCCCTGCTGTGCCTGGGTATGGCATACCCAGGCAGGGCTGGGCCAGCCCCGGGCATCGCCAAGACCGACTGCTGCGGTGAAATGGATCCATGACGAATACGACCCAGAACTCCACCGAAACTCTCCGCGCGGTCGTCACCGGTGCCAGCACCGGCATCGGCGCCGCCACCGTTCGCCGCCTCGTCAACGAGGGCTGGTCGGTCCTCGCTGTGGCCCGTCGGGAGGACCGGCTCGCCGAACTCGCAGCCGAGACCGGTTGCGACTTCATCGCGGCCGACATCACCTCCGACGACGATGTCGCTCGCATCGTCGAGGCGGCCGGACCCACCCATGCCCTGGTCAACAACGCCGGCGGTGCCCGTGGTGTCGACCGGGTCGAAGCGGCGGACCTCGACAACTACCGCTGGATGTATGAGGTGAATGTCCTCGGCACCGTCCGCCTCACCAAGGCGATGTTGCCGGTGATGATCCCGACCGGTCGGGCCGACGTGCTGGTCCTGACCTCCATCGCGGGCCACGTGTCCTATGAGGGCGGCGCCGGCTATTGCGGTGCCAAGGCCGCCGAGCGGGTGCTCGCCGAGACCCTGCGGCTCGAGCTCAACGGCCAGCCCGTCCGCGTGATCGAGATCGCCCCCGGCCTGGTCCACACCGAGGAGTTCTCACTGCGCCGACTCGGTGACGACCAGGCGAAGGCCGACGCCGTCTATGCGGGCGTCGCGAACGTGCTCACCGCCGACGACATCGCCGATGCGATTGCCTGGACCCTGACCCGGCCCCACCATGTCAATATCGACCTCATGGTGGTCAAGCCGCTGGCCCAGGCCGCCATCCACAAGCTGCACCGCACAAGCTGAGCGACGAAGGAGCGACGATGGCCCGCAACGAGCTCGGGGAGTTCCTCAAGGCACGACGGGCCGCCGTCGCCCCGGATCCCCGGCTGCTTGGTGACCTGCGCCCCCGCCGCGTACCCGGGTTGCGCCGCGAAGAAGTGGCGCAGCTGGCGGGGCTGAGCGCCGACTACTACACCCGCCTCGAGCAGGGGCGGCACCGCTCCCCCTCCGAGGCGGTGCTCAATGGACTGGCCGAGGCGCTCGAACTCGACACGTCCGCAAGGCAGCACCTCTTCGCGCTCGCCCGGGCGGCAGCGGGCGGCACCGGTCCGAAGCCGACCGACCGAGTCCAGCGTGTCCGCCCCTCGCTGCACCAACTGCTCGAGTCGCTGACCGACCTGCCCGCATTCGTTCGGGGCCGGCGGACGGATGTCCTTGCGATGAACCCGCTCGCGCGGTTCGTGCTCCACGACTTCACGGCCGAGCCGGTACGCCGGCGCAACCTCGTCCGCTGGGCCCTGCTCGACCCGGAGGCCCGCACCCGTTATCGCGACTGGGAGCAGGTCGTCAGCGCCATGGTCGGCACGCTGCGCATGGACGCCGGCCGGCACCCCGACGATCCCCTGCTCAAGGAGCTCGTCGGCGAACTGGCCGTGCAGTCGGAGGAGTTCCGGCAGTGGTGGGCCGAGCAGCGAGTCGTCGAACGGACCGCCGGCACCAAGCGTTTCAACCATCCGATGGTGGGTGAACTGGATGTGGACTTCGAGGCGTTGGACGTCGCCGGCGAGTCCGACCAAACGCTGTTCATCTACACCACCCGACCGGGCTCGGAGTCGGAACGCAGGATGCGGGTGCTGGCGGGCTGGGTGAACGAACAACAAGAGAGCCCGGCTGCTGGGCAGGGTCTTCCCGCGGAGGTGTCGGATCCGCGAGAGTGAGGCATGGCCAACAATGAGCTCACCTTCCGATTCCTCGCTGCCCCCACCGACATCGGCCTCCAGGGCAAGGTCCCGGGCGGGCGTGTGCTCGAGTGGATCGACAAGGCCGCCTATGGCATCGCGGTCGCCTGGGCCAAGCGGCCCACCGTCACCGCCTATGTCGGCAACGTCGTGTTCAACCACGCGATCGCCAACGGCGAGCTCGTCGAGACGAATGCCCGCATCGTCCGCACCGGCCGCACCAGCATGACCATCCTCGTCACAGTGAACGCCGGCTCGCCCCAGACCGGTGAGATGCACGAGGCCTGCCGCTGTGCGTTGGTGTTCGTGGCCATCGATGAGTTCGGCAAGGGCGTCGAGGTGCCTCCGTTCACCCCGGAATCCGAGCTCGAGAAGAAGTTCCACGCCGACGCCGAGGAACTCGACAAGTCCCGCAAGGACATCGAGAAGCTGATGAGCCGGGCGTCCTATACCGACGCCGGCCAGGGCGAGCGCATCACCATGCGCTTCCTCGCCAAGCCGACCGATGTCAACTGGGGCGGCAAGGTCCACGGCGGCACCGTGATGGGCTGGATCGACGAGGCGGCGTACGCGTGCGCCCAGCGCTGGACCGGCGGCGAGGCCATCGCCGTGTACGCCGGCGGCGTGCGGTTCTATCGCCCGATGATCATCGGCCATCTTGTCGAGATCGAGGCGCGGCTGCTCCACACGACCGACAAGACCATGCACATCTCCGTGCATGTCCGCACCGGTGACCCGACAACCCGCCTCATGCAGGACAGCTGCCACTGCCTCATGGTGCTGGTCGGCCTCGATGACCAGGGTGAGCCCACCGAGGTCACCCAGTGGAGGCCGACCATCGGCGAGGACATCGCGCTCGACAAGCACGCCCAGGATCTCCAGGCCGCACGCCTGTCGCACGGCTATATGGACCTGTTCGTCGCGCCCACCAGCTGATTCTCCCGCTCCCGCCCCGACACCGGGGGCGGGAGCAGGCCGGGCTGCCAGTCGCCGACAAGCCCCCGGCAAATCCCGTCCGTCACGGTTGACGCATGACGTTCATGCCGCTCAAGCCCTCCGCATACGCCGATCGCACCCATCCCGACTTTGCCGCCGCCTGCCGATCCTGGAACCTCGCTTTCCGGCACCATCCGGCGCTGGTGGCCGAGCCCACCTCGATCGACGAGGTGGCCGCAGCGGTTGCGTACGCCAGGGACAACGGGCTCCGGGTGGCCATCCAGTCGTCCGGGCACGGACCGGTCATGGAGGCCGACGGCGGGGCAATGCTGCTCTCGCTGCGCCGGATGGACTCCTATCGCATCAACCCTGCGGCGGCCACGGCGACGCTCGGCGGCGGTGCCCAGTGGACCTCGGTGCTCGCCGAGGCCCAGGACAGCGGGTTGGCTCCCCTCGTCGGGTCGTCACCCCACGTGGGCGCCGTGGGCTATTCCCTGGGTGGTGGATTCGGGTGGCTGGCCAGGCGGCATGGCCTGGCAGTGGACCGCGTCCGGGCCCTGACGGTCGTCCTGGCCGACGGCTCCGTGGTGCGCGCCACCATGTTCGACAACACCGAACTCTTCTGGGCCATGCTCGGCGGCGGTGCGGGGACTCTCGGTGTGGTCGTCGAGATGGAGACCGGGCTCGTGCCCGTCACCGATGTCTATGCCGGCAACCTCTTCTATCCCATCGACGCTGCCGGCGATGTGTTCACCTTCTGGCGCGACTGGGTCGAGGATGTCGACCCGGAGTTCACCAGTTCGTTCCTGCTCTGTGCGTTCCCCGACCTGGAAGCGGTTCCCCCGCCGCTGCGCGGCCGATCCTTTGCGATCGTGCGCGGATGCCACTGTGGCGACGAGGAGGACGGGCAGGGTCTCGTCGATCGCTGGCGGGCCTGGCGTACGCCCGAACTCGACACGTTCCGGACCCTGCCCTTCCGCGCGATGGAGACCATCAGCAACGATCCCATCGATCCGATCCCCGCGCTGTCCTCGGGTCGCTGGCTGAGCGACCCCGATCGGACGACGTTGTCGGCCATGCATAACCTCCTGGAATCGGGTGGCATGTTCGCCGAGATCCGTCACGCCGGTGGCGCGACCGTGTGGCCCATGCACTGCTCGAGGCTGGGGCTCCCGAGCTGGCCCGCCAGCGACTCGATGCCACCTTCAGGTCCGGTTGGCAGGACAACGGTGACATCGCCGCCCGGGCCTTCCGGCTTTTGGTCCTGGCCGAGGTCGGCTCCGAGGATGAGATCCGTGCCGCGCTTGCCCCGTTGGAGGGGCTCCAAGGTCGGGCTGTCAGCGTCGGTGTGATCGACCACTGCGGTGTGGTCGACCACTTCCTTGCCGCAGGATATGCCGCAATCGGCGACCCGCGCGCCCTCGAGTTCGCCCGGAGCGCGGTGCAGGGCAACGAGGCGCTGGGGTGTCTTCCCTGGGTACGCAGGTCCGCCGCGCTGGTGGCCGCACTGTCCTGATCGAGACACCGGACCCCAACGGCGAGACCCCAGTCCCTGGATCGAGACACCCACTCGAGCAGACGTCTCGATGCAGTTGGTGGTGTCTCGCGCGAGAAAGATGGAGCCGCCTGCCGGAATCGAACCGGCGACCTATTCATTACGAGTGAATCGCTCTACCGACTGAGCTAAGGCGGCCTGGTCGGCAGGCCGACCAGTGGGAAACTATAGCCCAGCGATACCCCAGGAGGACAAATTGAAATCCTCCCGGGGTCCGGCGAATCTCAGGCCGCGCGGTTGGGGTTGTAGATCACGAAGACTTCGCCGTCCGGACCGGCCACCGGGGCGAAGCGCCCGAACTCGAAATCGACGATGTCGCCCAGGACCTGGCCCCCGGCGTCCCCGATCTTGGCGAGGGTGCCTTCGAGGTCATCGGCCCAGAAGCAGACGTTCCAGCCGGGCGTACCCTCTCCGGCAGCGCCCATGCCACCGCCCGGCTCCTCGGGGCGCGCGGGCGAGCGGAACATCGCATAGTCCTCGCCCATCGCCTCATAGGTGAACCCGAAGGCATTGGCATAGAACTCCTTGGCTTTCTCGAAGTCGGCCGACATCAGGTCGACCCAGGCGACGGTCCCGTTGACCTCGGTGACCGCGAAGCCGACATGCTCCTTGGCCTGCCAACCGCCGAAGAGAGCGCCGGTCGGGTCGAGCCAGAGACCCATGTGACCGAACGGACCGACTTCCATGGGTTCCATGATCGGCTTCCCGCCGGCGGCGATGACCGCCTCATGGGCCGCGGCGACGTCATCGGTGGCGAGATAGACCACCCAGGCGGACTGGTCCTCCCAGCCCTCCATCGGCGGGGCCATGCCGGCGACCGTGCGACCGCCGACCTGCGCGTTCGTGTAGCCCCCGAACTCCGGTCCGGACGGGCCGTATTCCCAGCCGAACACGTCGGCATAGAACTGCTTGCTGCGATCGATGTCGGTGACAGTGATGTCGGCCCAGCAGGGAATGCCGTTGGGCCAGGGGGTGGAGTGGTCGGTCATCGGAGTGTCCTCTCCGGCGCCGGCGCAGTGCCGACGTCCGAAGGAATGAAACCACCACCCGGCGCTTCGGGGAACCGATCGCTTCGGATCAGCGACAGACGGTTCGGTCGGCTGGAGGCGGACCCGTGAAGTAGCCCACCACGGCCTCGTTCACACAGGACGACGCCCCGCCGTAGGCGCTGTGTCCGGACCCCTCATAAGTCAGCAGAATCCCGGATTCGAGCTGATCGGCCATGCCGACGGCGAACTCATAGGGCGTGGCCGAGTCCCCCGTCGTGCCGATGACCAGGATCGGCGCCGCACCCGCGGCGACGACGGGCTCCGGCTTCGGGATCGGCGGCACCGGCCACAGGGGGCAGTCATAGCTCGGCCCGGAATAGGGCCCAAGGATGGGTGCCTGGCGGATCTCCTCCGCAGCGCGGCGCTCGGCCCCGGCGATTCCGTCATCGGCCCGGTCGAGGCAACGGATGGCGACGAAGGCGGGCTGTCGGGTGTCGTAGCTGCCATCGTTCGCGCGCGCGTTGTAGAAATCCGCGAGGCGCAACAGCAGCGCGCCGTCCCCGCCCCGCGCCTGCTCGACCGCCGCGCTGAGCGTGCCCCAGTTGTCGCTGGGGGCATAGAGCATCATGAAGACACCGGTCACCGCCAGGGTCTGGTTGAGTTCCCGGTTCCCGACCGGGATGGGCTCGGCATCGAGCGCGTCGAAGAGGCCGGTGATCGAGCCGGTCACCGCCACAGGCGTACGCCCCAGCCCGCACTGCCGCTCAGCACACCAGGTCGCGAACGCCCCGAGGGCACGTTCGAAGCCCGCCACCTGCAACACCTCGGATCCGCTCACGTTGACGGCTCCGTCGAGTGCGATGTGGCCGACGCGGTCGGGGAACTCCTGGGCATAGCGGGAGCCGATATCGGTGCCATAGGAATAACCGAAGTAGCTCAGCTTCTCGTCCCCGACGAGGCCGCGCAGCAGGTCGAGATCGCGCACGGTGTCGAGCGTCGAGATGTGCTGGAGCAGCCGGCCCGAGCCGTCCAGGCACGACTGGCCGAACGCACGGTGGCTCTCGATGAGGGCGGCGCGTTCAGCGTCGCCATCGGGCGTCATGTCGATCGACAGGTAGTCATCCATCGCCTCACCCCGGGCACACACCACCGGTGTCGAGCGACCGGTCCCCCGCGGGTCCCACCCGACGATGTCGTATTGCTCCAGCCCCTGTCGCCGGAAGGCTCCCGCCAGCGGCGCGCCCGGCTCCCCCGGACCGCCGGGGTTGACGAAGAGCGTGCCGAGCGCGGGCGTACGCGTGGCCGGGATCCGCGTCAGGAACAAGGTCACGGCCTCGCCGTCGACGTCGGTCCAGTCCAGGGGAGCCAGGACCTCGGCACACTCGGCCTCGGGCCGGGCACCGGCCGGGCACGCCCCCCACTGCAGGGATTGACCGGTCCAGCGTTGTGGCCCCATCCCGGCGGGCGCCGCGACGACGCCCGGCGGACGGGCGTCCGGGATCTCCGGGGTGGGTCGGTCCGGGGACGTCGGAGCAGGGCTCGCCGTCGTGGATGCACCGTCGGCCTTGGGGGCGGTCGCGCCAGGGAGGGGCGGGGTCGGCGTACCACTCGGAGAATCCGCGGGCGAACCGGCGCACGCGGCCAGAAAGAGGAGCGCGAGGAACGCGATCAGGAGTCGAGCGGGCACCGGCCCACCCTATGCGCCTCAGCCGTCGTTCGAGTCCTGCGTGCGCGCACGACGTCGCCGGGGGCGACGGCCCTGGGCCTCGGCCGCCTCGAAGGCCGCGCGCGCCTCACACGAGTCGGCCCGGCTGCAGGGAGCAACCTCTCCCGTGGCCGACATGCGCAGCACCACTTCGTCGGTGGGCACCGTGTGGGCAATCACCGTGGCTTCCCCGGCCTCGGTGAGGACCCTCTGGCCGACGGCCGGGGCCTGCCGGGAGAACTCGACGTAGAGCGGGTGTTCATATTTGAGGCAACACATCAACTTGCCGCAGGCCCCCGAGATCGCGAGGGGGTTCGGCGGCAGGTTCTGTTCGCGAGCCGACCGAAGGCTGATCGGCTCGAGCTCGGTGAGGAAGCTGGAACAGCACAGGTCCCGACCGCAATGGCCGACGCCCCCGATGAGTCGCGCCGAATCACGGGCCCCGACCTGGCGCAGGTCGATGCGGGAGCTCAGGGTCCGGGCGAGATCGCCCACCAGCGCCCGGAAGTCGACCCGACCCGGGGCGGTGAAATAGACCACGGCCTCGCGGTCGAAATCGTCGCTGCGATCGATCCAGTCGACGGCGACGACTTTCATGGGCAATCGGTGACGGCGGATCAGGCGGTTGGCCACCACGCGCACCTCGGCCCGCCGCTTTCGGTTGGCCTCGTCGCGGGCCAGGTCGTCGGGTCCGGCCAGCCCGACACACACCGGGAGGTCGGCCTCGTCGAGACCGTCAACCTCCTCGGCCGCCCAGACACACTGCGCCACCTCGGGCCCCGCCTCGGTCGGCACCAGCACGTGGTCCCCGACGCGCACTTCAAGGCCGCCCGGGTCGACATAACTCAGGCGGCCATGGGGGGTGAAGGTCACGGCCATGACTGCGCGCACGGGGACACCCTACGGGGTACGCCGACGTTCCGGTCAGGCGTTCGCAAACGACTCGCGGGCGTACGCCGATGCGTACGCCCGCGAGGGGGTTTCTCGGATCCGGATGATCAGGCCTCCGCGGACCGACGACGGCGGAACGCCGCGTCGACACTCCAGCCTCCGCCGCCGAGGCAGACGAACAACAGGCCGATGGCGGCGAGCAGCAGCTCGAGTTCGCCGACCAGCGTGTTGCCGCGGAAGGGGTTGGTGACCCAGTGGACATAGACGAGCGCGCCGATGCCGATCAGGGCCATCCCGAGGCCGGCCAGGCGGGTGAACAGCCCGAAGACCAGGGCCAGCGCGATCGCGACCTCGGCACCGGTCAGGACATAGGACATGATCACCGGCTCCGGAATGATCGTCCCGGCGAGCATGGTCTGGACGGCAGCGTTGTCGAGCGCGTGAGCAAACCCGTGCAGGCCGATGATGCCGCCGGCCACGATCCTGAGCAGGAAGAGCCCGAACGACCCGAGGAACTTGTCGGTGGTGCGCTTGAACCTGGGCTCGTTCTTCTCAACCTCGGGCTCCGGCTCGACGGGGCGGCGCCGGGTCCCGAGGGCCTTGTCACGCTCGGCACGCCGCTGGGCGCGCAGCTCCTCCGGGGTCGGCGGAGTCTCCTCGTCCTCGATGGCCGGGGCTGCCGAAGAACTGCCGGCTCGGACGACCGGGATGTCGAGCCGGGTTTCCTCGGTGTCGGCGTCGGGCTGCTCGATCCGGGAAATCTCCTCGGTCCTGCTCACGTCTTCGTCCTTCGTCTTCTTGGTCGGCTGCTTCGTCTCCGCGGCGGCCTCGGCGGCCGGACGCGCGATATCGGCAGCCTGCTCGGCCTCGGCCCGCCGGAAGAGCCCGCGGCGCACCGGTTTCTCGTGCTCTTCCTCGGCTGTCACGGGCAGGTCGGCCAGCGTGGGCCGCGGCAGGGTGCGACGACTCTCGGTGGGCGGATCAAGCGGGTCATGGACCTCGACCGGATCCATGGCCTGGGTGTCGTCGTTTTCGGCGCTGGAACGTGGCAACGTCTCGTGAACGCTCATGGCGAAACCTCTGGTGCAGGGGAAGATACTTTGCTTGCCAGTGTGGCAGCGCCCACGCCGTCAGTGCGGGAGCGACACGGTCCGCCGCTCGCCTGAGCAGGGATTGGGTTGAAGGATTTTGGCGCTGGGGCAGGCAAAATCCTTCAACGCGAATCGTCCAGGAGACTAACCCCGCTGTTCGGCTTCGACGAGGCCGATCATCATCGCTTCGACGGCCAGCAAAGGACCGACATTGGTCTCGAGCGCCGTGCGGCAGGCGAGCAGAGCATCGATCCGCCGCAGCGTGCCCTCGGGCGAAGAGGCCCGGGCGGCTGCGGTGAGCTGTTTGCGCAGGTCTTCGTTGAGCAGGGCGACTCCGGCACCGGTCTGCAGGCTCAGCACATCGCGGAAATAACCCGTCAGTTCTGTGAGCGCACGATCGATCGCGTCACGCTGCAACCGCTTGGCCCGGGCCTTCTGTTGATCCTCGAGGGCCTTGAGCGCGGCTGCGGCATGACGCGGACGAGCCCCCTTCGTGCCGACTCCGAGAGCCTCCCCCAGCTCGGCACGCTCACGCGCATCCAGCTCGGCGGTCGCCTGATTCGCTTCGGCCGCACAGGCCTCGACGAGATTGGCGGCGGCATCGAGGCAGGGGCCGAGCCCGGTCAGCCGACTCGGGATCAACAACACCTCCCGGCGCCGGGCCCGGGTTTCCTCATCGCGGGCCAGTCGTCGCGCCCGACCGATATGCCCCTGCGCGGCCCGGGCGGCAAACTCGGCCATCGCCGGCTCGATGCCGTCGCGCTCCATCAGGAGGGTCGCCACCGCCCGGTCGGAGGGCGTGGCGAGGGTCAGCAATCGACAGCGGGACCGGATGGTCGCAACCACATCATCGGGGGTGGGCGCGCACAGCAGCCAGACCGTCTTGGGTGCCGGCTCTTCGATGCTCTTGAGCAACGCGTCGGCACCCCGCTCGGTGACCCGGTCAGCATCCTCCACCACCAGGACCTGGCGACGCCCCAGGGTCGGGCTCATCTGGGCACGCCGGACCAGATCACGGACCTCGTCGACACCGATGGACAACTGCTCGGTGCGGACCAGCGTGACATCGGGGTGGGCACCCGACAACGACGTGCGGCACGCCTGGCACTCACCACAGCCGCCGCGCTCACATTGCAGCGCCGCCGCAAAGGCCCGTGCCGCATTGGAGCGCCCCGACCCGGGTGGCCCGGTCACCAGCCAGGCGTGGGTCATGGCATGTCCGGCCCCCGTTACGGCGCGGCGGAGAACGGACACGGCCCGGTCCTGGCCGACGAGGTCGGCCCAGACGCCGGCTCCCTGGGTCACGGTCATGACTTCACCCTCGCAGACAGCTCCGACAATTTCGCCCGGGCAGCCTCAGGAGGCACTGCTGTCGGCCCGTTCGGCCAGGAGCGCATCCACGCGCGCGGCGATCGCGGCCGCGTTGGCCTCACGCGTGTCCCTTGCATACAGGACCAGATAACGCTCCGGGGCAGCGTCGGCCAGGTCGAGGAATTCCTTGCGCACCCGCTCATGGAACGCGTCTCCCGCCCCCTCGACCCGGTCCTTCTCGCGGATGCGATTGACCGCGCGGTCGGGCTCGACATCGAGAATGACGGTCAGGTCGGGCACCAGACCCCCCGTCGCCCACTCGGCGAGTCCCCGGATCTCCTCGGCACCGAGCTCCCGGCCCGCGCCCTGATAGGCGACCATCGAGTCCACATAGCGATCGCTGATCACGATCTGACCCGCGGCCAGCGCCGGCCGGATCACCTCGAAGACGTGCTGCGCCTTGTCGGCGGCGATCAGCAGCGCCTCGGCGCGCGAGTCCACATCACCGGTCGCCGGGTCGAGCACCACCTGGCGGATCTTGAGTCCGATCGGAGTGTCGCCCGGTTCGTGCGTCACGACGAGTCGGTGTCCGGCGTGCGTGAGGTGTTCGGCCAGGAAGCGGACCTGGGTCGATTTGCCGACCCCGTCGCCGCCCTCGAAAACGATGAACAGACCCGTCACGCATCCTCCCGAAGAGTCAATTTTCGACCCCGTTGGGCCCATTGGTCGAGGAAATCGAGCCGGGCCACGCGCTGTTCGGCATCGAGCCGCTCGAACCGCCGACCGGCCTTGAACGCTTCCGCAGAGGTCAGGGCATCGACCGCGATCGCGGCGTATGCCTCCACCGCATGCACGCACTCCTGCAGCAGATCCGCGATCCGGCCCATGCGGCGGGCGAGTCGCTGGACGGACTTGTCCGGCCGCACTTGTACGCCGCAGCTGTCCAGCACCGCAACAGCCGCGGCGAGCGCGTCCTGCCAGGTCTCATCGGTCGAGTCCTCGGCGAGAGTGCCCGCGATGCGGAGAAACTCGAGCTGCCGGGCGCGCAGCTCCGCGGCCAGGGACACCCCGGCCGGCTGGGCCGAATGATCCCCGAGGGCGGGCGCCCGGGTCGCCGACATCAGCCGGTCGAGCAGGCGGAGATAACGCTCGCTGTTGAGCACCGCGAGGGGCTTGGGACTGTCGGCGAGGTCGTCGAGCACGCCCTGCAGATCACCGCACAGGCTGCGGCTCCAGGTCGGGTCCAGCAGCGGCGTGAACCCCCGGCACTGGGTGCGGAGCTCGAGCAGTTGACCGCGCAGGTCGGCGAGCGCATCGGGGGCGTCGGCACGCAGGGCGAGGTCGGCGTAAGTCAGCGCCCGCAAACGGGAACCGACCCGATAGCCCCAGACATTCTCGAGGCTGTCCCCAGGACGGCAGGCACGGGGGGCGGGGAAGTCGCTCAAACCCGTCGCAGGGGCACCGATGCGCTGGGCCAGCGGCGGGAACTCGTCCACTCGGGCGCCACCGACGCTGGTCAACCGCTCGGTGAGCCACCCCAGGTGGCTCCCGGTCAGCCGGGCCTCGACGCCGACGACGGTGACCTCGCGATAGCTCGCGGTCACCACGCCACCGGCGCGCACCTGGACCCGATCGTCCCGGAGGACGGCGACGAGTTCGGCATGGGGGCCGCGCAGGGCGTACTCCTCCCGTCGACAGTTCAACGCCACGACCGGACCGAGCGCTGCGCCCCGGCGGAACGGGCGTACCAGATCGGCCAGGGTGTCCGGCAGGTCCACGTCACCCATGCGCTCGATGCGCTCGGCGGGAAGCCAGGGAGTCCATTCGTCGGTCGCCAAATACCACTCCCCGCGGTCGTCCACGACCCGGTGGGCGAGCCAGACGCCCGCCCGGACGAGCCGGTGATCGGGGGCGTCGAGGACCGTGACATCGATCTCATAGGGCGCATGGTCACCAGCCCGCAGCGCGATGCTGCACAGCCCGATCTCCGGGTTGACCAGCCGTCCCGGCGCAGCGGCCCAAGGCATCTCGAACCGACGGATCTCACCGATCGGCTCGACCACCACCCGTTCCCGCTTGCGCTTGGCCATGGGTCATTCCGGTCCGGAGGTGGTGGCAGTGGTCTTCTTGGCCACGGTCTTCTTCGTGGCCGTCGTCTTCTTGGCGGCGGTTTTCTTGGCGGTGGTCTTCTTGGCCGGAGCCTTCTTCGCCGCCGTCTTCCTCGCCGGAGCCTTCTTGGCCGGCGCCTTCTTGGCGGCCTTCTTCACCGGGCCCTTGGCCCGTTTCTCGGCGAGGAGCTCCGCGCCCCGCTCGGGGGTGATCGCCTCGATCGAGTCACCGCGACGCAGGGTGGCATTGGTCTCGCCATCGGTCACATAGGGCCCGAAGCGGCCGTCCTTGATGACCATCGGCTTGCCGGTCGCGGGGTCCTCGCCGAGCTCCTTCAGCGGCGGCTTGGCTGCGGCCCTACCACGACGCTTCGGCTGGGCATAGATCGCCTCGGCCTCCTCGAGCGTGATCGAAAAGATCTGGTCCTCGGTGTCGAGCGACCGCGAATCGGTGCCCTTCTTCAGATAGGGGCCATAGCGCCCGTTCTGGGCCGTGATGTCGACGCCCTCGGCATCCTTGCCGACTACGCGCGGCAGGTTGATCAGCTTCAGCGCCTGCTCGAGATCGACATCGTGGATGGTCATCGTCTTGAACAGCGAGCCCGTGCGGGCCTTGGCCGACTTGGGCGAGCCCTCCGGCAGGACCTCGGTCACATAGGGTCCGAAGCGGCCGTTGCGCGCGACGATCTCGTTGCCGGTGTCAGGGTCGGTGCCGAGCGCGACCTCCTCGCCCATGGGCTTGGAAAGCAGCTCCTTGGCGTACGCGACCGTCAACTCATCGGGCGGCAGGTCGTCGGGAACGTTGGCGCGCTTGTCCTCGGACTCCTCGACATAGGTGCCATAACGACCGACGCGGACCACGATGCGGGGCTCATCCGACTCCAGGTCCTCCTCACCGAGGGGGAACGTCGAGAGTTTGCGGGCGTCGATATCGCCGAGCCCGTTGACCAACGCGTGCAGGCCGCGCTCGTCACCGGCGCCGAACCAGAATTCCTTGAGGACCTCCAGCCGCTCCATGTCGCCCTTGGCGATCTCGTCTAGGTCCTCCTCCATCGCTGCGGTGAACTTGTAGTCCACCAGCTTCGAGAAGTGCTCCTCCAGCAGCCGGGTCACGGCGAACGCGAGCCAGGTCGGCACGAGCGCCGAGCCCTTCTTGAACACATAGTCACGCGACGTGATCGTGCGGATGATCGACGCATAGGTCGACGGGCGGCCGATCTCGAGTTCCTCGAGCTTGGCGACGAGCGATGGTTCGGTGTAGCGCGCCGGCGGCTTGGTCTCGTGACCCGAGGCCTTCACCTCATCGGCGTCGAGCTGCTGGCCCTGGGTCAGTTGCGGCAGGCGCGTCTGGGCGTCATCGGACTGGCTGCCCTCGCGGGACTCATCGATCGCCTCGACATAGGCCTTGAGGAAACCGTGGAAGGTGATGGTGCGACCGGAGGCCGTGAACTGGCAATAGTCGCCGAGATCGACGCCGGCGGCCGAGCGGGCGGGCTCGGGCATGCGGGCATCGATGCGTACGCTGATCGACTGCCCCTCGGCATCCTTCATCTGGGACGCGATGGTGCGCATCCAGATCAGCTCATAGAGCCGGAACTGGTCACCGGTCAGGCCGGTCTGCGCCGGCGTTCGGAACACCTCACCCGCCGGCCGGATCGCCTCGTGGGCTTCCTGGGCGTTCTTGACCTTCGACGAATAGAGCCGCGGCTGATCGGGCAGATAGTCGGCCCCGAACAGCTGGCGCACCTGGTTGCGTGCCGCATCGATCGCCTGCGACGACAGGGCAACCGAGTCGGTTCGCATGTAGGTGATATAGCCACCCTCATAGAGGTCCTGGGCCACCGACATCGCCCGCTGGGCCGTGAACCCGAGCTTGCGGCCGGCCTCCTGCTGCAGCGTGGTGGTGCGGAACGGCGCGTACGGCCGGCGGCGATAGGGCTTCGACTCGACCGAGGCCACCGACCAGGCGGCCTTCTCGAGCGAGGTGGCGAGGGTCTGTGCCTGGTCCTGATCCAGGTGGACCAGGTTGGCACCGGTCAGGTTGCCGCGCGCATCGAAGTCGCGGCCCTGGGCGATGCGGCGCTCCCCCACGGTCGTCAGGCGGGCGGGAAACGTGGGCGGCTCGGCCTCGGAGCCGGCGTTCAGCACAGCATCGAGGTCCCAATAGGACGCCGACCGGAAGGCGATGCGCTCGCGCTCGCGGTTCACGACCAGGCGGGTCGCCACCGACTGCACCCGACCGGCGGACAGGCCCTGCGACACCTTGCGCCACAGGACAGGCGAGACCTCATAGCCATAGAGGCGGTCGAGAATGCGGCGGGTCTCCTGGGCATCAACCAGGTCGGTGTCGAGGTCGCGCGGATTGGCGACGGCCTCGGCGATGGCCTGGGGCGTGATCTCGTGAAAAACCATGCGCCGCGCGGGCACCTTGGGCTTCAGCTCCTGCAGCAGGTGCCACGCGATGGCCTCGCCCTCGCGGTCACCGTCGGTGGCGAGGAGGAGTTCGTCGACGTCGGCGAGCGCAGACTTCAGCGAGCGGATGGTGCTCTTCTTGTCGGCCGTCACGACATAGAGCGGCTCGAAGTCGTTGGCGATGTTGACCCCGGTGCGGGTCCAGGCCTCGCCCTTGAACTTGGCGGGGATATCGGATGAGCGCGTCGGCAGGTCGCGCACGTGGCCACGGCTGGACTCCACTACATAGCCATCACCGAGATAGCTGGCGATCTTGGATGCCTTCGTCGGCGATTCCACGATCACAAGCCGGCGCACGGGTGCCTTGGTTGCCACGAACAATCCTCCATGCCGGGCCGATCGGCCCCGCTCTTGCAGGGGCCAGCGCCCCACTTGCTGCTTTTTCCGGAAGCGTACATGTTCTGCGGAACAGCGCCAGCGCTTCGGCACACGACGATGACCCCGTCAGAGCACGAGGATTCCGTCGGCCAACAACTGGCGAACCCTGGGCAGGAGCTCCGCCACGAGTGTCTCAGCGTCCGCGTCGAGCAGCCCGGCCACGGCGCCGATGATCACCCCGAGAGGCAACTCGCCGTCGCACGCGCCCAGGACCCCACCCAGCGCCGTACCCACCTCGACCGCCCGACGGAAACCCCTCTGCGACCGCAGCACGATGTGCCTGGGGTCCGCCGCGCCCGGGTCGCCGATGGTCTCCTGGATGACATCGGAGGCGAGTCGCCAGTTCGTGGCGAGGATCTCGCTGTCGCCCCGCCGGGCGTACGCCACAGCGGTGCGGTGAGCCGCGAACGCCGGCCCGACCGGCTGCTCGACGGCGTGGGGCCACTGCTCGATGCGGAGGTCCGGGACCTCCGAACCCGAGCGGTGCACCTGGAGCCAGCCCATGCCGACCTGGCGTACCCCCAGGGAATCGAAATAATCCAGCCACTCCCGATAGCGCTCCGCATGCTCCGGTCGTCCCGCGAGGCCGGCGTCGGCGAGCCAGATCTCGATGTATTC
The DNA here is from genome assembly GCA_039565995.1 of Propionibacteriaceae bacterium ZF39. Lineage (GTDB taxonomy): Bacteria > Actinomycetota > Actinomycetes > Propionibacteriales > Propionibacteriaceae > Enemella > Enemella fulvus. Next base: position 974,310 of record CP154795.1, on the reverse strand, counting down.
ATACGGGTCCAGGCGTTCCCGTTCCATGATCAGCGCATCGCAGCCGGGCGGGATCCAGTCGGCGAGTCGTTCAGTCCAGCGATCGGGGTCCAGAATCGCCCAGTTGCCGAGGACCTGGAGGGTGCCGCCGTTGGTGAGATGGTCGGCCGAGCCCCGCACGATCGCCTCGACCAACCCGTCCGCGACCATCGATCCCTCGCGATAGACGAGGCGTTCGGTCCCGGGCGGCGACATGACATAGGGCGGATTCGTCACGATCAGGTCGAACCGCTCCCCCGCCACCGGCTCATAGAGCGACCCGAGCCGCTGGTCGATCTCGAGGTCGTTGAGGTGATAGGTCCAGGCGGCGAGTTCGTTGGCGCGGGGGTTGAGATCGGTGGCGACGACGCGGCGGGCGTGGCGGGCGAGATGCAGGCTTTGTACGCCACAGCCGGCGCCCAGGTCCAGCGCCGACCCGATCCGGTCCCGGATGGTCATCTGGGCCAGGCTCGTGGACGCGGGTGAGATGCCGAGAACATAGTCGGGACGAGCCGGACCGGGCAGCCCGTCGAGGCCATTGACCAGGTCGGAGACGACCCAGCCCCTGGTGCCGTCGTCCGAGTCATAGGGCCGGACGTCGACGGCGGCTTCGACCGACGCTCCTTCACTGTTCAGGACGCCCGCCGCAGTGAGGTCGTCGACGAGCCCCGGCAATGCCGCATCAGCCGCCGCCCGACCCACCTTCTGCTGCAACAGCCACAGTCGGGTCAGCGTGGCCACGGGGTCATCGGCGCTGCCGAGATGTCGGTCGGCCGCAACGGTCGAGTTGCGTCCCAACGCCCGCTGACCTTCCTCCCCGATCCGCTCGAGGACGGTGTCGACCGACCAGTCGAGTTCCAGCAGTCGATCTCCGAGCCGGTCGGCTGTCTCTTCGCGCTCCACGGGGCCACGCTATCCGGGCGGACTAGGGTGGCGCGCATGCTGATCGACGCCCTGCGGACCCGTCTGCATGCCGACTGCCTCATCGTGGACGCGGACCGGATCGCGAGCTATCTCCACGACGAGGCGGAATGGGCGCCGCACGGAACAGCAGCGGTGGTCGTGCGTCCGCGAACACCGGAAGACGTGCAGGCCGTGGTGCAGGTCTGCGTCGCCGAGGGCGTACCCGTCGTCACGCGCGGCGCGGGCACCGGGCTGTCGGGCGGGGCGAACGCGGTCGACGGGTGCGTGGTGCTGTCGACCGAGCGCATGATCCGGATCCTGGAGATCAACCCGCTGGAGCGGCTCGCGGTCGTGCAGCCGGGCGTGGTCAACGACGAGCTGCGGGCCGCCTGCGCGGAGCACGGACTCTGGTATCCCCCGGACCCCGCCTCCTCGCCCTGGTCCACCATCGGCGGCAATGTCGCCACCAATGCCGGCGGGCTGTGCTGCGTGAAATATGGCGTGACCCGCGACTATGTCCTCGGCCTGCAGGTCGTGACCGGCACCGGGAAACTCATCCGCGTGGGCCGCCGGACCGCGAAAGGCGTCGCCGGCTATGACCTGACCGGGCTGCTCGTCGGCTCGGAGGGCACGCTCGGGATCGTGACCGAGGTGACGGTACGCCTCCGCCCCGCCCGCGAACCCGAGCACACCGTCGCAGGCTATTTCGACTCGATCGTCGATGCCGGGCGGGCGGTGGAAGCGGTGGCCGCGGCCGGGCTGACCCCGTCGGCACTCGAGCTCGTCGACCGGCATTGCCTGCGGGCCGTCGACGACTGGAAGAACATGGGCCTCTCGGTCGACGCCAACGTCGTGCTCCTGGGCCGCAGCGATGCGCCGGGGCCGGCCGGGATCGCCGAGGCCGAGGCGATGGTGCGGTGTTTCGAGTCCGCCGGTGCCACCTTCGCGGTCCGTTCCGAGGACCCGGAGGAGGCCGAGGCGCTGTTCGCGGCGCGCCGGCTGGCCTATCCCGCACTCGAACGACTCGGGCCGGTCCTCACCGAGGATGTCTGCGTGCCCAAGGCCGCGGTTCCCGAGATGCTCGCGCGGATCGAGGCGATCGGCGTACGCCATCACGTCCACATCGCCAACCTGGCCCACGCGGGTGACGGCAACCTGCACCCTCTCCTGATCACGCCCCCGGACGATCCGGATCAGCGTCGTCGCGCCCAGGCGGCCTTCGAGGAGATCATCGCGGACGCGATCGCTCTGGGCGGGACGGTGACCGGTGAGCACGGCGTCGGACTGCTGAAACGTCACGGGCTGGCGCAGGAGCAGGCCCCGGACGTCATCGCCCTGCAACGGTCGATCAAGGCCGCGCTCGATCCCCACGGGATCCTCAACCCGGGCAAGGTGCTTCCGGACTGAGCGTCGGAACAATCAGCCGGTGAGTCCGCCGAACCTGGCGCGGAACTCGCTCGGGGTCACACCGAGACGCCTGACAAAGACCCGACGCAGGTTGTCGCCGGAGGCGAAGCCGGAATGCCTGGCCGCCTCGGCCACGGACGCTCCGTCGAGCAGCAGGGTCTTGGCCCGTTCGAGCCGGTGGTCCTCCACGAATCTCATCGGCGTGGTGCCCACCTCGTCGGTGAACAAGCGCGCGAGATGCCGCTCGCTCACATGCGCCGCCCGCGCGAGGGAAGCAGACGTATGCGCCCCGGCGGGGTCCCGCGTGACGGCGTCCACGGCCACCCGGACCGGTGCCTCGGACGGAATCGGCAACTCGAGGGCCGCCGAGAACTGGGACTGCCCACCACTGCGCTGCAGATGGACCACCAGCCAGCGCGCAACCTCCCGGGCCAGCTGGCGGCTGTGATCGGCCTCGACCAGCGACAGGGCCAGATCGATGCCCGCAGACACCCCCGCCGAAGTGTGGACGCAGCCGTCCTCCACATAGAGTGCGTCCTCATGAATGGTGGCGTCCGGGCAGGCCCGGCGCAGCCGCGCGGCATGAGCCCAGTGGGTGGTGGCGCGGCACCCGGCGAGGAGGCCGGTCCGCGCGAGCAGGAACGAGCCGGTGCAGATGCTCACGATCCGTGGGGTTGGTCCCGGGACATGGCCCGGGAGCTAACTGAGATGCAGGAGTGCGGCATCCAGCTCGGCATCCACGGGTGCGGACGGCAGGTCGTCGGCCCCCGGAACGATGATCGTGTCGGCCGCCGAGATCTCTGAGGCAGCCCCGTCGACGGCACAGAGCAGCCCCACCGAACTCCGGATGGGCGAGCCCGCCGGTGAGACGAACGTGAGGCGATAGTCGGCGCCCAGCCGGGCCGCTTCGCGGAAGACTTCGGCGGGACCGCTGACATCGAGAAGCGTGACGCCGTCGAACAGCAGGAAGACCACGTGATGCTCTGCCACACCACCATTATGTCCGATTCTGTCGGATCCCTGTCAGAAAGGACATGCCAGGGCGCATTGTCTTCGTGTCACGGTGGAACCACCCAGCGAAAGGAATCCTGATGACCGAAACGATCGCCGGCATCACCATCCCCGACACCGCGCTCGTCCGGGATATCACGGCCTTCATCCGCGATGTCGAGAATGACCTGCTTTATCACCACTCGCGACGGACGTTCCTGTTCGGAGCCCTCCAGGGCCAGAAGCGGGGCCTGGAGGTGGATCTCGAGCTGCTGTATGCCGGGGCAATGTTCCACGACCTGGGTCTCACCGAGGGCTTCCGCGACTCCCACATCCGCTTCGAGGTCGATGGCGCCCACGCCGCGCGCGACTTCCTGATCGAGCGAGGCATCGCACCAGATCGGGCCGAGCAGGTCTGGCTGGGTGTTGCCCTACACACCACCCCGGGCATCCCCGAGTTCATGTCATCGGAGGTCGCCCTGGTGACCGCCGGGGTCGAGGCCGACGTGCTCGGCATGGGCCTGGATGCGCTGTCCGAGCGGGAGCGGGCGGAGGTCGTGGCGGTGCACCCGCGGCCGGACTTCAAAAACGCCATCCTGGCGGCGTTCACGGAGGGGATCCGGCACCGGCCGGAGACGACGTTCGGCAACGTCAAGGCCGACGTGCTCGAACACTTCGCGCCCGGTTTCGAACGGGACGACTTCGTCGAGATCATCCGCAACAACCCCTGGCCCGAATAGGCACGGAGTCGCACGCCGAGGCGTACGCCGGGAACGCACGCACTGGTTCCCGGACGTCCGCCGATGCTCAGCCCGCCCTGGTCAGGACCGCGCGGAGGTCCTCGATCACCTGCGGATCCTCGATCGTCGACGGGATCGAGCCCTGGCCGCCGTCGGCGATCTCGCGCATGGTCTTGCGCAGGATCTTGCCGGAGCGGGTCTTGGGCAGGGCGTTGACGATGTCGATCTGCTTCAGGGAAGCCACCGCGCCGATGTCGTTGCGCACCGCCTGGATGAGCTCCTTGACGATCTGGTCGCGATCGCCGTCGGCACCCTCCTTGAGCACGACGAAGCCACGTGGTTGCTGACCCTTCAGCGTGTCGTTGACACCGATGACGGCGCATTCGGCGACCGCCGGATGGCCGGCCAGCACCGCTTCCATCGAACCGGTCGAGAGGCGGTGACCGGCGACGTTGATGACGTCATCGGTGCGGCCCATCACATAGATATAGCCGTCGTCGTCGATGAAGCCGCCGTCACCGCTGAGGTAGTAGCCCGGGTAGGCCGTCAGATAACCGTTGACATAGCGGCTCTCATCGCCCCAGATGCCCGAGAGCGTGCCGGGCGGCATGGGCAGCTTGATCGCGATCGCACCCTCTTCGTTGCGGGGCGCCTGGGCCGCGGTCGGATCGAGGATCTGCACGTCATAGCCCGGGATCGGGACCGTGGGTGAGCCGGGCTTGATCGGCATCGGCTCCATGCCGCGCATGTTGGAGGCGATCGGGTAGCCGGTCTCGGTCTGCCACCAGTTGTCGATGACGGGTACGCCCAGTTGCTCGGTCGCCCAGTGATAGGTGTCCGGATCGAGTCGTTCTCCGGCGAGGAAGAGGGTTTTCAGCGACGGTACGCCCACCTGGCGGATGAAGGTCCCGTCGGGATCAACCTTGCGGATGGCCCGCATCGCGGTGGGCGCGGTGAACATGACCTTGGCCTCGTGCTCGTTCACGACCCGCCAGAACGTGCCGGCATCCGGCGTGCCCACCGGCTTGCCCTCGAACAGAATGGTCGTCGCGCCGACGATGAGGGGTGCATAGACGATGAACGAGTGGCCGACGACCCAGCCCACATCGGACGCGGTGAACATGACCTCACCCGGACCGACGCCATAGATCTCCCGCATGGAGAACGCCATCGCGACTGCGTGGCCGCCGTTGTCGCGGACGATCCCCTTGGGCTTTCCGGTCGTGCCGGAGGTGTAGAGGATGTAGAGCGGGTCGGTCGCTTTCACCTCGACAGCCTCTGCGGCCTCAACGGCACCGGGTCGCATGACATCGCGGAAGTCGATGTCACGACCTTGGGTGAGCTCGGCCGGGGCTTGTTCGCGCTGGACCATCAGGACGTGGTCGGGCTTGTGCTCGGCCTTGTCGATCGCCCGGTCGAGCATGGGCTTGTATTCGATGACCCGCTGGCCCTCCAGGCCACAGGACGCCGAGATGATGACCTTGGGCTGGGCATCGTCGATGCGGATCGCGAGCTCGGCGGGGGCGAAGCCACCGAAGACAACGGAGTGGACCGCACCGATGCGGGCACAGGCCAGCATCGCCATGACCGCTTCCGGGATCATGGGCATATAGATGACCACGCGATCACCGGGGTTCACGCCCATCGCCTTGAGGGCGCCACCCAGCCGGGCCACGTGGTCGAGCAACTCGGCATAGGTCCAGGTCTTGCGGGCACCGGTGATGGCCGAGTGCTGGATCAGCGCCGGCTGGTCGGCGCGCCCGTTGATGACATGACGGTCCAGTGCGTTGTAGGCCGTGTTCAGCGTGCCATCCGGATACCACTGATAGATCGGGGCGCGAGAAGCATCGAGCGCGCGGGTCGGCGCCTTGAACCAATCCACATGCTTGGCCTGATCCAGCCAATAGCCCTCCGGGTCGGTCAGGCTGGCCTGAAATTGGTCATGGTAGGTGCCCATGGTGCTCCCTCGATCACGTCGACGCTGACAGTGTGGGCACCAGCGTAATCATCCGGCTCACGGGATGCCGGAACTCCGCAGAAGTCGTGAAAAGCGCCGACGGGGCCGACCCTTGTGGGCCAGCCCCGTCGCGATTCGGTCTCCGAACGCGTGCGGTCAGGCGTCCGGGTTCCTCCTGTCCGGATCTTGCTCGCGTCCCGGCAGGTGGGGCAGGTTCGGCAGGTGGAAGTGAGGACTGGCCTGATAGTCCTCGTGGGCCTCCTCCAACTCGTCGAACGCCCCGGTCCGGTCCTCGGCAGCGCGCCCGAGGGCATCCCAATCAGGGTTGCCGGGCAGACCGTCGAGACCGGGGTTGGGCTCCGGCTCGGCGATGGCGATATCGCGCCGCGCCGAGATCCAGACCGCAATGACGACGACCAGGAGCGCCACCACTGCGATCACGTAACGGAACGGGGAGTCGTTGTCGTTGAGCGCGCTCATGCCCACGATCGCCGGGGCGATGAGGACGGCGACGAGGTTCATGACCTTGATCAGCGGGTTGATCGCGGGGCCGGCGGTGTCCTTGAACGGGTCGCCGATGGTGTCACCGATGACCGTGGCAGCGTGCGCCTCGGAGCCCTTGCCGCCGTGATGGCCGTCCTCGACCAGCTTCTTGGCGTTGTCCCAGGCGCCGCCGGCATTGGCCAGGAAGACCGCCATGAGGGTGCCGCAGGCGATCGACCCGGCGAGATAGCCCGCCAGCGCGGGGGCACCGAGACCGAAACCGACGGCGATCGGGGCGAACACCGCGAGGATGCCCGGGGTGGCGAGTTCACGCAGCGAGTCGCGGGTGCAGATGTCGACGACGCGGCCATATTCGGGGCGACCGGTGCCCTCCATGATTCCGGGGATCTCGCGGAACTGGCGGCGTACTTCGAAGACGACCGCACCGGCTGCCCGGCTGACTGCCGAGATCGCGAGGCCGGAGAACAGGAACACGACGCAGGCACCGAGGATCACGCCGACCAACACGGTGGGGGCGAAGACGACGGCCTCTTCGACGAAGCGCTGATAGCTGTCGCCGAGCACGGTGGCGATCGCGTCGGTATAGGAGCCGAAGAGCGCGGTCGCCGCGAGGACAGCGGTGGCGATGGCGATGCCCTTGGTGATGGCCTTGGTGGTGTTGCCGACCGCGTCGAGCTCAGTGAGGATCTGGGCGCCCTCGCCATCGACGTCACCGGACATCTCGGCGATGCCCTGGGCGTTGTCGGAGACCGGACCGAAGGTGTCCATCGCCACGATGACGCCCACGGTGGTGAGCAGGCCGCAGCCGGCCAGGGCGATCGCAAAGAGGCCGATCACGCCGACGCCACCCAGCAGGAAGGCGAGGAAGACGGCGATCGCGATGACGATGGCGGTGTAGACGGCGGACGACAGGCCGAGCGACATGCCGGACAGGACGACGGTGGCGGCGCCGGTCTCCGACGTGCGCCCCACGTCCTGCACCGGACGGTCCTCGGTGCCGGTGAAATAGCCGGTCAGGGCCAGGATGACGGCGGCCAGGACGATGCCGATGATGACGGACGCGAGCGCCATGATCCGCGGATCGTCGATCAGACCGGTGAAGTTGTCGACGCCGAGGTCGGCGAAATCGGCCGGGAGGAAGACGAAGGCAGCGACCGCACTCAGGATCGCGGAGATGACCGCAGACAGATAGAACGCCCGGTTGATCGTCCGCAGGCCGTTCTCACCGGCCCGGGGCTTGGTGATGTAAACGCCGATAAGGGCCGTGATCACACCGATCGCCGGCACCACGAGCGGGAAGATCAGGCCGTCGGCGCCGAACGCCGCCTTGCCGAGGATCAGCGAGGCGACCAGGGTCACCGCATAGGACTCGAAGAGGTCGGCCGCCATGCCGGCGCAGTCACCCACGTTGTCACCGACGTTGTCGGCGATCGTCGCCGCATTGCGGGGATCATCCTCGGGGATGTTCTGCTCGACCTTGCCGACGAGATCGGCGCCCACGTCTGCGGCCTTGGTGAAGATGCCACCGCCCACACGCATGAACATGGCGAGCATCGCCGCGCCGAAGCCGAAGCCCTCGAGCACGGTCGGGGCGTCGCCCTTGAAGATCAGCACGACGATGGCGGCGCCCAGCAGGCCGAAGCCGATGGTCGCCATGCCGACCGCAGCACCCGTGCGGAAGGCAATCTTCATCGCCGGGTCGCGCCCCTCGTCACGAGCCGCTGCCGCGACACGCACGTTGGCGCGCACCGCCAGCCACATCCCGAGATAACCGATGAGAGCCGAGAAGCCCGCCCCGACCAGGAAAGCCACCGAGCGTGCGATCCGCAACACCCATTCACCGCTGCCGCCCTCGGAGTGGGCGGCGGGCAGCAGGAACAGAAGAACAAAGGCGCCCGCGGCGAAGATCCCCAGCGTCTTGAACTGCCGGCCGAGATAGGCGGCCGCACCCTCCTGGACCGCGATGCCGATCAGGCGCATGTTCTCAGTGCCGTCCCTGGCTTTCAATACCTGGGCACGGAACACCATCGACATCGCCACGGCAATCGCTGCGATCGCCGCGATGACGATCACGACGGACAGGTCTGACCCGGACAGCTCAACCTGTTGGGGCATCATTGATCCTCCAATCGAGGGGCAGAGTTCCCCGCCGATCGGGGTGGTCTCCCTCGCGTGGCCGCGAGTATGCCATGCCCCTCCGGCACCCGACCCTTTAACCCGGTAGTCACGGACAAAAGTCGTCCACGTCACTCGATGTGTCCGGCGTGGGCGACCCCGGGGAGCTCCGTCGGCAGGCCCGGCAACCGGCGTCCGGTGGTCACCCTGATCTCCACGGTGACCGCATATTCGACTCCGTCGCCCACCTGCACACACGAGGCCAGCCGGGCTCCGTTCGCCTCGGCCACTCGCCGCGCCTCGGGGCACCCTTCCTCACCCGACGCGGCCACCTCGGCGGCGCTGATAGCTGCGAGGTCGGCGGCCTGACGCGCCTTCTGGGCCGCCAGCACATAGCCCGACACCATCAGCGCCACGAAAGCCACCGTCAGCACCACGGAGAGGACACCGACGACGAGCATCGTGCTCGCCCCGCGCTCCGGATCCACCTCGCCCGGACGTCCGCGAAGCCCCGTCACGGCCCCACGCCGTTCTCGAGTGCCACGCGCGCCTGCGCCCGCAGGGGTACGCCCGGCAGCCCGGCCGGGCCGCGCGCGGTCAGGCGGACCTCCACCACGGCATCGGCTCCCTCCCGGCTCGTCGTGACAGCGGCACCCGGCGGCCGCGCCGCGTATGCCCGATCAGCCGCCGCCCGATCACCTCGCGCCAACTGCCGCGCGATCTCATCGGCCGTGTCGACGCAGCGGATCTGGAGGCCGATCACGGCGACCATCCACATCGCCGCCACGGTGGCCACCATGAGCCCCAGCAGGGACACCGCCAGCTCCGCGGTGACCATCCCCCGTTCGCGGGTTCGTCTCATCTCGCTCCTTCGAGTAGTGAGTCCACAGAACGGCCCGATGGCGGGGGCACACCGTGCCCCCGCCTCGCCCGGGACCGCTTGATCAGCCGAACACCGTCGGCAGCTGGCCGAGGAAGAACTGGATGAGCGCGAGGATCAGTTGCAGGATGATCTCCCGGACCTCCTCCGAGGTCAGGATCTTGATGAGCACGCCGGCGAAGCCCACCGCGGCAACCGTGCCGACGGCATATTCCGCGGTCGTCATCCCTCGCTCGTCACGGGCGCGGGGGGTATTGAAGGCCTCGTGGTCGGTGACGGCCTCGATGTCGAACATGGTTCCTCCTGAGTTGGTTGTTGCCTGGATCAGGCACCGGGACCATGCGCGATCCAGTTCGGAATTGGTCAGGGAGATGAGGCAGCTGTGGATGACGCTCGGGGCCACGACCGGCCTGTGGATATCCCGAGGGCTCATCCGTTGCCCATGAACCGCACGATCATCGAGCCCACCGTCGGCACGATGCCGATGAGCACGAACGCAGGCAGGAAACACACCATCAGGGGCAGGACGCTGCGTACGCCGACCGTGCGAGCCCGGGCCTGGCGGTGGGTATGAGCCACCTTGCGGGCCCGCACCGCGTGCCGATCCAGCGTCAGCCGCAACCCACTGCCCGACTCGGCGGCCCGGGCGATGTCCCGGGCGATCCCGGTCCAGCCCGGGGAGTCCTCCAGCGTCAGCCAGGCCTGCCGCTCATCGACGCCGATGTCCACCTGACCGATCACGAGCCGGAGATCATCGCCGATCGGTCCGGTCATGGCGGCGCTCACCTCTCGGACAGCCCGGCGCAGGGGCAGGCCGCTCGCCAAGCATCCTGCGAGCAACTCCAGGGCGTGCGGCAGGTCAAGGATGCGTTGCTCGCGGGCTTTCTGGGCCGAACTCGGTTCGATCCGACCGAGCAGGACCACGACGGCGGCCGCTACGCCGGCGCCGAGCAGCAAGGCCGGCAACACACCGAGGCTCTCGCCGAGAAGGACGGTCGCCAGGCCGATGATCCCTCCGAGGATGACGCGTGTCCGGAGCGCCGGGGCACCGGACCGGGCTGCCAGCCACGTCGGCGGGGTGAGGTCCCGGCGGGGCCGGGTCGAACGCGCGACCGGCGCCCACGCGAGGTGCGCGGCGCCGGCGGCAGAGATCAGGGCAAGCAGGAGCATGTCGGTTCCTTTTTCTGGTCGAGGTCGTCGGGTCGGAGTTTTCGGCTCAGGCCTGCGAGGCCAGTCGTTCGGTCCACAGCACGCCGGCGGCGGCGAGTGCACTCCCGCCGAGCAGGCACGCCCACCCCGCGGGTTCACCGGTGAGAAAGGCCACCGGGTCCCCGCCGATGAGATAGCCGAGGGCGACACCCACTGCGGGCAGAAAGGCAAGAAGCACCCCGGTCATCCGGGGAGCAGCCAACTCGCCGAGGACCATCCCTTCGACCTCCTCATCCGCCCGCAGCGCGGCGGCCACGGTTTCGAGGCTGGGGGCCAGCGGCGCACCGGTATCCGTGGCCACCTGCCAGGCCCGCGCCAGCACGGTGAGTCCGCCCTGGCCCGGATGCTCGCACTGGCGACGCCAGACCGACACGGGGTCACCGCCGATCCCGGCGATGGCGGCCGCGGGGGCGAGCACCGGGCAGTCCTCGGCAGCGGTCGAGAGCGCTGTCGCGGGGACCTTCCCGAGATCGAGTTCCGAGGCCAGCAGCGCACAGGCCCTGGAGACCTCCGTCGTGGCTCGCCGCGCCCCCGCATGCCGGCGTCGGAGCTGCACCATCCGGACCCCGGTCATCGCCACGATCGCTGCGGCCAGCGCGACCACCGCCGCGGGCGTACCCCCGAACACCCCCGCCAGCCCCACCCCCACCGCCGGGGCGAACCAGGGCCACGAGACCCGGGACCTGCCGGTGGGCGGGCCGGGCGGGGCAGCCTCGGGGACCCGCGCGGGCGGGCGTACGCCGAGGGCGGCGGCGAGCACCGCCCACACCAGCGCCAGCCCGATCACGGTCGCACCATGGCCCGCAGCTCGCCCCAGCCCGGACCCGGATCCAGGGACCCCCCGGGATCGAACGTCACCGCGGGGTGCGTGAGGATGCGATCACGCTCGACCTCGAGCAGGTGGATGCCCTCGACCCGGCGCCGAGTGCGACCCCCGTGACGGTCGCGGGTCAGGTGCACAACCACCTGGAGTGCCGCCGCGATCTGGGCGCGCAGGGCATGGGGCGTCCATCCACCCAGGGCTCCCAGTGCCTCCAACCGGGCGGGCACATCGGCGGCCGAATTGGCGTGTACGGTGCCGCAGCCACCTTCGTGGCCCGTGTTGAAAGCCATGAGAAGGTCGCAGAGTTCTGCCCCGCGCACCTCCCCGAGGATGATCCGGTCGGGCCGCATGCGCAGGGCCTGGCGCACGAGGTCGGTGAGACCGATGCGCCCCACGCCCTCGGCGTTGGCCGGCCGGGATTCGAGGCGGACACAGTGCGGGTGATCGGGCATGAGCTCGCGCGAGTCCTCGACCACAAGCAGTCGCTCGCTCGCCGGCACTTCGGCGAGCATCGCGGACAGCAGGGTGGTCTTGCCGGTGCCGGTGCCGCCGGAGACGAGGTACGCCACCTTGGCTCGCACCAGCCCAGCGAGCAATTCCGCCCCCGCCGGGGGCACCGAGCCCGCCTCGACCCAGTCCGAAAGCGAGAATCGGCGCCGCGCCGGAACGCGCAGCGACAGGCAGGTCCCCGGAGCGGCCATCGGTGCGAGGATCGCGTGGAGACGCGTGCCGTCGGTCAATCGGGCGTCGACGAAGGGCTGTCCGTCATCAATCCTCCGTCCGACCGAGGCAGCCAATCGGGCAGCCAGCCGGCGTACCTCCGCCTCCGACTCGAATCGCACCCCGCCGTCCTCGAGCCCGGCACCACGGTCGATGAAGACCTGATCGGGCCCGTTGACGATCACGTCGGTGACCCCGGGGCGGCGCAGGAGCTGTTCGAGCGGGCCGGCCCCCACGGATTCACGGCGCAGCGCGGCCAGGGTGTCCATGAGCGCGGCATCGCTCACCACGAAGCCGAGCTCGCGCATGGCCACGGCCACATCGGTCGGGCTGGGAGCGTGGCCGAGCCGGGCGAGCTCGGCCCGGAGCCGGTCGAGATCGGTGCTGTTCATCGGCGTTCCCCGATCAGCCCGTCGAGGAGTTCCCCACAGCGGGTTCGCCACGCGCGACCCGCATTCCGCCCCGGCGGATCACCACGGTCGGCGCCCGCGGCGATGCCCTTGTCGGCCGGGAGCGATGCGGCCACGGACAGGCCCAGGGTGCGCTCGACGGCGGCCACCCCATCGCTGCTCTGCCGCAACCGGCTGAGCACCACGGCCATCGGCAGGTGGGCGTCGATCTGTTGCAGCTGCCGAGTGGCCGCCGCCAGGCCGCGCACCTCCGCCGAACAGACCAGCAAGCCGCCGTCCGCCGCCCGGATCGCGGCCAGCTCGGTCGTGCCCGGCCGGGCCCCTGCGTCGATGATGACGACATCGTGGGATCGGCCCAGCGACCGCACCACCGCCACCGCCGCGGTGACGGGCACCGGCGTCGCATCCCGCCGGTCGTGGCTCACCACAGCCAGGCCATCCGCGTGCGGCAGGTGCTCGTGGAGGTCACCGAGGAAACCATCGGCGGCCGTCAGGCCCGGCCAGCGCCACCCCGGCTGTCGCTCCAGCCCGAAGATCAGGTCAGCCCCACCCCCGCCCGCATCCAGATCGACGAACGCGGACCGGAGTCCCCGCTCCGCCGCCGCCCACGCGAGGCCGGCCGCCAACGTCGAGGTGCCCAGGCCACCCGACGCCCCGACGACCGCGACAACGGTCGCCCCGCGCCCCTCACGAGCCCCCGACAACGCCGCCGCCAGCCAGCGCAGCCCGTCGGGGAGGACGAGCACAGTCGCGCCCAGCGCTGCCGACCACTCACACAGCCGGGCCTGGTCGCCCGCTCCGCCGACGAGGTGGACCGTGGCCCGACCAACCACGGAACTGCGGGCCACTGCGGCCACCTGATCAGCTCCGACCAACAGGATGCCGGGGGTCGGGAGTGCGGACAGCTCAACTGCATCGGCACACACGCGGATGTCGGTGCCGGCCGCTGCCGCGGCAGCCAGCACGTGGTCGCGGATTTCGTTCGACCCGGTCACGAGGACGGCCGGGGTCACAGGTGTCATCTCCATGCCCGCACCATGACGAGCCGGGCCCCGAATGATTCAGCCCCGGCCCTTTGCCTGTGGACAGCGACGGGTGTTGGCGACCTGTGGACAAGTTCGCAGAAGGCCCCCGGGGTATTCCCTTTCGCGCCGCTGAGGCGTACAAATATAGGAAGGATTCCTGCCTACGACAGCCGGGAACTCACGCGTTGACCGAACCATCTCCTAGGTGGTCGAGTCCCGGGTCTGCCCGGGCCGACAACAGAGAATGCACGCTTGGTCGCCCGGCTGAAGTGGACGAAGGCACTCGCTTCTGAGCGAGTGCTTTCGTTCGTTCGGGGTGAGATTCCGATTCAGATCGCGCCGTCGGTGAAGCGCCGGGCCGCACCGAGCGGTGATACCTCCGCCCCATGCGTGAGCGCCGTAGCGCAGTGCAGGATCCACGCACGGACCCCTCCCGGGGTGCCGGTCGCATAGTGCCGCAGGTTCTCCGCGTACGCCGCTCCCGCGGCCCGATGGCCCTGTTCGGGCACCAGCACCGCGCGGGGATCGACGCGGGCCTCGATCAGGACCAGGTGTTCGACCGCCCGGCCCAGCAATCCGTGCACCGGGCTGTCGGCAACCAGCAGGGCCATCTCTGCGTGGGCGAGCGCCGCCCGGATCAGCGCTGGGGCCTGCGTCGGGGTGGTGAGCAGGGCGAGAAGCCCGGCCAGGCGGTCGGGGTCGTCGGTGGGTACGCGGCCCAGGTCGGCCTCGGGGAGCACGTCGCGGGCCAGCAGCGTGTGGGCCCGCGCGAGTGCGCCGGCGGGCGTACGCCTGATGGATGCGGCCAGGTCGATGAGCTCCGTCGACAACCGAACCGAACCCGGCTCCCACTCCTCCCCCGCCATCGCGGCGCTGGCGCGCGCCCCGGCCAGCAGGGCCCGGGCAGAATCCTCGGCGGGCACCGGTCGCTCACCCCGGTCGCGCAGGATGGTGTCGGCTGCCGCCATGGCGGCGGCGACCGCGGACGGCACGCCCTCCAGACGGGAAAGATCCAGCATCGGGTCAGTCACGTCCTAGAGTGTGCTCCATGACTACCGCCCGCTCGACGATCTATCCGGCGGCTGCGGTGGAGTGGATGGTTGGCCCCGAACCCCGAACCGTGCTCGATGTCGGGTCCGGCGACGGTCGGCTGGCCGCGATGATGACGACAGCCGGTCACCACGTGACCTGCATCGACAGCGATCCCGCCCGCGCGGCGCGCATCGCGAGGCGGCTCCCGCCCGGCCGCGTGTGCATCGCGAAGGCCGAATCCCTGCCGATTCGCAGCTTCCGCTATGACGTGGTCACCGTCCAGGAATCGTTCACGCGATTCGCCCCGGGCCTCGCGTTGGCCGAGTTTGCCCGGGTGCTGCGCCCCGGGGGCCATGTCGCGGTCGTGTTCACCAGCCGTGACGACACCGTGCCCTGGGTGAAGCGCCTGGCCCGACGACTGCAGGAGGAGGACCCCACCGCCATGATGGGTGACTTCGGCCGCGACACGATCACCGCGCTCGAGGAGTCGCACCACTTCACCGACATCGACGTGCGCACGTTCCGCACCTGGGTGCCGATCACCCGCGACAGCCTGCTGGCCATGGTGCGCCAGCGCCCGGCCATCGCGCGCCTGCCCGAGGATCGTCGGGCGCAGCTGCTGGCCGATGTCGGCGAGCTGTATGACAGTTCGGCCCGCACCGGGGAACTGCGGCTGCCGTTCCAGGCCGTGTGTCGGCGCGCCTGGGTCGACCAATCGGAGTTGACCCAGCCCATGGACGACGACGGGCTGCGCATCTCGATGAGGTTCTGATCCCCGGTCCGGACATGTCCTCGCCAGGACCGCGACACGCCGACGGATGAAGGTGATCGTGCCATCTGGCACGACGTCCTCCCCGACACCGCGCGCCCCGACTGAACTCGTGCCATTTGGCACGTTGAGCCCGGCCCCCTGCGCGGCGCAGCAACCAGCAGACCCAACCAGCCGCTGGATTCCTTGCTCAGGTCAGGTGCTCGGTCCCTGGGCATTCGCCGCCGCGTACGCCGATGCCCACCCCGCCAGATCGCCCCCGTTGATGGCGACCTCGAGCACTTCGGGGAAGACGTCCGGCGTGCAGGCGAAGGACGGAATGCCCAGTTCGGCGAGGTTGCCGGCGATCTGATGGTCATAGGCCGGAGCGCCGGAATCGTCCAGGGCCAGCAGCACGAGCACGGTCACGCCGGACCGGTGCAGCGTACGCATCCGGCGCAGCAGGTCGGGCCGGGAGCCACCCTCGAACAGGTCGGAGACGAGAACCAGGATCGTGTCGCGGGGCCGGGAGACAAGTTGGGCGCAATAGGTGATGGCGGTGTTGATGTCGGTGCCGCCACCGAGCTGGGTCGCGAAGACCAGGTCGACGGGATCGGACAGCCGGTCACTGAGGTCGACGACCGCCGTGTCGAACACGACCAGGGACGTCTTCAGGCTCGGCATGGAGGCCAGCACCGCGGTGAAGATCGCCCCATAGATCACCGATTCGGCCATCGACCCCGATTGGTCGAGAGCAACGATGACCTCCCGTTGAATCCCACTGCGCCGGCGGCCATAGCCGATGAGCCGCTGGGGCACGACGGTGCGATAGTCGGGCAGATAGTGCTTGAGATTGGCCGCGATCGTGCGGTTCCAGTCGATGTCGCCGGGTCGCGGACGCCGCGTCCGAGACGATCGATTGATCGCCGAGGACACCAGCGACACCGTCTTCTCGGCGATGCGGCGCTGGATCTCGTCGACGACCTGGGCCACGAGTCGCCGGGCCGATGCGCGGGCCTGTTCGGGCAGCACCTCGGACAGTTGGGCGAGCAGGCTGGCCAGGTGGATATCGGGCTCCACTGCCTCGATGAATTCCGGCTCGGCCAGGAGCCGGGCGAGGTCGAGGCGCTCCAGTGCATCGGTTTGGATGACCTGGACCACGGGGGTCGGGAAATAGTGGCGGATATCGGCCAGCCATCTGGTCACCCGGGGTGCAGATGAGCCGAGGCCCGCGCTACGGGTCGAAGAAGTGCTCTCCCCTTCACCCCGGTCATAGAGCGCGGCGAGCGCCCGATCGACCACTTTGTCGTCGCCGGTCAGCCCCGCGCCGGCATCGCCCTCGTCGGGGTCACTGCCCAACAGCAGCCGCCAGCGGCGATGGCGTTCGACCTCGGCGGCTGTGATCTCGTGCGCACTCATCCGGTCACCCCCGAAGTCTCGGTCGTGGCCAACCCGAGGATGAGATCGACCATGGCCAGCGCCGCCCCCGCCCGTTCGGCATCACCGAGCTCGGGTGGGGCGCCGGGCTGACTGGTGGCCCCGGTCAACCTGCGCGTACGCGTCGCGAGATTGCGGCGCTCCGCGGGCTCGAACGCGCCGAACGTGCGGCGCAACAATGGCAGGACCACCAGAAAATCGTCGTCGTGGAGGCCCCGGACCCACTCGTCGACCAGGCCGAGCACGCGGTCATCGTGGATCAGCAGCAATGCCCCGCCGGCGAGAAAGCCCTCGACCCAGTGAGCCTGATCAGCGGCGGCGCTGCCTGCGTCAGCCTGTCGCCCGGGACCGGCTGACAGCGCCCGGGCGAGACGACCGGCCGACTCCGGGGCGTCGAATCGACCGGCATCGGTGAGCAGCCGCACCAGTCGACCACCGAGGAGACCCTGGACATCGGCCCGGTCCGCCAACGCCTGCAGCGACGAGCTCCACAGGTCCTCGGCGGCGGGGTCGTCCAACAGTGGCAGGACCGCCTGGACGGCATCGATGCGGTCGACCAGGGCGCGGGCGGCCTCCGGACCCAGACCACCCGACACCGGCGGCAGGCCGGCACAGATGCGTGCCAGCAGTGCCTCGGTGACCTCGGCGAGCCGCCCGGTGTCGGTGCCGCGCACGTCGCCATAGCGCTGGGCCCGGACCAGCGCCGGGAAGGCATCGAGCAGGTGGGCGACGTCGGTGTCGGAGGCGGCCCGGGCGTCCAGGGCCCGGAGCAGGCCGGGCAGCGCGTCCGGCAGGTCGGAGCGCAGCGCCGCCTCGACTCCGGAGGTCACCTCACCCAGCGAACCGGTCGCGTCCAGCAGTTTCGCGGTCGCCGCTTCCAGGACCGTCGTGCCCCACAGCGCAGCCTCGATGACCCGGACCGACAACTCGGGACGCCACTCGATGTCCCAGCCCTCCTTGAACGTGCCCTCAGTGCTGACCGCCCGCGGATCACCCCAGTCCACGCCCAGCAGGAGCAGTCGATGGAGCAGCCTCGACCGGCTGAGGTCCGTCGGGCGTCGCAGGTCGAGCGTGAGCTCCTTGGGCTCAGCACTGAACGCGAGGCGAACCGAGCGGGCGGTGGCTCGCAGGTCGGCATCGAGCGGCACCCCGGGAGCGGAGTCGGGCACCGTGCCGAGGCGCTCGCCGACCACCGCCTCGCGGGTGACCAGGTCGAGCGCGATCCGGCTGCCGTCACACAACACCGCCAGGGTGGCATCGGTGACCTCGGCCAGCCCGGCCAGCGGGCGGCCCCGCAACGCGGCCAGGGCATCGGCCAACCGGACCGCCTCCACCACATGAGCCGCCGAGACCGGCAGGTCGTGATGCCGCAGCACCCGGGCCACGTCGGTCAGCCAGCGCGCCACCACCGGTGGTTCGACCGCGTCGATGTCCTCACCCGAACCGTCGGGACCGGGGAGGTCGGCCGCGGCGGCCTCGAACAAATGGTGATACCACCCCGGGGAATCAACCCCTGCGCCATAGCCCGAGGCCATGGCCAGTCGCGAATGGGTCCACGGCACCCAGGTCATCTTCACCTTGCGCTTCGGCATGCCCCGCAGCACGGCGTTGTCGGCCGCAGCCGTGGGCAGCTTCCCGGTCAGCGCCGGTGCATGCCACGCGCCGCACACCACGGCGACCCGGTGCCCGGCCCTCAACTCGGCCCGGAGGACCTTGCGCATGTGGGCCTCGCGTCGCTGCTCGGTCAACTCGTCGGCCGCGCTGCGACGACGCATCTGCTCCCCCGCCCGCAGCTCGGCCATCGCGTCGTTGATCGCATCGAACGGGTCGCCCTCGGCGCGCAGCTCCATCACGTCGTCCCACCAGCGCTCGGGATCGTCATAACCCGCCGCCCGGGCCAGCAACGCAAGTGGGTCATCACGCACCTCCGAGGCGATGTCCTCAGCGGGCGCGTCCTCCGGATCATCCGCCGACGCTTCCTCGCCGGCCTGCGGTTCCTCGTCGAACAGGCCGGGTCCCGGATCCGCGGACGCCCGCGGCAGGAGCGCCTGCTCCCGGAGCGCGAGCATGGTCGCGGCGGGCAGATCGAAGAACCGCGCGCGTACGCCCCGGGCGGCGGCCCAGCGCAGCGCCTGCCACTCGGGCGAAAACGAGGCGAACGGCCAGAAAGAGGCCTTGCCCGGCGCATCCGGGGCGTACGCCAGCAGCGCGACCGGCGGCACGAGCTCGTGATCACCCACGAGGTCGACCAGAGCATCGGCCTCCGGCGGTCCCTCGATCAGGACGACCTCCGGTTCGAACGCTCGCAGGGCCCGTTGCACCGCACGGGCCGAGCCCGGCCCGTGATGCCGGATCCCCAGCACACGGAGCTGCTCGGAGGTGGTCATGGTGCCCACCCCGAACAGACCCGCCGACAGTTTCTTCGCATGCGATGCCCCGGGTCAGCCGGCGTCACGGGCGGCTCGATAGAAGTCCTTCCAGCCATCGCGGTGACGCACGACGGTCTCGAGATATTCGTTCCACACCGCGCGATCCGCGACCGGGTCCTTGACCACGGATCCGACGATGCCGGCTGCGACGTCTCCGGCGCGCAGTCGGCCGTCGCCGAAGTGGGCGGCAAGCGCGAGTCCACCCGTGACGACGGAGATCGCCTCGGCGGTCGACAGCGTGCCCGAGGGGACCTTGACGGCGGTCCGGCCGTCGTCGGTGGACCCGCTGCGCAGTTCGCGGAAGATGGTGACGACCCGGCGGATCTCGTCGACCGCATCGCCCGGGGCCGGTAGGTCGAGCGCCTTGCCGAGGTCGGCAACCCGCCTGGTGACGATCTCGACCTCCTCGCGGACGGTCGCCGGCAAGGGCAGGACGACCGTGTTGAAGCGGCGCCGCAGAGCCGACGACATGTCGTTGACGCCACGGTCGCGATCGTTGGCGGTGGCAATCACATTGAAGCCGCGGCGGGCCTGGATCTCGGTCCCGAGTTCGGGCACCGGCAGGGTCTTCTCGGACAGGACCGTGATGAGCCCGTCGGCGACATCGGCGGGCACCCGGGTCACCTCTTCGATGCGGGCGATCGCGCCGGTCCGCATCGCCACCATCACCGGGGACGGCACAAGGGCGGCCTCGCTCGGCCCCTCGGCCAGCAGCCGGGCATAGTTCCAGCCATAACGCAGCGCTTCCTCGGCCGTCCCGGCCGTGCCCTGGACGAGAAGCGTGGAGTCGCCGGAGATGGCGGCGGCGAGATGTTCGGACACCCATGACTTGGCGGTGCCGGGCACGCCGAGCAACAGCAACGCCCTGTCGGTGGCCAGTGTCGCGACCGCCACCTCCATCAGCCGGCTGCTGCCCACATATTTGGGGCTGATCACCGTCTTGTCGGCCAGCGTGCCGCCCATGAGATAGGTCACGACCGCCCAGGGTGAGAGCAACCAGGACGGAGGCCGGGGCCGGTCGTCGACGGCGGCGAGCCGTGCCAGCTCCTCGGCATAGACCTGTTCGGCGTGGGGGCGAAGCAGTTCGGGCGTATCGGTCATCCGGGGGTCCTCTCGGGCACATCGGGTCGGGCTTCCGCCGCCAGCGAACGGCGCAGATTGAGCGTCATGGCGGCGTCGAGCGCACGGCTGCGGTCGGCCCCGGTGAGCCCGGCGGCAACCCTGCGCAGGTCGGTGGCCAGGTCACTGAAGCCGGTGGTTTCGAGCGGTCCGTGATCGCCGAGTGTCTGCAGGACAGCCCCTCGTTGGCCCGCGCTGCGATTGTCGGCGACCCAGGCCAGCAGGATCCCCGCCGTGACCGGGCCGAACCCGAAAACCGCGAGCTCCGGCACCGCCTTGGGTGGGGACAACTGCTGAACGCGTCGGGCCAGGGTGTCGTCCAGGCCGGGGATATCGGTGGCCGACATGGGCGAGTCGTGGTCGGGCACCGCGCCCGACCCGACCACGAGGGTCTCCACCAGCTCCGGATCGGCCGGCCAGCGGGGATCGGAGAGCACCGCGGCCGCAACCAGGGAGTCGTTCTCGCGCACCGCGGCATCCCGCAGGCCGGGCACGGGCCCCAGCTCGAGGAGGCCATCGCGGATGCCGACCAGCATGTGGGGCATGCTGTCGAACTCCTCGGGCCAGCTGGCCAGGGGCGCGCCCGCGACGAGTGCTCGCACCGCGGCCGCCCCGACCGGTCGTTCTTTCCTGTCGACGACAAGACCATCCCGCGCGTCGGCGTCGTCGAGACCGGCCAGGTCCACCTGCCAACGACCACTGGCGATCGTGATGCGGGCGCCGATCCGGGCGTGCATCCGGCGTACGAACGCCGAATCCGGCAGCCGCGGCAACAGTCTCCGGGCCACGGCCCGGGCCTCGCGGCCACGGTCGTCGAGGGCGGCCTCCAGGAGGGGTTCGTCCGCGTCGGCAAGGTGGGAGTCGAGCTGCGCGAGCAACTCGGCGCGCATTCCGGCATCCTCCTTGGCCAGGTCGTTGACCAGCAGCTCCCGGGCCCGTGCCGGGTCCGCTGCCCGGAAAGCCGCGAACCAGGCCAGACGTTCGGCGCGCGATCCCACCTGCCAGACCTCCTCAGCCGCGGGGTCGGGCACCAGCAATTCCGGAAAGGCCCATCGGGCATTGGCGCGGGCCAGCCAGAGGCCACGGGACCCCAGCACGGGCGGCAGGAGCGGGCGGAGCTCACGCCGGTCCACGGCGGCTTCCAGGACCGGATGCAGCAGGCCGACCGGAAGCCGCAGCCCTCGCGCCGCCAAGGTCTGCAGTGACTCCGCCACGGCGGCCCAACGCCGGCCACCGATCGCCTGGGCAAGCGTTCCCGGATAGTGGCGCGACGGCGCGGGACGATGCTCCACCGGTGGCTCGGGCAACAGGTCGCCGGATGCTTCGGGCACGCTGACCCGGTCGAGCACCGCCGCACGCGTCGCCGCATGCAGAAGGGCCCGCGCGGGTGGCAGGTCCAGCGCTTCGGGCCCGGCCAGCTCTCTCAGGACTTCTTCGTCGATCTCGCGTCGGGCTGTGCCGACCACGGCCACCGGCACCAGGCGATCGAGGGCACTCACAGGACCACCAGCTCTCCACCGGTCAGCTCCGCGTCGACGAGCGCCAGCGGGTTGAACCCGTCGGGCCGCATCTCCCCGAACCACGTCGCCGGTGCCCCACCGCTGATGGCTGCGGCCTGCCACAGCAGGGCCTCGGGACCGGTCACCTGCAGGCCGACACCCTCGCCGTCGACGAGCGCGAACCGTGGGGTGCGCGAGTCCGGGCGTACGCCCACCCGCCCGTTCACGGCCACCGGCCACAGGTCCAACCAGGGATCAGCGGCGATCGCGGCGGCCCAGGCATCCCGCGCTGCCCCGACCGTCCCGCCCGAGTACGCCAGCCCGGTCGTGCGGGCGCGTTCGTCGCGCCGGTTGCCTATCAGTGCCCGCAGCGCCGGCCGCCCCGGATAGAAATGCACATCCGCATCCAGCTCCATGCCGGGTGCCACGGTCATTTCATAGGGCGCTCCGTTGATGGAGAAGAGCAACACGACGGCGAAGCGCCCGGTATCGCGGCCGAACAGCCAGACCCGTCGCGTCGAGATGCGTTCGTCGTCCTCGGTGTCGTGGAGGCCGATCACCGACCAGTGATCGGCCACCCCGGGAGCCTTCAACACCTCGGCGCGGGCCACGTTGAACCCGAGATGGGCCCGCACGGTCGACACGAATTCGGGATCGAGTTCGTCACGGCGGGCGAAAGCTTTCGCGAGCAGGCCCAGCATCCCGAACGCGCCCAACATCGTGCTGGCCCAGGCATCGGAGCCGGTGGGAACGAGAGCCAGGCGCCGAAGCGTCCTCGCCACTCCGGACGCCTGGGCATCGACCATGCGCGCCGCCATGTCCTCGAGCATTCGCGGCTGGGCCGCCAGCCGACCCAAACCGTCGGAGAGCCGGTCACCGAGCCATTGATCAAGCTCCAGCAGGCCGGCCGCCACCCGTTCATCGCGTTCCTCAGCGCGGGCCCGTGCCGCAGCGGCCCGCTCGGCCGCCTTCGGATCGTCCGGCGCGTCAGGCGTCGGCACCGCCTCGGAGTGCGATTCGGAGCGAGTAGCGTCACCCGGTCCGGCACCGACCCGGCGTACCCCCTCGTCGGCCGGGAACCGCCGCTCAGCCCACCGGAAAAGCAGCCCCAGCGCATGTTTGCAGGGAAATTTCCGCGACGGGCACGTGCATTGATAACGCGGGGCAGAAGTGTCGACGACCACGCGATAGGGCTCGCGCGCCGAGCCCCTGCACCGCCCCCAGATCACGGGCCCGTCCTGACCCACTTCGGACCACGGCCCGGGCCCGGCCAGACGTCGCCCCGCCACGGCCGAGGCGGTGTCGGGGGCAGCGGCCATGACCCGCTCGATCGGCCATCGCCGGACCGCCTGCCCCTCGCCCTGTTCCACCACGCGGCCAGCGTAACGGCGACCTCCGACATTTCACGGAGGCCGAGTCGCCCAAAGATCTCCCCCTTCCTGCGCACAAGGTCGGACCTGTCCCCTAGAGTTCGAAGAGGACGTGAACCGTGCCATCAAGGAGGCTGACACTGTGACCGCTGATACTCGAGCGACGGATCCTGCCGATCATCGCTATCCCCCACCCGCTGAGTTGGCGGCCCATGCGAATGTCACCCAGGAAACTCTCGACACCGCAGCGGCCGACCCGGAAGCCTTCTGGGCCGAACAGGCGAAGCGCCTGACCTGGGGCACCGAACCGACCGAAACCCTCGACTGGTCGAACCCGCCGTTCGCCAAGTGGTACGCCGACGGGACGCTGAACGCGGCCTACAACTGCGCCGACCGCCACGTCGAGAACGGCCTGGGCGACCGGGTCGCCATCCACTTCGAGGGTGAGCCGGGCGACAACCGCGACATCACCTATGCCGAACTGACCGCCGAGGTCTGTCGAGCCGCCAACGGCCTGGCGTCCCTGGGCGTGAAGTCCGGCGACCGGGTCGCCATCTATCTGCCGATGATCCCGGAGGCGGTCATCTCGATGCTCGCCTGCGCCCGCCTCGGCGCGATCCACACGGTCATCTTCGGCGGCTTCTCCGCCGATGCCCTGTCGACCCGCATCAACGACTGCGGCGTCGAGGTCGTGATCACCGCCGACGGCGGTTATCGCCGCGGGTCCCCCTCGGCCCTCAAGCCTGCGGTCGACAAGGCGCTCCAGAGCACGCCGGGCGTACGCCAGGTCGTCGTCGTCAAGCGGACCGGCCAGGACACCGAGATGGCCGAGGGCCGCGATGTCTGGTGGGACGACGTCGTCGCGACCCAGCCCAGCGAGCACACCCCGGAGATGTTCCCGGCCGAACACCCGCTGTTTGTGATGTATACGTCGGGTTCGACCGGCAAGCCCAAGGGCATCCTCCACACCACGGGCGGCTATCTGGTGGGCACGACCTACACGATGTGGGCGACCTATGACCTCAAGCCCGAGACCGACGTCTATTGGTGCACCGCCGACATCGGCTGGATCACCGGTCACTCCTATGTCACCTATGGCCCGCTGGCCAACGCGGCAACCCAGGTGCTCTATGAGGGCACACCCGATGCTCCTCACAAGGGCCGCTGGTGGGAGGTCATCGACAAATACAAGGTGACGATCCTCCACACCGCGCCCACCGCGATCCGCACGTTCATGAAGTGGGGCGAGGAGATCCCGGCCAAGTTCGATCTGTCGTCGCTGCGGATGATGGGGTCGGTGGGCGAGCCGATCAACCCGGAGGCCTACAACTGGTATCACGAGCACATCGGTCGCGGCCGCTGCCCGATCGCCGACACGTGGTGGCAGACCGAGACCGGCATGCACATGATCGCGCCGATGCCCGGCATCGAGACCGCGAAGCCGGGTTCGGCGATGACGCCGGTCCCGGGCGTGGCCGTCGATGTCGTCGACGACGAGGGCCACTCCCTGCCCAACGGGGAATCGGGCCTGCTCGTGGTCACCAAGCCCTGGCCCGCGATGCTGCGGACCCTGTGGGGAGACGACCAGCGCTATATCGACACCTATTGGGCCCGGTTCGGCGATCGCTATTTCGCCGGTGACGGTGCCAAGAAGGATGAAGACGGCGACATCTGGCTCCTGGGCCGCGTCGATGACGTGATGAACGTGTCGGGCCACCGCATGTCGACGGCCGAGATCGAGTCGTCCCTGGTGGGCCACGAGGCGGTCGCCGAAGCGGCCGTGGTCGGCGCTTCCGATCCCACGACCGGCCAGGCGATCGTCGCGTTCGTCATCCTCATCTCGGGCTTCGAGGCCAGCGATGAGATGGCGGCCGAGCTGCGCAATCACGTCGGCAAGGACATCGGCCCCATCGCCAAGCCCCGCCAGGTCATGATCGTCGACGAACTGCCCAAGACCCGCTCGGGCAAGATCATGCGGCGCCTGCTCCGCGACATCGCAGAGAACCGGGACATCGGCGACGTCACGACCCTGACCGATTCGACCGTGATGGACAGCATCGCCAAGGGTCTGAAGAAGTGAGCTGATCGACGCCGCGAGGATCTGGCGCGACACGACGCCGACCGGACGGGTACGCTGCTGAGCGGTGTGCCGGGAAGTCTGGTCGGCGTTTGTCGTTGTCGCCCACTTCCAGGAGGCCCACATGGGCACCCACTCCCCCTCCCGACGCGTCCGCGTTTTCGGCGTCACAGCCGACGACCTGCGGGTCATCCCCAAGTTTCTCCGGCCGGCCCCCGTGGGCGGTGCGCTCATGCTGGCCGCCACGATCGCCGCACTGCTCTGGGCCAACCTCGGGCCCGAGGCCTATGAATCGGTCCGCCAGTTCCCCGTCGGCCCGCTCACCATCCAGCACTGGGCGACGGACGGCCTGCTCACCCTCTTCTTCTTCGTGGCCGGGTTGGAGCTGAAACGCGAGCTCACCTCGGGCACACTCGCCAACCCTGCAGCCGCGCTCGTGCCGGTCGTCGCGGCCGTGGCCGGCATGGCGGTTCCGGCCGGCATCTATGTCGCGGTCAACCTGGCCATGCCCGGCGGCAACCTCGGCGGCTGGGCGATCCCCATGGCCACCGATATCGCGTTCGCGCTGGCGATCCTCGCGGCGGTCGCCCCCAAACTGCCCATTGGGCTGCGGGCGTTCCTGCTGACCCTGGCGATCGTGGACGACCTGGGCGCGATCCTCGTCATCGCGCTGGTCTTCACCTCGGACCTGGCGCTGGGATGGCTCGCCGGCGCACTCGCCTGTGCGGCTGCCTGGTGGTTCCTGCAGCGACGCCGGGTCTCGCTGTGGCCCGTCTATGTGGTCCTCTTCGGCATCGCCTGGTGGTGCATGTTGTCGAGCGGCGTCCACGCCACGATCGCGGGCGTACTCCTCGGCCTCCTGTCCCGCTCCGACGCCGATGACCCGCATGACCCGGCCGACCGCTGGATCCATTTCTGGCATCCCGTGTCGGCCGGCCTCGTAGTGCCCATCTTCGCCCTGATGGCCGCGGGCGTCCGGGTGTCCCCTGCCGCGCTCGAAGACATGTTCACCTCACCCGTGGGTCTCGGCGTCGTTCTCGGCCTCACGCTGGGCAAGGCGTTGGGCGTGTTCGCAGGGGCGTACGCCACAACGCGCTTCACCCGAGCCGAACTGACCCCGGGGCTGAAATGGTCGGAGGTCTTCGCGGTCAGCATCCTGGCGGGCGTCGGCTTCACCGTGGCCCTGTTCGTCACCGAACTCGCCTTCCCCGGTCGGCCCGACCTGCTCGAGCAGGGCAAGGCCGCGGTCCTGACGGCCTCCGTCATCGCCGCGATCATCGCCACCATCGTGCTGCGGAGTCGGGCACGAGTGCGGGCAGGGACCGGGTCCGTTCCCGAGACGCGCCCTGGGGTGGGCACCACCGGGCCGGAGCACTAGGCTCAGCCACATGGCGCATCCTGATGACATCATCCGCGAGGACCTCATCGCTCGTGGCCCCCAGCCGCCGGCCGCGATCGGCGATCTGATCGGCCAAGTCAAGTCCGATATCCAGCAGCTGGTGCAGAGCGAGATCGCGCTGGCCAAGGCCGAACTCATGCCGCAGGCGAAGTCCGGCGGCATCGGCGCCGGACTGTTCCTCGTGGCGGGCTATTTCGCGATGAATGGTCTGTCCCTGCTGTTTCTGGCGGGCGCCCTCGCTCTGGGCCAGCTGTTCGATGCCGACACCGGCGGCATTGCTCTCGGATTTCTGATCATGGCCCTGATCGTGTTCGTCATCGCGGGCGGGCTCGCCGTCGGCGGCCTCATCTTCGTGAAGAAGGTGAAGGGTCCGCAGCGGACCGTCGCCCAGGCGCAGGCCTCCATCGAATCGATCAAGGACGCGGTCACCCGCGCCACCGCCAACGTCAAGACCACCGAGCTCGAGCGCAAGACATTCCGCCACCCCGAGGCGCTGCGCTGAGCGAGCCGGCCGGGCCCCTCGGCTGCCTGGAGATCGGCGGGAGTCACGTCTGTGTGGCCCTCGTCGATCCCAACACCTCGGCCCTGACCGGGTTCCGGCGACAGCCGCTTGATTCGACCGGTCCGATCGAGGCCTTCACCGCCGCCGTCGACGCCGCCCTGGTGGGAATGCCCCGCCCCCTGCCCGGGGCGTGGGCCGTGGCGATTCCCGGTCCGTTCGACTATGCCGGTGGAATCGGCGGGGAACACCCGTCCGGCAAGCTGCGGGCACTCGCGGGTCACGACGTGGCGGCCGTGTTGCGGCCACTCCTGGCCGCCCACACGATCACCTTCGTCAACGACGCCCTCGCGTTCGGGATGGGTTCTGCGGTCGCCGCAGTTCCCTCGGGCGTACGCCGGGTCCTCGCGCTCACCTTCGGCTCCGGGATCGGGTCGGCCTTCGTGGAGAACGGCCTGCCCGTGCTCGACGGGCGCGTCCCACCCGGCGGCGAGGTGTACGCCCTGCCCGTCGCGCCGGACCCGACGACGGAACCTGCGGGGGCGCCGACCCGGGACGTACCCGCGGCGACGATCGAGTCACGCTTCGGCCCGACCGCGCTGGCGTACCAGCACGGCTGCTCGACGTTCGCAGAACTGGCGAACCGCGCCCGGGCCGACAGGGGGCTCCTGGCCGCACTGCAGGCCGATTTCGCTGCGCTCGCCGACGCGCTGGCCCCCTGGTTGGCGACCTTCGGCCCCGAACATGTCGCCTGCGGTGGCGGCGTGGTCCGTGCGTGGGATCTGTTCGGGGATGCCTTCGCCGAACGACTGTCGGCGCACACGTCCGAGCTCCGCGCGGTCTCACATGAGATCGACACCGAGGTCACGGCGATGCGCGGTGCGGTGGCCTACGCCACAGCCCTCCATCGACCACGGGGCGAACCGGTGGAGTAGCCTGCGGGTGATGGCTACCGAGATCCCGACCACGACCCAGCGGCTGACGGGCTGGGGCCGCACTGCCCCCACCGTTGCCCATGTGCTTTCCACTCCCGACATCGAGTTGATCGCCCGTGCGGTCGCCCGGGTCGCGGAGGACAACGACACCAAGCCTGCCCACCTGCGGCGCGGCATCATCGCGCGCGGCCTGGGCCGGTCCTATGGCGATGTCGCCCAGAATGCCGGCGGCCTCGTCGTCGACATGACCGCGCTGGCGCGCATCCACTCCATCGACGAGTCCACCGCGATCGTCGACTGCGACGCCGGGGTCGACCTGGAGACCCTCATGAAGGCGGCGCTGCCGTTCGGCCTGTGGGTGCCGGTCCTGCCGGGTACGCGGCAGGTCACCGTGGGCGGCGCGATCGGCAACGACATCCACGGCAAGAACCACCACAGCTCCGGCTCGTTCGGTGACCACGTCACCGAGATGCAGCTCCTCGTGGCCGACGGCCGGGTGCTGACGGTGACGCCCAACGGCTCCGACGACGATCCCGACGGCGAGATCTTCTGGGCGACCGTGGGCGGCATGGGCCTCACGGGCATCATCCTGCGGTGCAAGATCAGGATGACCCGCACCGAAACGGCGTACTTCCTGGCCGACGACGATCGCACCAACAATCTCGATGAGACCGTCGCATTCCACAGCGACGGTTCCGAACACAATTACACCTATTCGAGCGCCTGGTTCGATGCGATCTCCGGACCCCCGAAGCTGGGCCGGGCGGCGATCTCGCGCGGCAATCTGGCGACGCTCGATCAGTTGCAGGATCTCGCGCCCAAGCTGGCGAAGAATCCCCTGCTGTTCGACGCGCCGACGCTGCTGACCTTCCCGGATATTTTCCCCAACGGGCTCGCCAATAAATACACATTCTCGCTGGTGGGCGAGGCCTATTATCGAATGGGCGGAACCAATCGCAACAAGATCAAGAATTTGACGCAGTTCTATCACATGCTCGATCTGTTCGGGGAATGGAATCGGGCCATGGGCCCGGCGGGCTTCCTGCAATACCAGACGCTGGTGCCGATGGATGCCGTCGAGCCGTTCAAGCAGATCATCCGCGATATCCAGAAGTCCGGGCACTATTCGTTCCTCAACGTGTTCAAGCTGTTCGGCCCCGGCAACCGCGCGCCGATCTCCTTCCCGATGGAAGGCTGGAACGTGTGCGTCGATTTCCCCATCAAGAAGGGCCTGGGCGAGTTCTGCAACGAGCTCGACAAGCGCATCATGGAATTCGGGGGCCGCGTTTATACGGCCAAGGATTCCAGAGTCTCCGCCGAGAACTTCCGCCGGATGTATCCGCGTACCGACGAATTCGTCGCCACCCGCCGCAAGGTCGACCCGACCGCCGTTTTCGCGTCCGATATGGCGCGCCGTCTCGAACTGATCTGACGAAGGAATCCCTGTGATCAATGCCGTCGGCAATCCCCAGAAAATCCTGCTGCTCGGTGGTAGCTCCGAAATCGGACTCGCCATTTGCGCCGAATATCTCGAACAGAATCCTGCGAAAGTCGTTCTTGCCGGCCTGCCGCAGGACCCGGATCGGGACCGCGCGATGGCAGAACTGAAGGCCGCCGGGGCCACCGACGTCGAGTGGGTTGACTTCGACGCCCTCGACTTCGATTCCCACCCGGCCACGGTGGACGCCGCCTGGTCCGGTGGCGATGTCGACGTCGCGATCGTGGCGTTCGGAATCATGGGCGAGCAGGAGCAGGTCTGGCAGGACCAGAAGGCCGCGGTGCGCGAGATCCAGATCAACTACACCGCCGCAGTGTCGGTGGGCGTGCTGCTCGGGCAGAAGATGAAGGCCCAGAGCTTCGGGCGGATCATCGCCATGAGCTCGGCCGCGGGCCAGCGCGTACGCCGCAGCAATTTCGTCTATGGATCCTCCAAGGCCGGTCTCGACGGTTTCTATATGAACCTGGGCGAGGCACTTGCGCCGTTCGGCCCGACCGTCACTGTGGTACGCCCGGGCCAGGTGCGTACGCGGATGTCCGCGGGAATCAAGGAAGCCCCCCTCACGGTCAACAAGGACGAAGTCGCGCGCCTGGCTGTCAATGCTGCAGCCAAGAAGAAGCCCGTCGTATGGACTCCCCCGCTCTTCGAGCTCGTCATGCTCATCCTGCGCCACATCCCGCGGCCGATCTTCAAGAAGCTGCCGATCTGACAATCGGTTCGGAGGCGCCAAGGCGCTGGCCGAAGATCAGGACAGCGCGCGATAGAGCGCCAGGGCCAACCCGGTGCGGTCGCGCTGGCCCAGCTTGCGGAGCAGGTTGATGACATGGTTTTTCACCGTGCCCTCGGCGATGACGAGTTCGGCGGCGATCTCGGCGTTGGTCAATCCCCGTGCGATGCGCTCGGCAACCAGCCGTTCGGCGCGCGTGAGGATGGCCAGCGGATCGGGTGAGCTGACTTCTTCGGGGCCGAAGGCGATGCGTGCCACGCGCGGATCGATCACCATCCCACCCCGCGCGACTGCGCGGATGGCCTCGGCCAACTGATCGGTCGTCACGTCTTTCAGCAGGAACCCTGCCGCCCCGGCTCCGACGGCCCCGCGCACGATGTCCTCGTCATCGAACGTGGTCAGCACCACGGCCGTCACGGGCGGGTCCAGTCCGGCGAGAGCGCGCACGAGTTCCAGTCCGTCCATGCCGGGCATTCGAGCATCGGCCAACACCACATCGGGCCGGCGTCGCTCCACCATGACGAGCGCTTCCTGCCCGTCAGCCGCCTCTCCGACGACCTCGATGCCGGGTTCGGTGCCGAGGAGCAACCGCAGACCCCGCCGCAACAGCTGCTGATCGTCCACGACCAGGACACTGATCACAGGGGGTCTCCCAGCTCCACGAGTCGAGGTGCGGGAACCCGGCCGGTCAGGACCACTCCCTCACCGGTGTCGCGCACGTGGAAGGTGCCGCCCAGTTCACGGGCCCGCTCCTCCAGCGAGCGCAGTCCGAAGCCGCCCGATCCCCCACCGTTGGCTGTCCCTCCGCCACCGTTGTCGGCGAGTTCGAGCTCGACATCCTCCTCCAGCCAACGCAGCGTGATGTCCACCCGATCGGCCGAAGAGTGCCGCAACACATTGGTCAGGCCCTCCTGGACCAGTCGATAGGCAAACAGGGACGTCTCGCGGCCCATCGGCTGCTCCTGCCCGGTCTGGCTCACCGACACGTTCAGTCCCGTACCCCGGAAACTGTCGGCGATCGCCTCCAGGGCCGCGCTGCCCGAGAGATTGGGCTCCCGCGGCGGATTGAGAGCACGGACCCAGCGCCGCATGTAGGCGAGCGCATCCCGCGCCTCCTCACGTGCGCCCGCGACCTCGGTCCAGGCCGACGTGGGATCGGAGTCGCGCACCCGCTGGGCGTACTCGAGATTCATCGCGATCAGCGTGAGCCAATGGCCGAGGCCGTCATGGAGATCGCGCGCGGAACGCGACCGCTCATCGGCGAGCATCAGCTCCTTCTCGATATCGACGGAGGCGCGCAGTTCGGCCAGCAGCCGCTGATTGGCTTCGCGGTCTCGTCGCAGCTGCAGCAGCATCAGCCCGCCGACCAGTCCGAGCGCCACGAGGATGATGTTTCCGATGCTCTGGCTCACCACCGACCCCACGGAGTCGCGGAAGATCCAGACAATGACGGCCAGGGCCAACACCACGGCCAGCCCGGCGATCAGCCCCCAACGGATGCCCTGTTCGACCACGATCACGGCAAGGCCGATCAGCAGGAGCAGCAGGGCCACCATGCCGCCGTCCACCATGCCGCCGACGATCGAGGCCGCCAGCACCAGCCACAACCCGACCACCCAGCCGCGGACCCGATAGAGGATCCATCCGAGCCCGATCGCGATCCCGCTGCCGATCCCCACCAGGCCCCAGGTCAGGGACTGGTCGATGATCATGAGCGCAGACGCCAGGATCATCAGGACCTGCACGGCAAGGCACCCGTCGATCAACAGGCTGATCCGGCGCGAACTGCTCATGGACTTACTCTAGATAGACCCCGCCTCGCTGCGGCGGACTCGTGACCTGGGTCGTGGGTACGCCGCCCGAATCATGACCGACGGCACGGACAGGCGGCCCGCGCAGGGCGTAAGTCTTGGGGCATGACCACCGGTGCCCCACTGCAAGACTCGCCTGCCAACGCCTCCGGCACTCCCACACAAACCGAAACCGACGACCGCGCTCGATCCCGGTCGCGCTGGCCCCTCGTCCTGCGCATCGCGCTCGCACCGGTAGCACTCCTGCTCGCGATGTTCTCGACCGTCGCGCTCCTCCTGGTCCCGGGCCTGGCGGGAAAGACGGACAACCAGATCGCCGCCGCCACGGTCAACATCGTCCAGTGCGTGATGACCTTTGCGGTGGCGCTATTGCTGCTGTGGCTCATGATGCGTTTCGTCGAGCGGCGCCCGCTGCGCGAATCCGGCTGGCGCTGGTCCCGATCGAGCCTCGGCCTGCTCGGCCTCGGTATCGGGCTCAGCCTGCTGATCGGCGGTGGCATCACCCTGATCCTCTTCGCGGCGGGCAGGGTCGAGCAACACCCGGTGAACTGGGCAGAAGCGACGATCGGGGTCGCCATTGCGACCACCGCCGCCCGGTTGGCCCAGGCGTTCTTCCTGCAGGGCATCCCGGAGGAATTGCTCTTCCGCGGCTGGCTCATGCAGACCATGCGGAATCGTCCGGTTGCCGCCGTGATCGTCTCCACCGTGTCTTCGGCGCACTGCACTGGTTCTCGACCAGCGGTGCCGGGATGCCGGTCAGCGACCGACTGCTCTATCTGATCTGGCCCACCGGCTTCGGTTTCCTGGCTGCGGTGCTGGTCTTGCGGCTGAAGTCGGTGTGACCCGGCGTGCACGCCGGGTCACACGTCGCCAATCTGCTGCTCGGCTTCATGGGGCTGAGCCCCGAGAATTCCTGGGG
Organism: Propionibacteriaceae bacterium ZF39; assembly: GCA_039565995.1. Taxonomy (GTDB): domain Bacteria; phylum Actinomycetota; class Actinomycetes; order Propionibacteriales; family Propionibacteriaceae; genus Enemella; species Enemella fulvus. The sequence goes on along the minus strand of CP154795.1, from coordinate 941,110 downwards.
CTGGATCTTCATCGGCGTCGGCTATTTCGTCGCCGGGGCCCTGTTCCTGCGCGGCATCGACTGGTCCCGGCCGGTCGAACTCAGCCGCTAAGGCGTACCAATCAGTCGAGGTCGAACGTGACGATGCCGTGTGCGGCTGCCCACTCGCGGGCAGCCGCGCGGAGCGCCGAGGTGATCACGTCGACGGCATAGTCTGGGCGGGCGAAGAGCCGCACGGGCCGCAGCGTTCCGGCGCCGGGCTCGTCCGGCCAGGGCAGCGGCCGGATCCGGTGGGCCACCAGGAGTCCGACATGTTGGCGCTCGGCTTCGGCCCACCAAGTCGGGTACGCCTCACGCTGCGCGAGCCAGGCGTCGGCGTACCGATCGAGAAATCCGACCGGGGGCACGAGCCCCTCCTCGCGGGCCGCCTGGATCGTCAGTGCGGCAACCAGCAGGCCGTCGGCCGCACCGGCGCGGCGAATGAGTACGCCCTCCATAAGCGAAGCCTTGCATAACGGGACCCATTGGGGAAAACAGGAGCCTTAACAGATAGCACAACGAATGCGTCTCGTTTGTCCGAATGGCCACTTTCCTTCTTGTGCCGGACCGCGGAACAGCGGCAAACTGCCACGCGCGGGGGGATTCATACGGATTCGACTGCGAAACGTGCTGTGGGAGGCACGTCAGCAGCTGCGGGAGACCGCTCCGGGCAAAGGCTAGGCAAAACCCTGGGTACCCGGCGGCAGGAACCCCTGACACCCTAGGGGCGAACTACCGGGGCGCATGCCCCGACACGAAGAGTGCAAGGAGGCACAATGTCGCAGGCAACTGCAGCACCACCTATTGATTATGAAAGCCCCGAGATGCAGAAGAAGCGGCGGAGCACCGTCGCCTGGGTCGTCGGTCTGGCCTTCGCGGGCCTGGTTTTCGACGGCTACGATCTCGTCGTCTATGGCGCGGTCCTGCCGCGCTTCATGCTCGGTGAGCCGGGCAATGCCGTCCTCGGCACCCCCCTGACCGCGGCCCAGGCGGGCGTGGTCGGTTCGTACGCCATGATCGGCGTTCTCGTGGGCGCCCTTGTCGCAGGCACCATCGGTGACATTATCGGCCGGCGCATGGTCGTCCTGGGCTCGCTGGCCTGGTTCTCCATCGGCATGGCTCTGAGCGCGTTCGCGACCAGCGTCACGATGTTCAGCATCTGGCGTGTGTTCACCGGCCTGGGCGTCGGCGCGCTCGTGGGTATCACCGGCGCGATCGTCGCCGAGTTCGCCCCACCAGGGAAGAAGAACCTTGCCACCGCCGTCGTGTACGCCGGTGTGCCCATGGGCTCCCTCATTTCGGCTCTGCTCGCGATTGTGATCCTGTCCCCGATGAACTCGCCCATCGCTGAGCACGCCAGCGACTTCCGCGTCATGTTCCTCATCGGCGCTCTCCCGCTGGTCACCATCCTCCCGCTCGCGCTGTTCAAGCTGCCCGAGTCCGTTGCGTGGCTCGCCTCGCGCGGCAAGATGGACAAGGCACTCGCCGTCTCCCGCAAGACCGGTGTCCCGATTCCCGAGGCCGCGCCGGTTCGTCAGGAAACCGTCAAGGCCAGCGATTCCCGCTCCGGCTGGGCCGGCCTGTTCTCCGCCTACCTGATTCCGACGATCCTCATCGGCCTTATCTCCGCGCTCTGCCTGGTGCTGGTGTATTCGCTGAACACCTGGCTGCCGAAGATCATGCTGCCGGTCCTCGGCTCGAGCGGCTCGCTCGCTCTGCTGCTGGTCCTCAACGGTGGCGCCATGCTCGGCACGCTCTTCGGCTCGCGCCTGGCTGACAAGTTCAGCCCGCAGCGCATCGTGGCCGTCGGCTTCGTCGTCGGCATCATCTCCATCGCCATCATCGGCTTCCTTGCCTCCACCATCGATCTCCCGACCGATGCACAGGTCAAGCAGGGCATCACCGCCGAGGTCGGCATCGCCGTCATCCTCCTGCTCCTGGCCACCATCGCCCTCGTCGGCGTCGGCACCTCGGGCGTCCAGACCCTGATCTATGCGATGGCTGCGAACTACTACCGCACCAACGTTCGTGCGGCCGGTGTGGCCTGGACCGGCGGCTTCGGCCGACTGGGGGGGATCTTCGGCCCGATCATCGGCGGCGCCCTCGCTGCGGCCTTCGCCGGCCAGATCCAGATGATTTTCTATGTGTTGGCCGGTATCGCCCTGCTGGCGATGATCCTCACGCTCATCCTCCCGCAGCCCAAGGCTGAGGCTGTGGCCGAGGAGATCGCACCCACCGTGGCCCCGGCCGCCGGTGCCCTGGCTTCCCGCGACGACAAGTCCCGCCTCTACAACACGATCATGGTTGTCGTGGACGAGACCGGCAACGAGCTGACCCGCGACCGCGTGTCCGAGTTCGTATCGCTCACCGGCCAGCAGGTCCACCTCGTCTACCTGGCGCCCGAGCGCGTCATCGCCGGCGAGGTCTCCGACAACGACGTGGCCATCGATCCGCGTCACGTCGCCAACCTGCAGGAATATGTCAACCAGGTCTCCGGCCAGGGTGTCCCCGTCAACGGTCAGGTGCTGTCGGCCACGCTGTTCGGTCGTGGCGAGGCCGTTGTCGATCTGGCGCACCAGCTCAACACCGACCTCATCATCCTCAACACCGAGGAAGGTGGCCAGCGCGCCAAGGCTGAGCTCGCCCAGGATGTTGCCCGGAGCAATCCGAAGATGGCCGTCCTGATCGCTCGCTCGACCCAGGCCTGATCTCAGATCAAGCATCAGCCCCGATCGGCTTCGGCCGGTCGGGGCTGATTGCTTCTTCTGGGCTGATTTCCGCTGGTTGGCTCACCAATCTGTCCATACAGCCGGGTCGCATGTTCTATCCCCTTCGCTCTGCTGCATAGGCAGACTGGTGATCAATCCCGGGTCTGACCGGCCAAATCTACCAGGGGAACCAGGTCTTCGACCGCCAGCCGAGCCTTCGTCGCCGATTCATCGTCGCCCTCGCGCGCGGCGGCCTCCATCGCGGCCACCCGATCGCGCCAGTTCTGTTCTTCACGAGCGATCTGCTCGTCGTCCCAGCCCAGGAGCGGCGCGACGATGGCGCTGATCTCGGCGAGGGCATCCACACCGTGGTCGCGGGTCTCGACCGACAGCCGCAGCCGGTGGAGCAGGATGTCCTCCAGGTGGAAGGCTCCCTCGGCCAGGACGGCATAGGCCACCTCGGCGCGGAGGTACGCCGGTGCGGCCTTCAGCGGGAGCCCCCACTCGGGCCGGTCGGCGATCAACTCGAACAGCTCGGCGACCGTGCTCCCATAGCGACCGATCAAGTGCTCCACGCGGGCATCGTCCCAGTCCATAGTTTCGGCCCGACGGGCCAGATCCGCGCGGGCCGCGGCCAGCGCACTGCCCCCGACGATCGGCGTATCAGCCGTCACCGACGGGATCTGCTTCGCCGTCACGGAGCCCAGCGCGAAGTCGACCGCGTCCTCGGCCATCGCCCGATAGGTCGTCAGCTTGCCGCCGGCGATCACGATCAGGCCCGGGGATACCTCACTCACGGTGTGCTCCCGGGACACCTTCGTCGAGGATGTCGAGGCCGCAGGCTGGAGCAGCGGCCGCAGCCCTGCCCAGGTGGACACCACGTCCTCCCGCGTCAGGTTGCTGGACAGCACCGAGTTCGCGTGTTCGAGCACATAGTCGATGTCGGCGGCCGTCGCGACCGGGTGCAGGCGGTCGGGCTCCCAGACCGTGTCAGTGGTGCCGATCACCCAGTACCGCTGCCACGGAATGATGAACAGCACCGACTTCTCCGTGCGCAGGAACAGTCCGGTCTCGCCCTTGATGCGGTCCCGGTCCACGACCAGATGGATGCCCTTGCTGGCCATCACCCGCAGCCCGCGATCGTCGCCGATGTCCGCCAGCCGTTCCGTATCCTCCGTCCACACACCCGTGGCCGAGATGATGCGGCTGGCCTTGATGATCGAGTGCTGGCCGGTTTCGAGGTCAGCGACCTCGGCGCCGACCACCCGGGAACCGTCACGAACGAGCCCGACGACCTGCGTGCGCGACGCGGCGTACGCCCCGAAGCCGGAGGCCGTCCGGATCAGCCCCAGCACCAGCCGCGCGTCATCCACGCGCGCGTCATAGAACCGGATCGAGCCCACGAGCGCGTCCGGCCGCAGGTCGGGGAAGATCTCGAGGGATCGTTTCCTGGAATAGTGCTTCTGCGCGGGTACGCCCGCTCCCCCGCCCGCACCGACATGCGCGAGCGTGTCATAGAGGCCGACCCCGACCGCGGAATAGCCTCGCTCCACCACTGGCGTCTTGAGGGGCCACAGGAACGGCTGGGGCTGCACCAGGTGGGGTGCGAGCTTCTCCAGCAGCAGGCCGCGCTCGGCGAGCGCCTCCGCCACCAGCGCGAAATCAAGGTTGTAGAGATAGCGCAGCCCGCCGTGAATCAACCGGCTCGACCGCGACGACGTGCCGGCCGCCCAGTCCTGCATCTCCACGATGCCGGTGCGCAAGCCGCGCGTCGTTGCGTCGAGCGCGATCCCCGCGCCCGTCACCCCACCCCCGATCACCAGAACGTCGAGGCCCTCGGAATCTGTCATGGCGGCGAGTGCGTTGGCTCGGGTACGCCCGTTCAGCGCGGTAGGTGTCACTGATCGATTGTCTCAGAGCGCACCCTCGACACCCCGCCCCATCGCTGAGGCGGACGAGACTCCGGCGAGCGATCGTCCCGTCGGCCGGACAGCGACTTCGCGCGGGTTGGCCGGAGCTGCGCGACTTGACCCGACTTGGCTCGTGATGCGTCACACGCGAGGAAGTCCCACCCCGCGCGACTGCGGCCAACTAGCGCGAAGTTGTCGGGGTGCCGACGGCATGACACAGCGCAGACAGCCCCGACTCAGTGCGTGTTGGGCGAACGGCCCGGTTCGCGCCGGGAGCGATCACGGAGGAAGCGACTCGGGATGTCTGCCTGGCGAGTGCGGTTCCAGGGCTTGGCCCACCCGGCGAGGTCGAGGATCCCGTCGAGCATGTGGGCGGTCAGGCCCCAGATGAAGAGATCGTCGACGATGAACGCAGGACCGCGATAACCGGACGGGTGGAGCGCCACGCGTCGGTTGTCCGGATCGACGAGGTGATCGACGGGGATGTGGTGGACCGCCTCGACCTCGGCGCGGTCCCGGGCGTACACCTCATGCGGGCTCCTCCACCAGCCCACCACGGTGGTCACATCGAACCCGGAAACGGCCACGTGGGCGGCCGGCAGGGTGCCCAGGAGCTGCACCGACGCACGATCGAGCGCGATCTCCTCATCGGCCTCCCGGAGCGCGGCGTCCTCGGGTCCGGCATCGGTCGGATCCACGCCCCCACCGGGGAAGGCGATCTGGCCAGCATGGTTGCGCATGGTGTGGGCGCGCTCGAGGACGGTCAGCGTGGGCCCGTCGGACGGCAGGGACAGCAGCGCCAGCACCGCTGCCTGCCGGGCGGAGGCACCCATGGCGGGGCGCTGGGCTACGACCTGATCGCCCATCTCGGGGTGGGCCAAGTTGCGCTCGAGCGCCCGGAATCGTTCGGGAACACTGCTCACAGGGCCACCCCCAGGTGCTTGTCGATCAACTCCAGCAGTTGATCGGTCGATGTCACCTGACCAGGATGCCTGTAGGCAATCCGCCCGTCAGCATCGACCAGGATCGTCTGCGGCGGGCCGATGATCCGGAGGTCGGGTCCGATGGACTTGTCCGGGTCGACGAGCTGCGGATAACGCCAGCCCGCCTGCTGGGCGAACTCCACCGCCAACTCCGGCTTGGGATCGTCATAGTCGATCCCGAGGAACCCCACTCGGTCCCCCGCACGAGTCGCGGCCTCGGTCAGGAAAGGCGCCTCGGCGCGACAGGGGCCGCACCATTGGGCCCAGACGTTGATGACGAGGGGTTGGCCGCGGAGTCCGGCGAGGCGTACGCGCGAGTCCGCGCCCAGGCAGTCGAGCGTCAGGTCCGGCAGGCCGTCGGCCCGGGCCGGAACGTCCGCATCCGAGGTCGGGCAGTCGGCGATCCCGGCCGCCCGGCGCTGCTCCAATACATGGGCGGTGCCGGCAGGTCCGCGCGTCTCCTCCGCAGGGCCTGAGGCACTCGTCGCCGGTCCGACCGGGCTGCCCCCACAGGCCGCCAGCAGGAGGACGACGAACGCGGCGACCGGGCCGGCGTACCGTCTCCGGCCGCTCATCCGCGCGGCTCCCGGATCAGCTTGGCGGCTTTGACGGGATCGGTGGTGCCTTCGCCGTACGCCGGGCAGAGGCGCGCGAGCGGGCACGCGCCGCAGGCGGGATTGCGGGCGTGGCAGCGGCGGCGACCGTGCCAGATGATGTTGTGGCTCAGCTGGGTCCAGTCCTTGCGCGGAAACAGCCGGGCGATCTCGGCCTCGATGTCATCGGGATCGGTCTTCGTGGTCCAGCCGAACCGCGTGACCAGACGCTTGAAGTGGGTGTCGACGGTGATGCCGGGCATTCCGAACGCATTGCCCAGCACCACATTCGCGGTCTTGCGACCCACCCCCGGCAGGGTCACCAGATCCTTGAGCCGCCCGGGCACCTTCCCGTCGAAGCGCAGCACGAGCTCCTGACTGAGCCGCAGCACGGAATCGGTCTTGGCCCGGAAGAAGCCGGTGGGCCGCACGATTTCCTCGACCACCGCACGATCCGCCTCGGCCATCGCGGCCGCATCGGGATAGCGTGCGAACAGCACCGGCGTGACCAGGTTGACGCGCTTGTCGGTGGACTGCGCGGACAGCACGGTCGCGACGAGCAGTTCATAGGGATCGGTGAAATCGAGCTCGCACGAGGCGTCCGGATAGGTCTCGGCGAGGATCCGGTTCATGCGCCGGGCTCGGCGTACCAACGCGGTATCCGGCTTCGTGATCGGCTCCGGAGCGACGCTGGCATTGCTCATGCGGGCGATCCTACGTGTCGGCACCGCGGACGGCGATTCCCCAACGTGCCCCCGGACCGCTAGCCTGTCGCCATCGTGGAGGAGGAGGCGAATCGTTGGAGACGAAGGCGATCCTGAAGCAGGCACCGCTCTTCAGAGGGCTCGACGACGAGGCTTTTGAGGCGCTCAGCTCCAGCATGGGCGAGCTCGTCCTCGATCGCGGAGCCGTGCTGTTCCACGAGGGGGATACGGGCAACCAGCTCTATGTGGTTGTCGACGGCAAGCTCAAGCTCGGGCGCCATGGCGCGACCGGTCGTGAAAACCTGTTGGCCGTGCTCGGCCCGGGTCAGATGTTCGGCGAGCTCTCGCTGTTCGACCCCGGTCCCCGGTCCACCACCGCCACGGCGGTCACCAAGTGTGTCCTGCGCGTGCTCGAGAATGCCGATCTCGCGCCTTGGCTCGCCGGTCGGCCCGAGGTCGCCAAAGGTCTGCTCGGCCAGCTCGCCGGGCGACTGCGCAAGGCGAACGATGTCGTCTCCGACCTCGTGTTCTCCGATGTGCCCGGTCGTGTTGCCAAGGCCTTGCTCGATCTCGCGGCCCGGTTCGGCGAGCGCACCCACAACGGGCTTGTCGTGCACCACGAACTCACGCAGGAAGAGTTGGCCCAGTTGGTCGGCGCCTCCCGCGAGACCGTCAACAAGGCATTGGCCGATTTCGCGGCCCGCGGGTGGCTGCGTCTGGAGCCGCGTTCGGTGACGATCCTCGATCTCGAGCGGATGAACCGCCGGGCCCGCTGAGTACGCCCGGCGGCCGGTCGGCTGTCAGTCGTGCGTGTCCAGATAGTCGAGCTGGGCGCGCGTACTCGCCAGCGCAGCTCGCGTCAGCACCGGGTTGAGCTCCCCATAGACCACTCTGACCACATCTTCGGGAGTCGCCGCGCCCGCGGCGACCGCCGCCCTCACCTGCTGCAACCGTTGTGCGCGGTGATCGGCATAGAACGCCAGCCATGCCCTGGGATCCTCGACGATGGCGCCATGCCCGGGGAGGATCGTGCGGATGCCGCGCTCCTCGACCAAGTCGCGCATGCGCGCCAAGGACTCGAGATAGTCGGCGAGATTCCCATCGGGGTGAACGATCACCGTGGTGCCTTCGCCGAGGATCATGTCGCCGGTGAGGAGATCCGTGTGATCGTTGCCGGTGAGCACAAAACCGATCGAGTCGGAGGTGTGTCCGGGCAGGTGGAGCACCTCGAGTTCGGCGGCGCCCAGGCCGTAGGTCTCCCCCACCTGCAGTGGCCGTCCCGTGCTCAGCGAAGGATCGAACGTGCGGAGCGGGGCACCGAAATAACGGGCCAGGTCGGGTGCGGACGCGATGTGGTCATCGTGGCGATGGGTGACCCAGACCTCGGCGATGCCGAGCGGGCACGCCTCGTCGATCGCGGCTCGGTGTGCCTCGTCGTCAGGACCCGGATCGATGACGATCGCCTTGGCGTCGTCGGGCGCCAACACCCATGTGTTGGTGCCCTGGAGTGTCATCGAGCCTGCGTTCGGGGCAAGCAGTCGCACGGGAGTCATCATGTCCAGGATCCGTCTCGTCGGGGGTGGCTGACGTTGTAGGCAGCTCCGTCCGGCCTGATCCGCGCGAGAATCGGCTCGATCTCACGCGACTCGGCCGCAGTGGCGATGGCGTCCCAGGAACCGAGCAGGGCCAGTTCCCAGAGGACGGTGCGGGTCGGAGTGATCAGCCGGGGGCTCGTCGGATCCAGGGGGTCAGCGGTGACCACGGCGTGGGGATCGAACCACGCCCCGACCTCGGCCTCGCCGTCGTGCGGGAGAGGCTCGAGATCGTCGGGTACGCGGGTCAGATAGAACTCGGTGTCGAACCGAACCGGAGCCTCGACGGACGTGATCCAGCGACTCCAATGGATCAGGCGGTCGGCGGAGATCTCGAGAGAGGTCTCCTCGGCGTACTCACGGAGCGCACAGGCCACCCACGGATCCGGCTCATGGGCATCGATCGGGTCGACCTTGCCGCCCGGAAAGACCCACATGCCGCCGAAGACGAGCTCTTCGCGGCGGCGCATCATCCACACGCGCAGTCCGTCGTCGGTCTGGCGCAGCGGTACCACGGTGGAGGCCGCCCGCGGCGGCCTCGGGTCGGGTGAGCCCGGGTTGGAGAACCAGGGTTGGCGCCCGAGCAGGCGCTCCCGGGGGATCACCTCGAAGATCTCCCAGGAGTGCTTGCCCGAAAAGGTTGGTCTCGGGTCCATCAGGCGATCTCGGCCACGACCTCGAGTTCGACAGCTGCGTCGAGCGGAAGGACGGAGACGCCCACGGCGCTGCGCACGTGGAGCCCGGCGTCGCCGAAGATCTCCCCGACCAGCTCACTGGCACCGTTGCCGACCTTGGGCTGGTCGGTGAAGTCCGGCGTACTCGCGACGAAGACCACCAGCTTCACGATGCGGGTGATCCGGTCCACCCCGCCGGCCTCCGCGGCGATCGCCGCGAGGGCATTGAGCAGGCACGTGCGGGCAGCCTCGACGCCCTGCTCCAGGGTGACCTCTGCACCCAGCTTGCCGACCGTGGTGAGCTGGCCCCGCACCATCGGCAGCTGGCCGGACGTCCAGACCTGGTTGCCGACCCGCGTGGCCGGCACGTACGCCGCCAGCGGCTTGGCGACCTCCGGCAACGACAGGCCCAGTTCGCCCAGGCGCTCGGTGACCGTCACTTCTGGTCTCCCGCCTGGATCGGCCGCTTGAAATAGGCCACCAGGTTCTCCGGATTCATGCCCGGCACGACCTGCACCAGTTCCCAGCCGTCCTGACCCCAGTTGTCCAGGATCTGCTTCGTCGCGTGCACCAGCACCGGCACCGTCACGTATTCCCACTTCGTCATGGGCACACCCTATTTCCTTCGGGCTTCGCTGGGTATGTATGGGCCCCGCCCCGAAAGGTCGGTCGGTGGTCGGACGTTCAGCTTTCGCTGGCGACTTCAGCTCCCGCTGGCGTCTTGGGCTGCGCCCCATCTCCTTTGGCTTGCCTTCCCGTCTTGAGCGCCCGGTGCACCGCACGCTGAAGCGGCGAGGGAAAGCTTGATGATTCTGGGCCCCGAAAGAGGGCAAGCCCAAGCAGTCAAGGGGCGCTGACAGCGACAAACGTACGCTGAAAAGCACTGAGATCCTGCTCGCGAGGGCCATCGAGGGCTCACGGGCGTACCCATCACCCCACTCTGCGGCAACGCAAGCTGAACGCGCCCAGCCGTAGGACAGGGAGCCGGGTGTGGCGGCCCGGGCTCACCTATCCGGATCGGTCGACGCGCTTTCGGAGGCGGAGGCCCTCGCGAACACCCGCAAACGCAACGAGACCCCTGCTCCAGCAGGGGTCTCGCCACACCGAGTGGTGTCCGCGGTCAGGGGGCGACCACTCAGAGGCCGTCCTCCTCGTTCGGCCAGCCCGAGTACGCCTCGGCGAGGTGGGTCTGGCCGGACTTGTGACCGAGGACCATCTCGAGCTCACCCTGACGACGCTTGTAGTCATAGGGGTTCTCATCGGGCAGGGAGTGCATCATCGTGGTCATCCAGTAGGAGAAGTTCTGGGCCCGCCAGATGCGCTTGAGCGCGGCCTCCTGATAGCCGTCGAGCTTGGACACGTCATTGCCCTTGGCGGCTGCAGCGAGTCGCTCACCGAGAGCCCGGGCATCCGACAGCGCCAGGTTGAGGCCACGGGCGCCGGTCGGGGGCACGGTGTGGGCGGCATCGCCGGCGAGCACGATACGACCGTGCTGCATCGGCTCCTGCACGAACGAGCGGAACGGCAGGAGCGTACGCTCGAAAATCTTGCCGGTCTTGAGCTGGAACCCGTCGGAGCCCTCGAGACGGGACTGGAATTCCTCCCACAACTGGTCCTCGGACCACTGATACATGTCGTCGGAGGGGTTGCACTGCAGATACATGCGCTGGATCGACTCGGTGCGCTGTGAGATCAGGGCGAAGCCGCGCTCGTTGGTCGCATAGATGAGCTCATCGGCGCTCATCGGCGCCTCGGCCATGATGCCGAACCAGGCGAAGGGATATTCGCGGAAGAACTGCGTACGCCCCTCCTCCGGGATCAGGAAGCGACAGATCGAACGCGAGCCATCGGAACCGACGAGGAAATCACCGCGCACCTCCTGGGCGTTGCCGTCGGCGTCGACGAACTTCACCCCCGGGTTGTCGCTGTAGGGATCCACGACCTCAACATCGGAGACGCCGAAGCGCACATCGCCCTGAGCCTTCTGGCGGGCGTTGGCCAGGTCGATGAAGACATCGGTCTGGGGATAGAGCCAGACGGACTCGCCGACGAGCTCCTTGAAGTTGATGCGGTGGCTCACGCCGTTGACGCGGATGATCGTGCCGTCGTGTTCATAGCCATCGGTCTTGTAGCGATCGGAGACATTCTCGGCGTCCATCATCTTGATGGCCTGGGCCTCGAGGATGCCGGCGCGGTGGGTGTTCTCGATCTCCTCGCGGGTGCGAATGTCGATCGCGACCGAGTCGACGCCGCGGTTGGCGAGCATCTGGGAGATCATCAGGCCGGCGGGACCGGCTCCGACGATCACGACTTGCGTGCGGGTGGTCTCTGACATGTGGGCCTCCTGTAATCACAACCGGCCCAGGGCAGTGAGCCGACGTTGGCGTCCGACGAGCCGCTCCGACCTGGCGAGCAGGATCCGGTGGGCTCCGTCCGCGTCACGGTAGCAACGCCCCGCCACCGCTGAGAAGGGCGTAGCCGGTCCGTCCCACCCGGATTCGATCAGCAATTCTGCGTATCGCGGAGGACCTCGCCGAGGGGGTGGCCGTGTCGCGGGTTGCCACCTCGCCACTAGCCTGTGCCCATGCGCTCCTCAGAGTCGACCGGACCGCTGCTCCACATCGTGAGTGGCAAGGGCGGCACCGGCAAGACGACCATCGCCGCCGCACTCGCCTGCGCCCTCGCCACCGACGGACGCCGCGTCCTGTTGTGCGAAGTCGAGGGTCGGCACGCGATCAGCGAGTTGTTCGGCATCAGTTCCCTCGCTCCCAAGGAGGAGCGGCGCTTGTGTCGGACACCGGCCGGCGGTCAGGTCTATGGCCTTTCGGTGGATGCCGAGTCGGCTCTGCAGGAATATCTCGATACGTTCTACAAACTCGGCATGGCGGGCCGCGCTCTGGACAAGTTCGGCGTCTTCGACTTCGCGACATCGATCGCCCCGGGCCTGCGGGACGTGCTGCTGACCGGCAAGGTCTATGAGTCCGTACGCCGAAAGGCCAAGGGCCGGGCTGATGCCTATGACCACGTCGTGCTGGATGCACCGCCCACGGGCCGCATCACCAGGTTTCTCAACGTGCACGAGGCCGTGGCCGGCCTGGCCAAAGTCGGCCCGATCCACAACCAGGCGGCGGCGATCGTCAAGCTGTTCCGGTCGGAGATCACCGTGGTCCACCTCGTGTCGCTGCTGGAGGACATGCCGGTCACCGAGACCATCGAGGCCGTGTCCGAGCTGCAGCCGACCGGCATCCGGGTCGGCTCGGTCATCTGCAACCTCGTGAGTGATTCTCCGTTCACCGATGCCGAGCTCGCCGCCGCAGCTCGCCGGGAACTGCCGCTCGACGTCCCCGAGCTTGACCCCGACCAGCAGGCCGCGCTGGTGCGGGAACTCGCGGCCGATGCGTCGTGGATCGCCGACGAACGCGCCTGTCGGGCTCAGCTCGAGACGCTCGGCCTGCCGATGGTCGATGTGCCGCGCGACCCGACCGGGATCGACACCGGTTCGCTCTTCGCCATCGCCAATCTGTTGACCCCGCTGACGAAGGAGCCGGTGTCATGACGCGTACGCCCGAGGTGGCCAGGCCCAATGTCGACGGGCTCCTGGCCGACACGTCCATCCAGATTCTGATCTGTTGCGGTTCGGGCGGGGTCGGCAAGACCACGACGTCCGCCGCGCTCGCCCTGCGTGCCGCCGAACAGGGACGCAAGGTCGTGGTCCTCACGATCGATCCGGCCAAGCGTCTCGCGCAGTCGCTCGGCCTGAACGAGCTCGACAACGTGCCGCGCGCGGTCGTGGGCGTCGATTCGGCCGTGGGCGGCAGCCTCGACGCGATGATGCTAGACATGAAGCGGACCTTCGACGATGTGGTCGTGGCTCATGCGAGTGACGCCAAGGCCGAGCAGATCCTCAACAACCGCTTCTATCAGGCGCTGTCGACCTCGTTCTCCGGGACGCAGGAATACATGGCCATGGAGAAGCTGGGCCAGCTGCACACCGAAGCCCGCACCTCCGGCCGGTGGGATCTCATCGTGGTCGACACTCCCCCGTCGCGTTCGGCCCTCGACTTCCTCGACGCCCCCGAGCACCTCAGCGACCTGCTGGACGGCAAGATGCTCCGCCTGCTGCTGGCCCCGGCCAAGGGCCCGTTCAAGCTGATGTCGGTCGGAGTCAACGTCGTGATGAGCGCGATGAGCAAGATCCTCGGCGCCCAGGTGCTCAAGGACGTTCAGACGTTCGTGGCCGCGTTCGACACGCTGTTCGGCGGATTCCGGCAGCGCGCCGAGGCCACGCTCCGCAATCTGTCATCACCCCACACGCGGTTCGTCGTGGTGGCGACGCCCACCCGGGACGCCCTGCGCGAGGCCTCGTACTTCATCGACCGGCTGCGGGAGGAGCGGATGCCCCTGCGTGGGGTGGCGATCAACCGCGTCCACCGCAGCGAACTCGATCTTTCCGCCGCCCGGGCCACCGCCATGGTGGAAGAACTGGGCGAGGGTGTGGGGCCCGAGGGCAATCCTGATCAGTTCCGGCTCGAGCGACTGGCCCTGGACTGTCATGCCAGGCGCATGCTCACCGTTGAGCGCGAGCGCGAACTGATCGACAAGTTCAAGCTGACGAATCCCGAGATCCCCATGGCCGAGGTGACGGCGCAATCCCAGGACGTCAACGACCTGGAATCACTACGAACGATCGGGGCTCTTCTGGCCGAGCAGGAGTGACGCCCACGATTCGACGTCGGTGCGGACTCGCAGGAGGTGGCGGCGTTCGCGCTCGGTCATGCCGCCCCACACCCCCCATTCGATGCGGTTGTCCAGCGCTTCGGCGAGGCAGTGACTGCGCACTGCACATCCGCGACAGAGCTGGCGTGCCTTCTTCTGCTGGGCACCCTCTACGAACAACGAGTCGGCCGATCCCTGGCATCTCGCTTCGAGGGTCCAGTCCGATGGCGCAAGCGACATAGCAACCCCCTGTGGTTGTGCGTCATTGCAGCGGCGGGTGGATGAGATGCCCGGAATACTACGATGCCCTACATTTTTACGCCACTAAATGAGGGTACTTTGAGATTAAGGTCTCACTACTTGTGGGTAAAACGCTGGTCGGACGACCCAGTCATGGCCAGAACGAAGTCGTGACGGCCCTTCCCACCCAGCGACCTTGCGACACAGCGAAACAACGATTTTGGGGGCGTCAGAAGCCCCGCGTACCCTGTTCGCCATGGCCAAATCTCCTGCGCAGGCCGGCACGACCGTCTATCGCGCCCTCATGTTCGTGGTGGTGAGCATCTTCGCCGGCGTCCTCGTCGCGGGTCTCTTCATCCCCTTCGCCGGCATGGCGGGGGCTGCCACCAAGGCCGTGTCGAGCGGGATGGAACACATTCCGGCCGAGCTGGAGACCCCACCGCAGTCGGAGCGATCCCGCGTGCTGCTCGCCAACGGCGAGGTGCTCGCGACCTTCTGGGAAGAAAACCGGATCTACGTGCCGCTGGCGGAGATGAACCCGAACATGGCGAAAGCGCAGATCGCCATCGAGGATCACCGCTTCTATGAGCACGGTGCGCTCGACGTGCGCGCGACCCTCCGCGCGCTGGTGCGCAACACCTCCGGTTCGGGGGGCACGCAGGGCGGCTCGAGCCTCACGCAGCAGTACGTGAAGATGGTTCAGATCGAGTCGGCCAAGATCAGCGGCGACGATGCGGGCATCAAGAAGGCCCAGGAGCGGACGATGAGCCGCAAGATCCAGGAACTTCGCTTCGCGATCGCGCTGGAGAAGCGCCTGACCAAGGACGAGATCCTCGAGCGCTACCTCAACATCGCCTACTACGGCGACGGAGCCTACGGCGTGCAGTCGGCGGCCCACCACTACTTCAACACCAGCGCCAAGGACCTCACCCTCGACCAGGCGGCTCTGCTCGCGGGACTGGTGCAGAACCCGACGGCGACCGATCCGATCCGCAACACCGTGATCGCCCTGGACCGTCGCAATGTCGTGCTCAACCGCATGGCCGAGCTCCAGGTGATCACCCCCGAGGAAGCCAACGAGGCCAAGAAGGTCGGCTGGGATCCGGGCAAGGTGCAGCGCTTCCCGAACGGTTGTGTCGGCACGCGCTATCCATTCCTCTGTGACTATGTGAAACGCAGCCTCGAGAAGATGCCGGCGCTGGGCAACACCCCCGACGAGCGCCTCAACACCCTGAAGCGCGGCGGCCTCACCATCGAGACCGAGATCGACCCGCGTACGCAGGATGCGGCCCAGGCCTCGATCGACAAGGTTCTCGACCCCAAGGATCCGGTCATCTCCACCATGACCATGATTCAGCCGGGCACCGGCCTGATCCTGGCCATGGCCCAGAACCGCCCCGTGATGGGTGACAACGGCGCAGCGGGCGAGACCTACTACAACTACGCCGTGGGTGGCTCGCTCAGCGACAACGACATGGGTGGCGCCGAGGGCTATCAGGCCGGCTCGACCTTCAAGCCGTTCGCCGCCGCTGCCGCCCTCGAGCTCGGCATGTCGCCGTCGAAGAGCTACAACGCCGCAGCGAGCATGGAGTTCGGCGGCCAGCGCTTCAAGACCTGTTCGGGCCGCGAACGCCTCGTCGGCGACTGGACCGTGAAGAACTCCACCGGTGTCAACGGCCAGATGGATATGTATCGCGCGATGGCCTATTCGGTGAACACCTACTTCGTCCAGCTGATCCGCGATGCCGGCGGCTGTGAAACCACCAAGATGGCCCAGAAGATGGGAGTGAAGCTCGGTTCGAAGGGTGACATCGTCGAGGAGTTCAACGCCAAGCCCTCCTTCGTGCTCGGTTCGGCCGAGATCACCCCGCTGTCGCTGACGGAGGCGTACGCCACGTTCGCCGCCCGCGGCAAGCACTGCGAGCCGATCGTTCTCAAGCGCATCGTCGACAAGGACGGCCGCGAGGTCCCCGTGCCCGACGCGAACTGCCGTCAGGTCATGGAGCCCGAGGTTGCCGACGGCATGAACTCGATCCTGCAGAACGTCATGTCCGGCACCGGTCGCCCCGCGACCATCCCGGGCGGTTATCCGCAGGCCGGCAAGACCGGCACCATCGACGCGAACCAGGCTGTCTGGTTCACCGGCTACACCCCCGAGGTCGCCGGCGTGGCCATGATCGCCATCGACAAGACCCATCCCTTCTGGGAGAACCGCAGCCGCCCGACGCTGAAGGGCCTGCGCCTGCCGGCCTCGCGTTACTACATGTCCGGCTCCGGTGGCGGTGACGCCGGCCAGGACATCTATCGTCCGTCGATGTCGGCGGCGCTGCAGGGCAAGCCCAAGACCAAGTTCAACCAGATCTCGAGCCAGGTCCGCGACGGCAAGCAGGTGTCGATCCCCAGCGTCTCGGGCATGAGCCCCGAGCGGGCCAAGGCGACGCTGGAGGACGCGGGATTCACCGTGGGCCGCACGACGCGCCACGCCAGCAGCCCGGCGGGCACCTATCTCGGCATCAGCCAGACCGGCTCGGCCGCCCTGGGCAGCACGATCTATCTGGTCTATTCGGCCGGCCCGCAGCCGCGCCCGCAGCCCACGACCGCTCCCCCTGCCAGCCGGCCTCCCGCCAGCCAGCCGCCTGCCGGTCAGCCGCCTGCCAGTCAGCCTCCGGCGCAGCAGCCCCCGGCGCAGCAGCCGCCGGCCCAGCAGCCCCCGGCCCAGCAGCCGCCGGGTCAGGGTGGCCAGCCTCCCGGCCAGGGCGACCAGCCTCCCGGCCAGCAGAACCCCGGGGGATAATGCCGAGGTGATCGGACGAGTCCTCGCGGCGACCGCCGCTGTGGGTGCCGGCTGTGTGGCCTACGGTGCCCTGATCGAGCGTTCTGCCTTCGTGACGCGGCGGTTCACCCTGCCGGTGCTCCCGGCGGGTGCGGACCCGGTCAGGGTGCTCCACCTGTCCGATCTTCATCTGATGCCACGGGATCGCAAGAAGATCGCGTGGGTGCAGGCCCTCGCCGAGCTCAAGCCCGATCTGGTTGTCAACACCGGTGACAACCATTCCCACCGGGACGCGTGGCCGCACGTGCTGGAGGCGTACGGTCGGCTGCTCGATCTGCCCGGGGTGTTCGTCTGGGGGTCCAACGACTATCTGTCCCCCGTCCTGAAGAACCCGTTGGGCTATTTCGCCGGGCCGAGCCGCCCGCCGCAGCCGGAGGACCACCCCGAGCGGGAACTCCCCTGGCGTACGCTCGGCGCCGAGTTCACCAGGGCCGGCTGGACCGACCTGACCCACCGTCGGGAAGCCCTGGATGTCGCGGGCGTGAAACTCGCCTTCCGCGGGACCGATGACGGCCATCTGCAGCGTGACCGCTACGAGCTGATCGCGGGGCCGCCCGATCCCGATGCAGCGATCAACATCGCGGTGACCCATGCGCCCTATCTGCGTCTGCTCGACTCGTTCGCGGCGGACCGGATGGATCTGATCCTGGCGGGCCACACCCACGGCGGTCAGGTCAACCTGCCCGGCATCGGCGCACTGGTGACCAACTGCGATATCGACCGGAAGCGCGTCAAGGGCGTCTCGACCCACACCATGGGCGATCACACCTCCGCGATGCACGTCTCGGCGGGACTCGGAACCTCCCCGTTCGCGCCCTATCGCTTCGCCTGTCGGCCCGAAGCCAGCCTGCTCACTCTCACCGCACGGGGTGGGCGAAACGGGTTTGGCGCACGGCCCACTTGGCGCTAACATTCATCGGGTGCCCAGCGGGCACGGAGCTCTTGGAGCATCGGGGTGTGGCGCAGCTTGGTAGCGCGCTTCGTTCGGGACGAAGAGGTCGCAGGTTCAAATCCTGTCACCCCGACCAAAAAATCAGGCCGCCGCAAGGCGGCTTTTTTGGCCTCTGGGCCGGGGCTGTCGGGATGGATAGAGTCGAGTGGCCGAGACCAAGGAGAGACCGATGTCGACACCGCAGCCGTCCTGGACTCCCACAGACGAGTCGATCCCCACGACCCGGGTCGATGAGTTCCGCCGTTGGGTGAACGACAGGTTCGATCTGGACCTGGCCGACTATCCGGCGCTGCACGGGTGGTCGATCGGGGACGAGCGCTTCTGGCCGGCGGTCTGGGACTTCCTCGAACTCGCTGCCGACCGCGGCGATGCCCCGGCCCTCGCGTCCGCGGACATGCCCGGCGCCCGGTGGTTCCCGGGCGTCGAGCTCAACTATGCGCGTCAGGTGTTCGAGGGGGCCGGGTTCGAGGCCGGAGCCGTCGCGATCGTCGATCGCTCCGAGCCGGACGGCGCTGCGGAGCGCGAGCTGACCTATGGCGAGTTGGCCGCGCAGGTCGCGGCACTGGCGGGGACGCTCCGCGCCCGGGGCGTACGCCCGGGTGACCGCGTAGCCGGCTATCTCCCCAACGTGCCGGAGGCTGTCATCGCGTTCCTTGCCACCGCAGCGATCGGCGCCACGTGGTCGGCCTGCGGTCAGGACTATGCGGCGACGGCTGCGGTCGACCGGCTGGGCCAGCTGGAGCCTGTCGCGCTGATCGCCGGGGACGGCTATCGCTATGCGGGCAAGGATCACGATCGCCTGGTGAACACGGCGCGCATCCGGGAGGCCATCCCGTCGCTGCGGACCACGATCCTGGTCCCGCGCCGCGGTGCCGATGCCGAGGAGATCGCCGAGGCCGGGCTGGGCGATGCGTTGTCCTGGGCGGACGCAACCGCCACCGAGCATCCCCTGACCATCGACAATGTGCCGTTCGACCACCCGCTGTGGGTGCTGTTCTCGTCGGGCACGACCGGCAAGCCGAAAGGCATCGTCCACGGCCACGGAGGCGTACTCCTGGAGCATTCGCAGCAGATGGCCTTCCACGCGAACCTCCGCGCAGGTGATGTGTTCTTCTGGTATACCTCCCCCAGCTGGATGATGTGGAACTATCAGGTCGCCGGGCTGCTGGTCGGCGCCACGATCGTGACCTATGACGGCTCCCCGTCGCACCCCGCAAAGGACCAGCTGTGGTCCCTCGCGAGCGAGCTGAAGGTGAAGCTCCTGGGCACCTCGCCGGCGTACCTCGCCGCCTGCGAACGCGCCCAGCTCGAACCCGGCCGCGACCACGACCTCAGCCGACTCGAGGTGCTGGGTTCGACCGGGTCGGTGCTGCCGCCCGCCGCCAATGCCTGGGTCAGTGACCACATCGGCAAGCACGTCGCCATCGCCGGCATCAGCGGCGGCACGGACGTCGTGAGTGCGTTCACGGGCTTCGTGCCGACGATGCCGGTCTATCCGGGTGAGCTGTCGTGCATCTGCCTAGGCGTCGCCATGGAGGCCTGGGATGCGAAGGGCCGCCCCGTGATCGGAGAGATGGGCGAACTCGTGATCACCCGCCCGATGCCGTCGATGCCGGTGTTCTTCTGGAACGACGAGGACGGCTCGCGTTATCGCGACGCCTATTTCGATGTCTGGCCCGGCGTCTGGCGCCACGGTGACTGGATCACGATCACCGAGCGGGATTCGGTGATCGTGCACGGCCGTTCCGACTCGACGCTCAACCGCAACGGCATCCGCATGGGCTCGGCCGACATCTATGCCGCGATCGAACCCATCACCGAGATCGACGAATCCCTGGTCATCGGGGTCGAGATGCCCGACGGCGGCTATTGGATGCCGCTGTTCGTGAAGCTCGCCGCAGGCACGGAACTCACCGACGACCTGCGTACGCGCATCAACACGATGATCCGCGAGCAGGCCTCCCCCCGCCACGTGCCCGACGACATTCTCGTCGTTTCCGGAATCCCCCACACGCGCACGGGCAAGAAGCTCGAGGTGCCGATCAAGCGCATCCTGGCCGGTGCGGAGCCCGGCTCGGTCGCCGATCCTTCGTCGATCGACAATGCGGACCTGCTCCAGGAGTACGCCCGGCTGCGGCGGGAGTGAAATCGCTGCCGGCGCTTGTTCGGCCGCATTGCTTGGGGAGCCCGCTTTGAGGGTGGGCTCTGCTGGAGGCGGCTGGTGATGCTATGGAATTGCTTCCGCAGCGGAAGCAGGCCCGACCGATTGCTGTCGGAGACGGACGGCCAGCGCGACATGCCGACCGATGGAAGCAGGCCGTGCCAAATGGCACGACCGCCATCACGACACCGCGCGTCACACCCAAACTCGTGCCAGATGGCACGTCGCAAAGACTCGACCAGCGTGTCGGGGCAGCCGAATCAACTGCCCGAAAGATCGCCAGGGCGCTTCCGCAGTGGAAGCTACTTATGTAATAGGGGTAGCACCGGGCCTGGCCGGGTCTGGTGTGAGGTGCCCGGGTCAGACGCTCGTTGCGGAAGCTGCCGGTGAACCGCCCCGGGTTGCGTGGAGGGTCTGATTCCACGGAAGGAGGGTCTGTCGGGTTTTTTGTGTTTGACCGGTGGTCTTAGTTGATGCCTAGGCGGTCGCCGTAGGTCAGTGACAATACGTTGAGGATGGATTTCCAGCCAGCGATCTGGCCGGTGGGGTTGGCCCGGTTGGGTCGGCGTTCCAGCACGGTGAGATACAAGACCTTGAGGGCGGCGTCCTCGTCGGGGAAATGGCCCCGGCGTCGGGTCGCGGCGCGGAACCGAGCGTTCAACGACTCGATGCCATTGGTGGTGTAGATCAGTTTGCGGATCTCGGGCGGGAAGTCCAGGAACGGCACGAACTCGGACCACATCCGTCGCCACATCGCGATCATGGCCGGGTAGGTGCCTTCCCAGCCGGCCGCGAACTCGGCGAACCGATCCTCGGCCTCGGCCAGGGTCGGCGCGGTGTAGATCCGAGCTTGTCAAGTTTTCTGTGTAAGTGATCTGGGTCACATGGGTTATAGGTATTGGTTCATGCGGTCGGGGTAGACGAGGGCGAGTTCGCCGAGGGCGGCTTTCCAGCCCTGGATGGTCGCGCCTTCGACGA